>JALUTR010000025.1 GCA_027021785.1 Fidelibacterota bacterium | reverse complement strand
ATTTATAATGAAGTATAATGAACTCATCATGAAAAATTTTGCATTATCTGTGTAAAAATTGTTGACCATTTAAAATGTTAATACTAATATCCCGCCAGTGAAAAACCTAAACTAACCTAAACTAAGGAGTGAATAGCATGAAAGTAAAAGTAGTTGTCGCCACATTTTTATTTCTCTTAGGAACAATGGCTTGCAGTGATCTTCCGAATCCGCTGTCCAGTGAAGGGCCAAGTGTAGTCGGTTCTGGCGTGAGCGAGAATGGTTCTGGCGTGAGCGAGAATGGTTCTGGTGTGAGCGAGAATGGTTCTGGCGTGAGCGAGAATGGTTCTGGCGTGAGCGAGAATGGTTCTGGCGTGAGCGAGAATGGTTCTGGCGTAAGTGAGAACGGTTCTGGCGTAAGTGAGAACGGTTCTGGCGTAAGTGAGAACGGTTCTGGCGTGAGCGAGAATGGTTAATATTTGTAATTCATTAATAAAAAATTAGAGGTAAATAATGAAAGTATTAATGTCCGGCCCTAGTGAAAAGTGGTAATCGTTAATACTCGGATTTGATCCGGTGGATAATGACGTGATTTCCTATTGGCTTAGTACATAAATTTTCAATAAACGGGGGGCTGATTAAGCGCGGTTCTGGTATGTTCGACAGTATTCAAAAAGGGGAATACAAGTTGTTATAGGTAGTAATCTATCAAGGCGGAAGATTGCCAGCTATGATCGACAGATCGGTAGTAAACTATCATTCCCAGACGGAATTTGAATTTCTGGAAAATATAATTCATCACCGTTATTTGTATTCCCTTTGAGTATTTGGCCTGTGGAATTATTCTCTTTCTATTGATCTCATTATCCCAACCTGTTCCCCAGTCATAGAAGATGGTTGCGTTAATATAATCCGCGAAAACAGGCAATAGTGGAATTGGGAATTCCAAATAGGCAAGGGGTAGAATATAGGCCAGCTTTATTCTTAGTTGATTTCTTTTATAATCGTCGCCATAACCAATTGGAGTACTACCGGCAGCGGCATAGAAAAAATCCCCGGCCCTTTTTTTATATTGTTCAGTTATTTCAAGCTTATGATGAGCAATAAAGGTTGGTAAATACGTTTTGAGGACACCGGTAAATTGTGAAGCGGAATAATCGCTTCCCATAACAGGATTACTCCAGTCCATAAAGGCCGTAAAAAAAATCGCTTTGTGAGGAACAATGTCACGGATTGTTCGACTTGCTCGCGAAAAATTAAATCCCAATTGGATGCCATTATATTTTTCATTTCTTTGAAAATTGTTCTGTTCCGGGTAATACCTGGTATGTTTAACAAGCGATAAATACGGTCGAAAATAGGTTTGATATACATTTTTCTCTAATGTGAGTGGTAAAGATAACGATAGTTCAATACCTTGTATCCGTCTCCAAATAGCTCCCCCCTGACTCAATACTCTTTCGGGTAATGAGAATAATTTTATGTCCGGTACCAGCCACCATCGACGATACGTGTAATATACTGAAGCAGTGAAAGGCAAATTGTTTATTGGGAAGCCTAATATTCCACGCCAATAATGACGATGCAGAGCATCTTCACTGGATGCAAATAATCCAAGGGAAGTTCCTGCCTCGCTACGGAATAAAAAAGGAAACCAACCTTGTGGTTTGAAAATTTGTTTCCAGGGTTGGTAGTCGGTGATTTTTGAATTACTTATTTTAATATTATTATCTGAGGGAGATATATTCTCAGTATGTGGGAGATTGTTAGTATAATGAATGTTGTTTTCTGAAGTCCAGGAAGATGAATCAAGGGAGATGGTAGCAAGTTTGAAACCGTTGTTTGTATAAGCTGAATACGCCAGTTCATTACCTTGAGGAGAGACATCCGGAGTAAAGGCTCCCAAATCCGAATTGGTTACCATCCATCGTCGACCGGAATAAATATCTACGGCCCAAATGTTATACACACCGGATCTGTCGGAAGCAAATAAAACAAATCGTCCGTCGGGTGTCCAACATGGGTTGTTGTCATGATTATTATCGGGGGTATATAGGTAGCGCCACTGTAATGTTTGGGAGTTAATGATAGCAATGTTTTGCCTGTTGGATCTATCTTTCAAGGCAAATGCTATCCATTGTCCGTCCGGCGACCACCGGGGATTTAATATTGTCCCGTTAGGGATATTTAAAAGGGTGTCAATTTTCCCATTGTTAAGGGAAACCTTTATTAAATTTGTAGTGGGTAAGGCTGTTTGAACGGCAACCACTTGGGATTTATCAGGCGACAAATCGGGACAGTAAACCCGGGCGTTATGAGTTAAAAGACGTTCCTTCTTTGTGGTTAAGTCATATAGTTTTAAATCCGAATAAACAGTGGCCGAAAAACGTAAATGGGGGAATAATTCGGATGTAACAAGCAACTCTTTTCCTATGGAGAAGCCATTATTAATTTTTGCCAACATTCGTTGTTCAATGCGACGAACAGTGCCGGAACGGTTAATAATAGAGATTTCTTGTAGATCATCGTAACTTTTTCGATAGACCATGATATTATCCTTATCTATCCACCGTGGAGAATATTGATCTTCCGGGAATTTGGACAGTCTCCAGAAATTGCCGGGATTATTATCGTTTTTCTCCGATGAATCGACTTCGAACTGGGAAAGCAGTTCATTGTATAAGGTAATTGAATTTTTACCGGTTTCAGATTTTATGGATCGATTGAACCCTATAATCGGGAATCTTGTGTAACTATCAAGGATTTTACTCCATATCTCAGGTTTGTTTTGTCGGGCTATATAGTTGGTTAAATAGTAGCCAGTAACATACTTCATATTTTTTTGAGGTACTTTTTTTCTGCTGCTGAAATTCGTATTATACAGGCGCCACGGATTTCCCTTATGAACCGGTGCGGCAAATTGCATCCAGTGATAGGCATTCCTCCCCCGGCCACCGGTAGTAAATCGTGTTTCATTCAGGATGGCATAGCCCTCAAGGAACCAACGGGGAGTGATTTGTCCCCATATCGCGTTGTAGTCACCGAGAAATGGATATGTTAAAGAGGAGAGGCCTTTTCGTTTTCGTAATTGAACAATATGTGTGAATTCATGGGTAATGAGGATTTTTAACCAGTCCGCCCTCGAACCAATGATATTTGCTTGTGGTTCGGTAATGAACAATTCCATTCGCCAGGGTAAGTTTGAGACAACGCCGTCAGGGAAATCGGTCCGAGTCTGTATAACCACGTGTGTCGGCCCGGGATAATAATTCAGGGATTTACTGATCGGATAGTATACTTCCTCACAAAGAGTGCTCACTTTGGAAGCAACTGATTCATAGCCGATGGGGAAGTGAATAAAAAAATGTTCCGATTTAATTGTTCTCCATTCTAAGTCCGGTTCGTGTTGCAGCGAGGATAATTGTGGTCTGACGCATGTTAGACCAACAATCAGGATGAGTAAGAAAAACCGAATATAATATAATAATCTGTAAGAGATGCTATCTTTGATAATTCCTTTAACCTCTAAATAGTGAATAATAAAAATGTGAAGTTTTCCGAAAATGAAGGTTTCGGGAAGCCGAACCGGTGTATTCTGTATTTTATTAAACATCCTTATTGAAATATGAGCTATTTATAGTAACAAAATTTTACATATTATTATTAATATGATGCGCGATTTTATTGTTAATAGTGTAATATTATGAATGTATAATGAAAATAATTTTACTGGCATGAAAAATAATCTTTGATAGTGAAAAATAATTCATTAACTTCCAAAAGATTTAATAAGAACTTAACGCAAATTATTATGAATACAATATGTGCCACGTGTGCAAAGAGAGTGAAAAAAATATATTTTCCACAAAATTTATGAAAAATATACGAGTGATATAATGAAAATTTTTAGTGATATAAACACCATGTATGATGAAAATTATATCCCACATGATATTCGTACACTTTTTCCTGTCATTAAAGAAGAACCTACAAATAAAGAATTAATTGAGAAAATTCAGATAAATCAATATTTAGAAAAAACTGAAGATATCTACCGATTAAATTTAGTAAATAAAAAAGGTATATTAGATGATATTACTTTAGTTACACAGTTGGATGATCCCCCATTAAAAGCAATTGCGTGGGCGTGTTTAAGCGGAATTCATACCTTTAATGGAAACTATAAAGAAGCTATTACGGCAATTAATAAAGCTCTGGATCAGCCAGTAAAGGGTGATGTTAAAGCCTATGTTTTTACTGAACTTTCTAATTTATTACGTAAACTGGGTTATTTAGGTGAAGCTATTACAGTTTTAGAGTACACATTAATAATTGCAAGGGATGATAATCTTATTTGGCGAACAAAAACATACCAAGGACTTTCCTGTAAATATGAAAATCCAGATATGTCTTTAAATATATTGAGTAGTTCGGCTGATTATTATAAATCAAAAAAAGATACTGTTAGGCTTGGAAATGTATTTCGGCACATAGGCTCGATTTATACCTATTTAAATGACTTTAAAAAAGCGCAAAAGTATATTAACCAAGCAATGGAGTTAGCCATTCAGAATTCGTTATTGCAATATCAATACGAAGCGATGAATGATTTAGGGTGGTTGTATATTCAAAAAAATGAATATGATAAGGCGAGACAAATATTTTTAGGACTGTTAAAAAAGGATTTATCTCCTTATTTGATGAGCTTGGCACTTCAAAATTTGGGATATATTGAATACAGATGTTTTAATTATAAAAAAGCAGTTTCATACCATAGTTATTCCCTTCAATTAACGGTCCAGTATGAAATGCGGGATATGGCTTTTGAAGACTATTACAAACTTGGGATTTGTTACGAAAAATTAGGCGAAATGGCGTTGGCCAATCATTTTTACGCGCAAGGTTTTGAAGAAGTACAGAAAGAGATGCAACTCGGACTGCGATTATTGGGTTACCGAAAGAAATTAGTGGACACGTATGTTCGTTTTCTGCAGAAAAACCAGAAACATCCGTTGGTAGATCTGAAAGAAGAGATTTTCGGATTTACTGTCAATAAACCTTTAAAAGAAATAAGGGAAATATTTCATAAGAGTTTATTAAATCTACATTTGGAACAGACTAAAAACGCTCCCGAATTATGCGCTAAACTTGGGATAGACAAACGAACATACTTCTTATACCAGAAAAAATTAGGATTGAAACGTGGTGATTCTTCCACGTCAATTATCAATTCACAGTTTAAGGAATACCTTGAATCGTTAACCACCCATTCCTGGAAAGAGGCGAATCAGCGTTTTGAAAAGGATTTATTCTCTTTTCTCTTAAGCAAGTACCAATACAATAAGAAAAAATTAGCCGAAGTGTTAAATGTTTCTTACGGATTGGTAATCCAAAAAACAAAATAGACCAAATTCAATGTATCTATTAATTAATAAGAACTTTAGGAATCATGTCTTCAAAATGAAGAAAAGGGTGGGGTTACCGGTTGTTGGTTTTAAAAGAACCGATAGCTTACGGACATTCCGAATAACCCAATAGAATGAATAGAATGGATGAAAATGATGGAGAAAATAAATCAGATGAAAATCCTGGTCGTTGATGATGATGTCGCTATTAATCAACTTTTCCGCTATTACCTGAAATCGGAATTCAAAGGCGAGATAATAGCCGCGTATAATGGAGAAGATGCCGTTGACAAATGCCTGAATCAACAACCTGACCTGGTATTTATGGATATCATGATGCCGAAAAAAGATGGGTTAACAACCATTCGTGAATTGCGTGCGTCAGGATTCGCAAATCCAATTATCGTTATCACTTCTTTTCATGAAGCAAATGAAAACCAGTGTTATACATCGGGCGCTACTGAAATTATGCGCAAACCGGTGAATAGAAATCAGGTCTTGAATCAACTTAGGTGGATCAGAAGTTATGCGTAACCTTGGGTGTTGTGTGTCCTTATCAACGTGCATGTAACCATCGAGGTGATTCATTAACAACTTAAATCATATTGGCTCGAAATTAAGGTTTAATATTATTCCCTCAATACCGGACAACGAGAATTTAATCGAACAATTGTTGCAGGAGGTGCAAGAGTTAAGAACCCGCCTGGCCGAATTGGAGCGATTGAAACGGGAAAAATACGAAACCGAAAAACTGGCACAGGAACGTTTGCTTGAGCTTGAAAAGTTCCAAAAGGTTACCGTTGATCGGGAATTGCGAATGGTGGAACTTAAAAAGCAGATCAAGTCGCTTGAGCAGCAATTGTCGAAAAAGAGAATGAGGAAAAGCGGTGATGAACACGTTACGAGTTGATTGAAATTGTAAGGAATCGGCTGTTTTTACAGCCGTGATTATTGTTTATACTGATTCCGGTAGTAATTTGAAATGTATTAATTTTTGAGGAAAATTGTTTCCAACTTTTTTGAATCCAAGACATTTGAAAGGGAAAATCGTGTAATCCTTTCACGGTTATTTTAATTTCTTTTAATGGGAATCAAATAACGTTTCCCGCCGATGTGACGTTTCCTTAATGTTTCTGTCCCCTATCGCCTGTCCGGGACCACCGGAGCCACCCAGGGGCCCAATCAGGCGTTGAATGCCACCGGTGATGATTGCGACTGCACGCCGGGCTACCATTAGATTGAGGGCCAATCCAACCAAAAGTTTGGGTCCCTCATTACCCTTTTTTAGACAATTTTTCCCCACTGTTTCGTTGGTTTTCACAATATTCCTAAAAAATAACTTTATACCATCCGTGGAAATATCTTGATATATTAAGTTAGAAGTATTAACGTCCGGCGAAATGTGCATATCATTAATTTCGTAAATAGTGTTAATAAGCGGTAAAATGTGATTCGATGAATACGCCCAAACCTAAACGATTTTACACTACGGGTGACGTTGCCCGATATTGTGAGGTGGATGTAAATACCGTGAAACGATGGATCCGGGGGGGTAGTCTGGAAGCTTTTTCCACTCCCTCGGGACACTACCGAATTGCGCGCGACCGTTTCATTGCCTTCATTAAAGCGCAGGGGTTTACCTATGATCCTGTTTATTTTGGTGACGGTCGGCAGTCAACCGATATTCTGATTGTTGCCAATGACCTGGAACAATTAGATTTATTCACGTATTTACTTAACCGCGCTTATAAGGATATAAGGATTGAGACTGCCTCTAACGACTTCGACGGTTATCAAAAAATCCACCGCAATCAACCACGGATAGTCATTCTTGATTTGGATATGTCCGATATCTCAGGCCTGGAATTTCTTCGCGTCGTGCGCTCAAAAAATGAGTTCAGGGATTTAAAAATACTGGTGATTTATGATCATCTCACCAGTGAAATAAAAACCGAACTGGAACAACTGAAAGTGGATGGTATTATTCCTAAGCCCTTGAATGAATTGGCGTTAAAAGAACAGTGTAACGCTCTTTTGATGGGTGTAAATGCTTCGTGAATTTAAGCCGGTGAAAATACATATTTTTAGGAACAGCTATGTTTTAAGGAACCAAGTTCATGGATTATTTTGAACTGATTGGGTTAACCAAGGAACCGTTTTCAATGGCTCCTGATCCGGAGTTTTTCTACCAATCTAAAAGTCACGGTGAATGTTTGAATCGATTGGAAATATCCTTGCGACTGAACCGTGGTTTGAATGTCGTGATCGGTGGTATCGGAACAGGGAAAACCACTTTATCACGCCTGTTATTGGGACGTTTTGTCGAATTCGGCAAGGATTATAAGTTTTATCTGATTCTGGATCCTACCTGGCGGGATAACTATGAATTTTTATGCTATTTGCAGAAAATGTTCGGTATCCGGAAAAAGGCCAGCATGCAAACCGATATGATGGATCAAATTGAACACTATCTTATTGATATGGCGATCAATACCAGGAAAAGGATTGTTCTGGTTATTGATGAGGGCCAGAAAATGGGCCCGGATCAGATTGAAATTATCCGGACATTGCTCAACTTCGAAACCAACGATACCAAATTGATCCAGGTGATTATTTTTGCCCAGCCGGAGTTTAAGGATCTTCTTGATAAACATGAAAATTTCCGTGATCGAATCGCATTCGGTTACTCCCTGCGTCCTCTTGATTTGGAGGACACTATAAAATTCATTAACCATCGTTTGAAGATAGCAGGCCTGCCCGACGGGGAATTGGTTTTTACCAAACGCGCTCAGGAAGTAATCCATGAAAAAACCAAGGGTTATCCGCGTAAGATTGTTACCACTTGTCATCAGTTGATTATCGACATGATGCTCCACGATAAACGCGTTGTGGATGCCGCCCATGTATTTGAACGAATGAAGGAAACCGACCCGTTCCATGTCTGAACCGGAAGAAAAAGAACAACAGGAATTAGCAACCAACCGACTGTTAGAACTTTTACGCGCTCAACAGGCTGGTGAAACCGTTGGGGAAGAACCGGTCGTACAAGAGGAGACCCCCAGGAAAAAACCGCGCGCCGTTGAAGGAATAACCGTTCCCGATCTGGATACCGAACCGGAAAAGGAAATTGTTCAGACAACCGGGGCAGAGAGCGCTTCCAAGTCACTGCTCGACAGTTTGGCGAAAATCGGAACAGAGGAAGAGCCGGCGACCCCCGTTCCTGAACCCGAACCGGCTCCAACCGAAGTGGAAGAACCGGTCGCACAATTAATCCCCGAACCGGAGTCGAAAGCCGAACCCGCACCGCCGCCGGAAAAACCTTCGACCCCGGAACCCGAACCGGAGTCGATCCCCACGGATATTTTGCAACAGATTAAACTCCAGACTGTTCCCGATGCGGAAGAAGAAGTTGTCGTTGAACCGGTGGAATTTGATCATTCACTTTTTTCCGAAATGTCGGAAACCGGGGAAAAACCGGCGTATACTCATTATCTGGAGGCATTCTTCCGCCACCTCAATGAATCAAACCACAGGATATCATTCTTTTTTGGTGAGAATTGTATTCGTTATGTCCAGATAAAAACCGGTATTACCAGTATCCTGGTGGAAAAGGCCAAAACCTATCAACTGCCCCTGGGTACAACCGATCATATTATCAATGACTTTGACGAATTGTTGGCGTATATCCTGGAAAATGAATTGGATCCCAAATATCGCAGATCGTTATACGGAGCGGTTTATTCTCCGAAAATCAACAGTCGTACCAGGATTTTCCAAACTCCGAAGGTTAAGAAATCGGAATTGGCCGATCTGGTTGAATGGAATGTTAAAAAGAATATACCGTTTAAACCTGATCAGGCAGCGATAAACTGGGAAACCGCGGCTGCTTTAGGCGATTCCTCCAAACAAAACGTGGTTGTTGGGATTGTTGAAAAAGAACCCTTGATCGCGACAATCAACCAATTCAGGGAATACAAGGTTAAACTCAGATTATTCTCGACCTTACCTATCTTGTTGTGGAAATCGTTTATCCGGAATTATCCCGATCGTAAAGAAGGATGTTATGCCCTGATTCACATGGGTGAATCGTTGACCACCGTGGCTGTTGTATCTGATCAAAGGTTGGTTTTCAGTCGTGAAATCGTTCTGGGCGCCCAGGATTTCTACCGGGCTGTCATGCAACGGGTTGTGGTGGGAGACAGGACAATCGAAATAGATGCCCCGATGGCGGAGAAGATCCTCCAGGATTACGGTTTGCCCGAAAATACAAAGGG
Source organism: Fidelibacterota bacterium (assembly GCA_027021785.1). GTDB lineage: Bacteria > Fidelibacterota > Marinisomatia > Marinisomatales > JAADGP01 > JAADGP01. Next base: position 9,577 of record JALUTR010000025.1, on the reverse strand, counting down.
CGTAATCCCCCAATCCGGAATCAGCCTGTATAAAATTTCGATTTTCTTACGTCCCATTATTGAACGCCTGAACAATGAGCTCAGTCGTTCGATGAATTACTTTAAAAAGCAGAACCCGGACCTTAATTGGGAAATGATGTTGTTCACGGGGAGAGGGGCGACGATCCCGAATCTGTTGCCGACGATTAATAAACAAATGGATATTGAAGTTGAACTATTGAACCCGTTGCGGTTCGGCAAATATGAATTTGCCGATGAAGCAATCATTCCCGATAATGAATTGCCGAATTATGCCATGAATTTCGCTTTATTGGCCGATGAAACAGAACGGATTAATATCCTTCCCAAAGGAATTCTGGCAAGCTACCGGTATATATTTCTGTCAAAATTGGCAGCTACTCTGGTAGCCTTTCTTATCCCTTTTTACGGGACAAGCTATTTATTTTCCAATTATAAAATCAGTTCGTTGGCGAATGAGGTAAAAACCAAAAAAAGCCAATGGGATCGCCTGTCATCACAATCAAAAGAATATTTCGATTTAATAACGGATATAGAAATATTAGGGGGCTTTGAGAAACTGTTGAAAAATGACCGGGTGTATTCCGAAAATCAAATTAAAATCCTGAAAATTTTATCTTCAACTGCCGGGAAAGATATAAAATTAACTTCATTGGCCTTTAAAAAGGAGGTTATTGACGAAAAGGTCAATCAAATCGATAACCCGGGCACCTATGTGGACGTGCTGGACATTTCCGGGTTCGTAAAATCGGATCCTTCTATCGCCGATATCCAACTAACAAATTTTGCCATCAAACTTGAACAAACCAGGGTATTCAAGAAAGTAAAGAAGGACGTGCAAGAGACCAGCGATACCCAGGATTGGAAATTATTTTTTACATTTAGGTTATGGTGGTAGCATAACATGAATTATCGAAATACATTTTTTGCCCTGGTTTTCGTATTGTTAATCGCCACAATTTGGTGGGTTTGGGCCGATAAATATGTGAATGGTCAACAGATAAGCAATCATAAAGAAGAATTAGCCAAACTGGAAAAACAGTTCCAGGATTTAATTGAAGTCCAGGAAAGTTATGATAAAGTAAAGGTCCGTCATCAGTCAAAATTGGCGGAATTTGATTCGTTAAAAACGAGAATCGTTTATGGGCAGGATGCGTACATCCGGCATCTTGAAAGTATTCGGAATCTGGCACAAAAACAGAATATTCAGATCAGTACGCTTTCACCCTCCATGGATGATTCTTTCCCGGCGATTAAAAGTAAACTCAGATTTACAAAAAAACATATCGAACGCTACACGGTTCAGATACGTTTATTGGGAAACTTTCTGACAATCGGAGCTTTTCTTGAGGAATTATTGAATATGCCGGTTATGATTAATATCGGACGGATAACCATGGAAACGGAATTAACAAGCGCGGGTAATCTTGCCTGTGAAGTTATTCTCTATACCTATGTATTTTTGGACCAGATATAAGCGACCATGAATATAACGCGGAGACAAATATTCCTTATTGGCTTACTGGTAATTATGCTCATATATTATTTTATCGATTCGGGTATATTTTCCTCGAAAGAGTCTCCCATACCGGTAAATTCCGAGGTTGGCGCCACGGAAGAAACAGAAAATGTTGATAATATCGATATTTATACCCGATTAGCCGCCGTGCCGGAAATATCCTGGTCCGGGGATTGGGTCAATGATCCTTTTTTCTATGCGACAACAGGCACTTCCAAAAATGCCCGGGATAAAGGATTAATCAATAAGATATTCGGGACTGCCGAAGATGCGATTTCCATGAATTTTGAATTGACGGGTATATCCTGGCTGGGAAACTCCGGTTTTGCGTTAATTAACGAAAGTGTGGTAAAGGAGGGGGATGTGATAGGTGGCTATACAGTGGATCGAATTGCCTTTAATTACGTGATATTAAAACAAGGGATGAAAACGATTAGGTTGTCATTAAATGAATAAACGGAAATTATATATTGCGTTCCTTCTTGGTTCCCTGGTTTTGGCCCAGGAAGTCGAATTGATAACAACCTATGAGACTGAAAATGAAATGGGTGTTTCCATTCGCTTGTCGGAAAGAATAGAATTCAAAGACGAAGCCACGGCTTCCCCCCCGATATTAAGGCTGAAGTTTTTGAATGCTTCGTTCCCGGAGGAGCGTTATCGAAAACAGATCAGTTTGCCTCCCTTGTATCAGATAGATGCGGTTGAGCGTTCCAAATATACCGAGGTTGCGCTTCTCTTTACGACTTTACCGGATTACCATGTTGAGGTCAGCGACGGTCGTCTGATTCGGATATTCTGGAAACCGGAAGAGAAAGAGAAGGCGAAACGTATCAAAGCGCGCCGTTTGTCAACGATGGAAACAACTGTTTCGTTGAATTTTAAAGGGGCTGACCTGATTGACGTGTTGCGGTTGTTGCAAACACAAAACAACCTTAATATTATTGCCAGCGGAAAAGTCAAAGGCAAGGTCACGGTTGGTTTAAACGATGTAAACCTGGGTACGGCACTGGATGCCATATTAAAAGTAAACGGTTACGATTGGTTCATGCAGGAAAATATCCTGGTAATAAAACCCAAAGATGAAGAAATGGAGGGGGAACTCGAAACAAGGGTATATAAACTGGATTATGTATCAGCCGTGGCTGTTCAGTACGCGTTAAGTGATGTTTTGACAAAAAAAGGGAGGATACAGATATTTTCGCCGGTTTCACCGGGCGGTGTCCTGGGCGGCGGTGGTCAGCAGGGCGGCGCAACAGCCGGTGGCCCGGGCGGTGTGGTAAGTCTGTCGGGAGCGCCGGTGGGTGGTTCGTTGGGCGGTGGTGGAACACAACCGGGCGGCGTCGGCGGAGTGGGTGGTGTCGGCGGTGTGGCCGGCGCCGGCGGTGTGGGTGGCATCGGCGGTTTAGGTACCGGCGCTGCCGCGGCTATTCCGGATCATATCCTGGTAACGGATATGCATTATAATTTCGACCGGATCGAAGATATTATCTATAAGTTGGATAAAAGGGTCCCGCAGATTAATATTTCCGTCAAATTTATTGAAACCAAACTGTCGATGGATGAAAGATTGGGAATTAACTGGGATATGCGAGCGCAATTATCCGGTCCCACGTCACCGGCCGCAGCGACCGCCGGTGTCACTACCGAACAGACAGGGCAGTTGGATATCGGGCGTTGGGCCGATCTACGAATAGCAACCCTTACCTTACCGGTTTTTAGCGCCTTGATGGATATTCTGTCCTCTGACGGGTCAAGCAGGATTATACAGGAACCACAGGTCACGACTTTTGACAATACCCGGGCAACCGTCAATGTCGGAACGAAAATTCCGATCCTTGTCCCCCAGGCGGAGGGCGGTGCTTTCGGAACCCAACCCTATACTTTCCAGGATGAAGATGTAAGCATAACTCTGAATGTCCAGCCCCGTATAAACGAGGGACGTTTCATTTCCATGAATATCGATGCCCAGGTTGAGGCCGTTACCGAGTTTGTCGGACCCAACGCTGATCGTCCGGTTGTGTCATCCCGATCAACCCAAACCCAGGTCATGGTTGCCAACGGAGAAACACTATTAATCGGCGGCCTCATTTATGATCAACAACACGAGACCGTTTCCCGTGTTCCCGTTCTGGGGAAAATACCATTTATCAAACGGTTTTTTACCCGTCGGATAAAAAATTCACAACAGACCGAATTGTTAATTTTCATCACTCCGAACATCGTAAAATTATTGTAGCTATGGCAACGGTTAACATCGAAATCTATGATTTGTTGAATTTTATGCGTGAGCTGGACTCGTCGGATCTGCATCTGAGTCCGAACTCACCGCCGATTGTCCGTATTGACGGGGAATTGCGCCGCGCCGATTTACCGTCGATGGCTCCGGAAGAAGTACATACTCTTATCTATGACATCATGAATGAAGAACAACGGAAGAAGTATGAAGAAGAATTGGAAATCGATTTCTCCTGTGAGTTCAGGGGGATCGGGCGATTCAGGGTCAATGTATTTCGGGATATTTTCGGTGATTCCGCGGTTTTGCGTTCGATTTCGGACAAAACATATTCCTTCGATGATTTAGGATTGCCGGAGGTCTTAAAAGATCTGATCACCAGGGAAAAGGGGTTGATTCTGGTTACCGGACCGACCGGAAGCGGTAAATCCACAACCTTGAATACATTAATTGACTATATTAATACGCATCAGCGTAAACATATCATCACCATTGAAGATCCGGTGGAGTTTGTCCATTATAGTAAAAGATCATTAATTCGCCACCGGGAAGTTGGAAGCAGCACACACTCGTTCGCGAAAGCGTTGCGCAGCGCTCTGCGTGAAGATCCGGATGTAATCGTCGTGGGAGAGATGCGGGACCTGGAGACCACGTCCCTGGCCATTACCGCCGCCGAGACCGGACATCTGGTGTTCGGAACCTTGCATACCATTAACGCAACCAAGACGCTGGACCGTGTGATCGATCAGTTTCCACCCACGCAACAAACTCAGGTACGGGTGATGGTCAGTGAATCCATTCTGGGTGTAATTTCCCAGGTGCTGATGAAAAGGAAGGGTGGAGGCCGAATTGCTGTTTTCGAGATTCTGATCGGAACACCGGCGGTGGCCAATCAAATCCGGGAAAACAAAACTTTCCAGTTACCTTCAATTATTCAAACCAGCGGGCAACTGGGGATGATGACGATGGAGCAGTCATTAATCAAATTGTGTGAAGCCGGATTAATTGAGAAGAGGGATGCGTTGGAAGTGGTGGAAAATCCGGAAGAATTGAAACATAGTTTAGGGATGGCCAAGTAAACCATGTATCAGTTGAACGATTTATTACAGGTAATGGTTGAGGCCGAGGCGTCCGATTTATATGTGACGCTGGGGGCCTACCCGATGTTAAAAATAGCGGGCCGGATTCTTCCTCTGGAGAAGGAAAAAATCACACCTGAAATTGTTGAAAATCTTAAGAATGAAATTTTGACCGATGCCCAGAAAGAGAAATACGAGCAGGAACGGGAATTGGATTTGACGTATAGTTTGCCCGGCGTAGGTCGTTTTCGGGTGAATTTTTTTCGTCAACGTAATTCCGATGCGTTTGTGGTCCGTCGTATTATTTCGAAGATAATGTCTATTGACGATCTGGGGTTGCCCCCGTTACTCAAGGACCTGGCGCTTGAGGAACGGGGCATCATTTTTGTTGTGGGTGCGACCGGTTCGGGGAAATCCACGACTTTGGCTGCCATGGTGGACTATTGTAATAAAACCCGGGCCGCTCACATTCTCACCCTGGAAGATCCGATTGAATTCCTGCATTATCATAAAAAGGGGATTGTCAATCAGCGGGAAATCGGTCAGGATTCCAAATCGTACCTGGCTGCCTTGCGAAGCGCCCTGAGAGAGGCGCCGACCATGTTGCTGGTGGGTGAAATTCGGGACAAGGAATCGATGTCAGCCGCCCTGAATTTTGCCGAAACAGGGCACGTGGTCCTGACTACTCTGCATGCCAATAACGCTTATCAAACCGTTGAACGGATAATGAGCTTCTATAAATCTTCTGAACATGAAATGATACGATTGCAGTTGAGCCAGAACCTTAAGGCTATTATCGCGCAGAGGTTGGTCCCCACTGTCCAGGGTAAACGATTTGCGGCGCTGGAAATTCTCCTCTCCACGGCCAGGGTAAGAGACATCATCCATAAAGGAGAATTAGACCTCTTACGTCATACCATTGAAACATCCACCAACGAGGGAATGCGGTTGTTTGATCAATCTCTTTATCAGTTGTTAAAGGAAGGGATAATAACGGAAGAAACGGCGATACGATATGCCGATCGACCTACCGATTTGTCTATGGTTATTCGTTCCAAACAGGAACAGTCGTTTAGAACCAAAATCCGGTTGGCGGCGGATGATATACAATAATTATTAAGGGAAAATAATGGCAAAGAAGATACTTATTGTCGATGATGAAGATTTTTTTATCCAGCCGATTAAAATGTTGCTGGAAAGGGCGGGCTATGAAATCCACGTGGCTAATGATGGAATGTCCGGACTTACAAAAGCACGATTGGTGAAACCGGATCTCATTATGCTTGATCTGATGTTACCGGGAATGGATGGGTACCAGATTTGTCGGTTGCTGAAGTTCGATGAACAATTTCGGAACATACCAATCGTGATTGTTTCGGCCAAAGACACCGATCGGGACCGGGAGTTAGGTAAAACAAGTGGAGCTGATCAATATTTAACCAAACCAATTAATCCCCAGGAACTTATTATGTTGTTTAAACGATTGTTGGGTTGAGACGGGACTACCGGGATGCTTTTCACATTGGTGGTAATCTACGGTTTGATGGTGGGTAGTTTTTTAAACGTTTGCATATATCGCCTCCCCCGGGGGGAATCGGTTGTAAAACCGCGTTCCCGTTGTCCTCACTGCGGACACCAATTAACGGTCCGGGAAAACATTCCTGTCCTGAGTTATCTTTTTTTACATGGAAAATGTTCATCCTGTAAGGCGTCCATTTCTCCCCGGTATGTATTGGTGGAAATTTTAACCGCGACGGTTTTTTTAATTGCCTATTGGCAATTCGGACCAACCCTGGATTTTTTGTTTTTTACCGGTTTTTTATGTCTGGTAATCGTAATAACATTTATCGATCTTGACCATCAGATTATTCCCAATCAACTGCTCCTGGTGGGGATAATTCCCGGTCTTTATCCGTTGTTCAGAGATGGTTGGGGAGCTTATAAACTATATTTAGTCGGCGCCTTGGGTCTGGGGTCCGGATTTTATGCCATTGCCGTTTTGGGACAGCTCGCTTTCCGCAAGGAAAGCATGGGGATGGGCGATGTAAAATATGCCGCGCTTATTGGTTTGATTCTTGGATGGCAGAGTGGAATCGTGGCAACGGCTTTGGCCTTTGTCAGCGCTTCGATTCTGTTTTTGGTATTAATGCCGTTCAAAAAAATTGCGTTTGGCCAACGAATTCCGTTCGGACCCTTTTTAAGCCTGGGTACGTTTTTTGCGTTAATGTGGGGATCCGACATTATTCATTGGTATCTGAAACAGGTATTTTAAGGAATTTTCAATGGCAGTCGAGAAAAAACGATTGGGTGACGCTTTGGTTCAGTCCGGTAAACTGGACGAAGAACAACTTCACGAAGCGCTGAGATATAAGGAAGAACACAATACCTATTTAGGCAAAGCTGTTGTTTCGCTTGGTTTCATGACCGAAAAAGAGTTGGTCGAAGTTCTGAGCGAACAATTAGGCATTCCCTACCTGAATCTGGTAACCTACGATGTCCAGGATGATGTCTTGCGATTGGTGGATGAGAAGTTTGCTTTACGTCATAAGATAATGCCGTTATTTTTCATTGAAAATTCGATTACCGTGGCGACGGCCGATCCACTGAACGTGCAAATGGTGGATGAATTGAGCCAGATGACGGGAATGGAAGTAAACCTGGTGTTGGCCACGGAAAGCGATATCGAGAAAGCCATTGATTTATTTTACGGCGCCGCCCGGTATGAAGAACAAGCGGGGAAGGGAAGGCCCGGCGAAAAAGGGGCCACGGTGGTTTCGCGGGAGATAGACCAGGATACCGAGATTATCGAAGCGGTTAATATGTTGTTTCACGAAGCAATTAAAGTCGGCGCCAGCGATATTCATATCGAACCGCGTGAAAAGGATTTACGGATTCGTTTCCGTGTGGATGGTGTCCTCCAACAACATTACACGGTTCCTAAGGCATCCATGGCCCCGTTAATATCCCGGATCAAAATTTTGGCCGATATGGATATCGCGGAATCCCGCAAACCCCAGGATGGACGGTTTTCCTACATTGTCGGTGACAACAAAGTGGACATGCGTACGTCGACTTTCCCGACCGCGAACGGCGAAAAGGTAGTCTTGCGTATTCTGGATGAAAGCAAGGGGAAGATAGAATTGCATAAATTGGGTTTCGAAGACAAGGTATTGGAAAAGTGGCGGGAGGTCATTCATTTACCGAACGGGATTATTTTGGTGTCAGGTCCTACCGGGAGTGGTAAAACAACAACCCTTTATGCCACCCTGAATGTGATTAATACCGTGGGCGTAAATATTATGACGATTGAAGATCCGATTGAGTATCGTCTGGATAATATTAATCAGGGACAAGTTAATACGAAAGCCGGTTTAACATTTGCCGCCGCACTGCGTTCCATGTTGCGACAGGACCCGGATATTATCATGGTCGGTGAAATGCGTGACGTGGAAACAATCGAACTGGCGATTCGTGCGGCATTAACGGGACACCTGGTTTTCAGCACCATTCACACCAATGATGCGGCCTCCTGTTTCACACGAATGCTTGACATGGGCATCGATTCTTACCTTGTAAGTTCCACCGTCAGAGCCGTCCTGGCCCAGCGGTTAATCCGTTTGTTGTGTCCGCGTTGCAAAAAACCCTATCCACCGTCACAGGAAATGCTGAACAGCATTAATATCAGGGGAATGGATAAACCGCCTGACTTTTTCAAACCGGTTGGCTGTGTTCATTGTCGTAATTCGGGATACTTCGGACGAGCCGGTGTATATGAACTATTGATTCCCAATGAGGAAATTTCAACCTTGATAAATAAAGGCGCCACTGCCAGCATAATACAGGATGCGGCGGTTAAATCCGGAATGATTACCCTGCGGGAGGCGGCCCTTTATTATGTGTTGTCAGGTAAAACTTCTATTGATGAGATCTACCGGGTTACTTTAGCGTGATATAATGAAATTCCTGGTAATAACGTCTCATGGGAAACGGTTATCGAAAAAAAACCGGTCGATTTTTTTACTTCCCCATTTGGAGACGTACACCAGAGATATTACCGTGGCCCGAGGTTGGTTGTCGGCCTTGGATTACGCCGCGGTGGAGTCTTATTCGGCCATGTGGATTGAATGGAAGGTGATAAAAGAGTCCTATGAAAAATTTCACCGCCGTCTTTATCGCCGACAACCTCACACACCGATGATTATTATAACCGATGATATATGCATCGATAGTCAACTGTGCTTTCAAAATGAGCTTTTATTCAGTGTGGTGAAACAGAAGGATATTGTCGCCAATATCCCTGATATTATTAAAAGATTGGAGTCCTATCATAAATTATTAACCGACATACCGCCGGAAGTGCGAAACAGTGTTCGGCCAAACGGTTTCGGACCGTTTATCGGAAATTCGCTGCCGATGTTGGAGATTTATCGTCAGATTGCAAAAGTGGCGGCGACTGATTTTACCGTTCTTATTTTGGGTGGCAGTGGTAGCGGGAAAGAACTCGTAGCCAGAACAATACACGAGAACAGTAAACGCAAGGATCGTCCTTTTATTTCGGTAAATTGCGCTGCGATTCCGGAAAACCTTTTGGAAAGCGAATTATTCGGATACGAAAAAGGGGCCTTTACCGGGGCGAATCAAGCAAAACCGGGGAAATTCGAGCTGGCCGATAAGGGCACCCTGTTTCTCGATGAAATCGGTGACATGGCCTTGCCGCTCCAGGCCAAA
>JALUTR010000024.1 GCA_027021785.1 Fidelibacterota bacterium | reverse complement strand
ATACGTGTTTTTGATTTGACTGACTCTAAGCCTGTCCGGTAATATCTTCTCGAACAGACCGTAAAAATAGATAATTGAAATAACCGCCGTAAAACTCAGAAGGAATCCGAGATCCGATATAAAAGTCGGGTTTACCAGTAAGATGACAAACGCCGCCGTGGCGATAATATTCCAACCGTGTACCGGACGATTTACGATTGGCGCCAACACATACAAGACCGCCATTAAGGAGGCCCGTACAACACTGGGTCTGCCCCCGGTCAACAAGACAAATAAACCCAGACCGGTGATGATGGCTATCCGGTCCCACCCCCAGGGAATTCGCAGGAATTTGGTAAGAACCATGAGGATCAGTAAAACATATCCGACGTGCAATCCCGAAACGGCCAGTACATGAATTACGCCGGTTTCCACAAAGGCCGATTTTAGTTCCGGATCGACATCCGATTTATCGCCCAGAATCAGCGCCGAAAGCAACCCCGCAACAGATTCATCCGTCGCCCGGTAAAACCTGTTCCTGATACCATCTCTGACCGTATGGATCATTCGTAATAAGCTATTCCCCTTAGCGGGAATCACCCGGATCGGTTTTTCTTTATTCTGATAGACCCGGCCGAAAATATTTTGACGTTGATAAAATGTTTTGAAATCGAATTCTCCCGGATTGCGCGGCAATCCGAAAACCTGGTATCGGCCGGAAAAAATGATCGTGTCGCCAACGCCGGCGGCTATACTTTTCTTACTGTAAACAAAATACCTGATCGGAATCGAGAGCTGAAAAGAGTCCGCTTCCATCCGCATGTTTTTTACAGAGATTCTTTCTCCTTTGAGAGTAGTTTTCAATTCCTGAACTATGCCCTTCCCCAAGACATTTTGTTCCTGAAAAAGTTTAACCGTTTGTTCCTTATCATGAATCCGCTCCCGTTCATAGGCATGGTAAGCCCACCCGAAGGCCCAGACACATAGCAATAAAGCTGCTGTAAATAAATTGTCATTACTCGCCATGAACAGAACCGCAATCGCAACCACGAAAACAAGAATTGCTACCAAAATCGCGGGGAATGGAACAGCAGTGAGGACTCCCGCTGTCAACGCCAATGCCAGGTACACAACAGGCGATTTACGGAACAATAAAGCAATGGAATAATTCATAAGACAAACGAAAATAACAATTAGAGGGCAAATCAGAAAAGGAGAATATTGGGATTATTTTTATTCCGCATATTTAGATTGAAACGTGATGCATGAAACGTGAAAATTGTTTACCACGAGTACACACTCTGGTTCGATCCAACAGGGTGTCCTGTCCATGTTGCCTGATCAGCAGATGTACGGTGGTGTTTTACCGGGAAGATAAGAAAAACACGAAGGATTAAATATTAACGGTTGGAATCCCCCGGCTTCTGACTCCTGATTTACAATCTATTATCCAGCATCCGAAATCAACAACAACCTCCAAGGCTCTTTGGTTCTTCATACGCAAAACGCCCCTGCCTTCTCATATCCCTTCATCAAATGCAATTATTCAACCCGCCAATATTTATTCTCCACGGGTTTTGTCACCCATTGATCCCCGTCCCAATATTCTATTCGCCTGAATTGTTCATTAATCCATCTTTATAGGCTATCCTTGTTATTTACATTTCATACTTATCGCAAGTTGTTACGGTCTATAAAAACTCACATGCAGTCTTCGCACATATTCGTAACTGTTTCGGAAAATATTATTTGATTACCGACGATGATCTCATGCGAATCCGCATATCCACCTTCGAAAATTTTTACCAAGTGCCGGTGGAATTAGGGTTAATTCTTTTTGTATAATTTATTATATTGCTCTCCGGTTAAGGATTCAGTTTCGGGTGGTTCGTAATATACCAACCGGATAATTTCCTATCCTTTTAGGTACCAGATCCATCCCGAATATTGCCGATTATACTGGTAATTTGAATTCCGGTTCTCATACATTTAAATCAGATTCCCAATACCTGGTAATTCAATAATCAAAGCAACGATTTTATTGATGGAGAATCAATGGCAAAAATAAACCTCACAGTGAATGACAAAAACTATACGGTTGATGTTGATCCGAAAACACCACTCCTTTGGGTATTGCGCGACAACCTGGGCCTAACAGGAACAAAATACAGTTGCGGGAAAGCATTATGCGGCGCTTGCACAGTCCACCTCGACGGCAAGGCCGTACGATCCTGCACTTTTCCGGTAAGCGCCGTCGGTAGCGCTTCCATTACAACCATCGAAGGCTTATCATCAGACCTGAAGCATCCTTTGCAAAAAGCATGGATACAGGAAGAAGTATCACAATGCGGCTATTGTCAACCGGGACAGATTATGACCGCCGCCGCTCTCCTGGCAAACAAACCAAACCCCTCCGACGAAGATATCGACGAAACCATGTCATCGGTCCTTTGTCGTTGCGGCACGTATCAAAGAATTCGGCGTGCGATTCATGTTGCTGCGGAAGGAGGCGTACGATGAGTTCCACAACAGCCATCAACAGACGTGATTTTCTCAAATTGTCTACCTCCGCCGGTATCGGACTGGTTCTCGGGTTCTGTCTTCCCACGAAAAAGCTGTATGGTATTGATTCGCCCGAAGCGGTTGAATCGTTCGCGCCTAATGTTTGGCTGGCCATTGATCGTTCGGGAACCGTGACAATCACGTTTTCACGATGTGAAATGGGGCAGAAAATCTGGACTTCCCTGCCAATGATCGTGGCCGAAGAACTGGAGGCGGACTGGTCCAAAGTTCGCATCAAACAGGGCGATTTCAATCGGGCCGCTTACGGCAGTCAAACCACCGGCGGCAGCGCCAGTGTGCGCACATCTTACAATCGTCTCCGGAGAGCCGGGGCGGTAGCCCGGGAAATGCTGATTTCCGCCGCCGCTCAGACCTGGAAAGTACCGGTCAACCGTTGCCGCGCCGAAAACGGGACTGTCATTAATCTGGACACCAAACAGAAACTCAAATACGGCGAATTGACCGAACTCGCGGCTCAACAACCGATCCCGGATGAGGTACCTCTTAAAGATCCGAAAGATTTCAAAATCATCGGACAAAGTCTTAAAAGCCTGAACGCCGATCTCAGAGTCAACGGGAAAGCCGTTTTCGGTCTGGATTTCAAATTGCCGGGGTTATTGACAGCCGTTATTGCCCGTTGCCCGGTCATCGGAGGTAAGGTCGCCAATTTTGATGATTCAATCACCAAAACAATTCCAGGCGTCCGGCACGTTGTGGAAGTCACCAATGGAGTAGCGGTTGTGGCGGACGATACCTGGACAGCCATAAAAGGCCGTAAGGCGCTCAAGATAACCTGGGATGAAGGCCCTAACGCCAATCTCAGCAGCGAAATTATTTCCGAAACCCTGAAAAATGCGGTCGAAAAACCGGGGACTGTCCTTAGGGACGACGGCAATGTTGAAAAAGCAGAAAAAGAGTCCCGTAAAAAAATAACCGCGGATTTCGAAGTCCCCTACCTCGATCATGCGCCGATGGAACCCATGAATTGCACCGCCTATGTGCATGAAAACACCTGCGAAATCTGGGCGCCGACCCAAAGACCATCCCGGGCTCACAGGATCGGTACGCAGGTTACCGGGCTTGACGCCAAAAACGTTATCGTACATATATTACCGATGGGAGGCGCCTTCGGTCGACGCCTGCAATATGATTATGTCCGGGACGCCGTCGAAGTATCCAACCTGATCAAAGCGCCGGTAAAAGTCTTACGGACACGGGACGAAGACATTCAACACGGTACATATCGTCCGGCAACATATCACCGCGTTTCCGGCAGCCTCGATAAAAACGGATATCCCCTTTCCTGGAATCATCGGGTATCGGGCCCGGGACCATATCCGGGTTTAATTACCGGCGGCGCCGATACCTTAGCTTACGATATTCCCAATATCCACGTGGACTATGTCATGTCCGATATCTCCATTCCCACCGGCGCCTGGCGATCGGTCGCGAATACCCAGAATGCTTTTGTCAATGAATGTTTCATCGATGAGCTTGCTGTTGCCGCCGGAAAGGATCCTTACCTCTATCGCCGAAAATTATTGGAGATTTATCCGCGGATGGTAAAGGTTCTGGATCTGGTTGCCGAAAAAGCCCATTGGGGCAATCAACCCAAAGGTCATTTCCAGGGAATAGCAATCCATCCCTCCTTTCACAGTCGCGCCGCGATTGTGGTCGAACTTAACACCGATAAACGCGGCGGATTGAATATCCATAAGGTCGTATGCGCTATTGATTGCGGACTGGCCATTAATCCCGACGGTGTCAAGGCCCAGTTGGAAGGTGGAATCATCCTGGCCCTCACGGCTGCTTTATACGGCGCGATTACATTAAAAAACGGCCGGGTTCAACAATCGAACTTTCATAACTACAAATTATTAACGATGCGCGAAACACCCTTGCTTGAAACCTATATCGTTGATATTGACGAACCCCCCACGGGTGTTGGTGAACCACCGGTTCCGCCTACTCCACCCGCCCTGGCCAATGCCATCTTCGCCGCCACGGGAAAACGCATACGGACGCTACCGGTAGATATCAAAAAACTGCGAAGATACCGCTAACTCGACCCCGCCGAATAATAAATACGGCGCGTTAGACGGCTTCTGAAGTCGCGATTATTTCCCCGGCAACTCCACCTTGCCGGGGAAATAATTTCAGTGATTTCAAAAAACAATCTTTCCGAAATAAACACCGGTGAAACCGATTGGCAACAACCACAGTGTTCCCTGGCCCCGAAGATTTTTAATCACGCCGCGTACAATTCCAAATTGCACCTCACCGCCCATAACCTTAAACTCCGGGCAATTATTTTCGGGAAATCAAGGAACCTAAGATGAAACGATCCACCGCCGGTTTTATTGCTTTCGGGGTTATCCTTTTTGTACTATACGTTTTTGGTGTCGAGTTCTTTGAAGCGGTCTGGTCTTTCCCCAGCCGCCGTGCCATTCCTTTAATGGTCTTAGCCCTCATCGGAACGGGCGTATTTATTTCCATCAAACTGAATTTCCCCCAAATCAGGCACTTCTGGCATGGCGTTAAGGTTACTATGGGCATTTATGACAATCCTGAAGATGAGGGTGATCTGAACCATTTCCGGGCCTTGACCACCGCCCTTTCCGCCACTGTTGGAATCGGCAACATTGCCGGTGTGGCTACCGCCCTCTATTACGGTGGCCCGGGTGCTCTTTTCTGGATGTGGATCACGGCCTTCTTCGGAACAACGTTGAAATTCGCCGAATGCACACTGGCAGTGAAATACCGGGAAATCGACGAATACGGATTTACCGCCGGTGGTCCCATGTACACCATTGAACATGGTCTCGGTATCCGCTGGCGATGGCTGGCTGTGTCCTTTGCCGCCTTTGCCATTATCTGTTCGTTTGCCACCGGCAATGCGATACAATCCTTTACCGTATCCGATCAGATATATTCGGAAGTGTCGCAAGTATTGGGGAATACCCACTTTTTAACTACCAAACATGAAATCTGGTCTGGTTTCGGTGTATCCCCCCTTCAAATTATAAACGGTTTATTGATGGCGACGATTGTTGCCCTGGTCATTATCGGCGGAATAAAAAGAATTGGACACGTCACCGGCTACCTGGCACCTTTCATGGCAATTATCTATGTCACTGCCGCCTGTCTGATCCTGTTGGCAAACTCCTCCGAAATACCGGAAAGTATCGCCATGATTTTCCGTCTGGCTTTCAATCCACCGGCCCAAATGGCCGGTGTAGGCGGGGGTATTCTGCTGACTATGCTATGGGGAATCAAACGGGGACTCTATTCCAACGAAGCCGGTCAGGGCAGTGCCGCCATTGCCCATTCAACAGCCAAAACGAAGTATCCCGTTCGTGAAGGTGCCGTCGCCATGCTGGGTCCCTTTATCGACACCATCCTGATCTGTTCCCTTACCGGATTTGTAATCATTACAACCGGTGCCTGGAAACTTACGGAATACTATGTAAGAATGACGGAAACCGATCCCTTGCGGGTTAAGGAAATTTTGTCTACCGGCATGTATCAGGGACATCAATTGTTAAACAGCAGTCTGCTGACCTCCTATGCTTTCAAACAAGGCCTGGGTTGGCTGACCGACTATGGAGATAAGATTGTAACGCTTTCGGTCTTACTATTCGCCGTATCAACAGCGATCAGTTGGTCTTTTTACGGCGACCGCTCAGCCGAATATCTGTTCGGTGTAAAAGCGATCATTCCTTACCGTTGGATTTATGTGCTCTTTGTTTTCATCGGCGGAATCGCCAGCCTGGAAGCGGTCTGGGCCTTCGGAGATGCCGCCCTGGGTTTCATGACAGTTCCAAATCTGATCTCAATTATTTTGCTTTCCACCGTCCTCAAGAAAATGACTACGAAGTACTTCTCGCGGGAATATTTGCCCTCCATACGGAAATAAAGCCGGTGTAATTGCAACGATTTTTCATTCCCGGCGTTTTGGTTAACACGAAATATTACTGGAAACATGATGAACAATATTGAAAACATTGCCATACAGGCAGCCAAGAAAGCTGTTAATATAATTCTGAAAGCTGCGGACCTTCCGAAAAAGGTGGATAATAAGGGTTTAACCGACCTGGTAACGGAAACCGATCGGAGTTGCGAAAAAACCATAATCGAAACCATTCGAAACGCTTTTCCTGATCATCAGATATTGGCCGAAGAAACCGGCGGATCAGGTGATAACGACGAATATTTATGGGTTATCGATCCCCTGGACGGGACTACGAATTTCGTCCACGGATACCCTTCATTTGCCGTTTCAATCGCCGTGTTCCGCGACAATCAACCGGTTGTCGGTGTGGTTGCCGAACTGCCCGCAAACCGTCTATACACGGCCGTCACCGGTCAGGGCGCTTTTTGTGACGGGAAACCGATCCATGTTTCCGGCGTGGATCAGCTTGATCAATCCCTGTTGGTCACCGGTTTCGGCTATGACCACAAGGAAGCATGGGAAGCCAATATGGAATTGTTTAAAAACTTCACCGACATTACACAGGGTGTTCGCCGTCTGGGATCGGCTGCCATAGACATTTGCCACGTGGCGCGGGGTTGGGTCGATGGATTTTGGGAATTTGAGTTGCATCCCTGGGATCCGGCCGCCGCAATCCTGATCCTGCAGGAAGCGGGGGGAACAGTTACCAGGATGGACGGAGGTCCTTTTTCAATATTTGACAAACAAATCCTGGCCACCAACGGGAAAATCCATCGACAAATGTTACGGATCACGGAACCAATGGTGAAATCGTTATTGGAAAAGGGGGTTAACCTGAGCAACTAACCAGGTTAACCCCGAATAATGCGCTGTTAATAACCTCTATGCGGTCAGCTTCAAACGTTTCAACATCAGGGCATTAACCGCCACGATGATGGAACTGCCGCTCATAGCGATGGCGCCGATTTCCGGACGCAGGGTGATCTGCCAGAACGGATACAGAATTCCCGCGGCAATAGGAATGGCAATCATATTGTAGGCCACCGCCCAGAACAGATTCTGTTTCATTTTGCGTAAAGTCGCCCGGGAAATGGTGATTACCTTCATCACGTCCAACGGATCACTTTTCATCAACACCACGTCGGCGGTTTCCACTGCCACGTCGGTTCCGGCGCCGATGGCGATACCCACTTCCGCCTGTGCCAGGGCCGGAGCATCGTTGATGCCGTCGCCCACCATGGCCACGAATTTACCCTGTTTCTGCAATTCCTTCACTTTATCCTGTTTCTGATGCGGCAGCACTTCGGAAAATACGGTATCGATCCCCAGTTCCTTTGCCACGCGTTCGGCGGTACCGCGGTTGTCACCGGTTAACATGGCGACTTTAACTCCCAGTTTGTGCAGGGCCTTCACAGCGGCCTTGGCTCCGGGCCGAACGGCATCGGCAATGACCACTAAACCGGCGAACTTGCCGTTCACCGCGGTATATACCACCGTTTCGCCGCCCTCTTCCAGTTCCCGGGCCCGTTGATCCATATCGCCCATGGGAATGCCCTTGTCAGTCATAAGCTTGCGATTGCCGGCGAAAACTTCCTTTCCATCAACAACGGCCCGCATGCCGTGACCGGGAATTGCTTCGAATTCTTCGGCCGGTTTCAGATCAAAACCACGCGCCTGCGACGCTTTCACAATGGCCTGCGCCAGCAAATGTTCACTTCCGTACTCGGCGCTTGCCACCAGGCGAAGCAGTTCATCTTCGGACACTGGATTTCCGGCGACCACCAGCCGGGTTACTTCCGGCTCTCCTTTGGTTAGCGTGCCGGTCTTATCGAAAATAATGGCGTTCAGCCTGGCGGGTTGCTCCAGCGCGGTGGCGTTTTTATAGAGAATACCGTGTTGCGCCCCCAAACCGGTGCCCACCATAACCGCCGTGGGCGTCGCCAGTCCCAACGCGTCGGGACAGGTAATAATCACCACCGTGATTGCCAGTGTCAGGGCGAACAAACCGGTTTGTCCGATTATAAAAAACCAGATGGCAAAGGTAATCAGTCCGCCAAAGACAGCCACCAGCACCAGGTAATGGGCGGCGCGGTCCGCCAAATGCTGGGAAGGCGCTTTGCTGTTCTGCGCGCTTTGCACCATTTTAACGATCTGGGAAAGGGCCGTGTCCGCGCCCACGCGGGTGGCGCGGAACTTGAAACTGCCGGTCTTGTTGATTGTCGCACCGATGACCTGCGTTCCAACCTCTTTTTTGACCGGCAAACTTTCACCGGTGATCATACTCTCATCCACTTCGGATTTTCCTTCGGTGACCACACCATCCACCGGAATTTTATCCCCGGGTCGAATTACCACAATATCATCCACCCGAACCTCACTGGTAGGAATTTCCATCTCCTGGCCGTCCCGTTCCACGCGCGCCATGGGCGGCGCCAACGTCAACAATTTCTGAATGGCCTGATTGGTGCTGCTGCGAGCCCCCATTTCCATCCAGTGCCCGAATAACACGAAGGTAAGCAACATCACCGCGGCTTCGTAAAATACTTCACCTTCAAAAAAGAAGGTGGCGCCGATACTAAAGACATATCCCGCCAGAATGGCGATGCTCACCAGTACCGCCATATTTAAAACCCCGTTTTTCAGCGCCCGGTACGCACCGATAAGAAACGGCCAGCCACCATAAATGATGACCGGGGTTGCCAGCAGAAAGGCGATAAAGTCAGGACCCACGCCCGCCGGGGTAGGAAATTTAAAATTGAACAAACGGTAGAAAAGGGGTGAGTAAAAAAAGACCGGGAAGGTGAAAAGCAGGGATACGAAGAAACGGTTGCGCATATCCTTCACCATGGTTGACATGTCCATCCCCGGCCCATGGCCCATTTCATGCGCCATGGCCGACATTTCGCCTCCCATCTCGTGACCGGCATGATCACTTCCGCCGGACATATCGGCGTGGCCGGCGTGCTTCTCCATTGTCGGCGTTTCCTCGTGCCCGGCGTGATCTCCATGCATTTCCGTCATCGTGTGACCGGAATGGTCGTGATGTTCACTTTTGGGATCACCGGTCTTGCAAACGTGTTCCGGTAACGATTCACCACTACAGTGGAAACCGCATTCACCCACCATCTCTTTAATTTCCTCCAGGGTAATCACCGTTTCATCATAATGCACAGTAGCGGTGCAACCCAGATAGTTGGCTTCTACTCTATGGATGGCGGGGTGTTTCGACAAACGCTTCTCTACTCCCAAAGCATCACCCGAACACAACATGCCATGAACACAAAGTATAACTGATTTCATAAAACTCTCCCCTTATTTATCGTGATTACTTAATCACTCTTCCCCGCCTCCTGCGGGATTGCTGACGGCAAATCGTTCAATTACCGCCAAAACAGAAGTATGTTCCTCTTTTAGTTGAAGTTGAGAAGGGCAACTGTGTATTCTACATTGCAACCTGTTACTCTGTCAAGGTTCTCTTTCAACCATGATAGGCGTTACCAGCGCGGACACCCTTACCTTCAACTATTCTATTTTTCATTTTTGACGATCTCGTAAAAAGTCTTCATGCATAATAACTTACTGATAAACAATAAGATAGGGCAACATTTCTTTTGGGTATTTCAATGGTTGATTGTAACTTATACCCATAAATAACAAGGGGTTATTTGCATTTATGCAGTACTATCGCAACCGTAACAATTTAACCTTTCCGGGTATGGAAACCTGGCGTGGCTCCCTGTCGGATAAAAAGGTAAGCCTGCTGGAAAAGAGCTGGGCCGGTATCTTTCGCAAATATATTCTGCCCAAATTACCGGCCCACCGTTTAGCGGAAAACTACTCCGATCATATGGGGCGCCCCAGTAAAGACCTGGTGACCTGCATGGGCGCTGCCGTTTTACAGCAGATCTTTGATTTGACCGATAAACGGACCTATGAGGAGTTGGCCTTTAACCAGCAATGGCATTATGCCCTGGACACCTTTGAACAGGAACAACAGCTTTTAAGTTTAAAGACCCTGTGGTCAGTACGTCAGGCCATGAGCGGTGGAGGTCTGGATCAGGAGATATTTAAGGATGTGACGGATCATCTGGCGGATATATTCAAAGTGGACACGCGTTTTCAGCGTTTGGATTCGGTGCATATCTATTCCAACATGGCCCGTTTGGGTCGGGTACGTTTACTCAGCCGAACGCTCAGTAAGTTTTTACGGAACGTAAAGCGTCAGCACCGGGAGGTTTATGAGGCTGTGATCAGTGATGATTTGTCCGCCCGTTATCTTAAGGAAGGTTCTTCCGGTTATTTCGGGAATGTAAAGCCTTCGGAGGCGCAACAGCGTTTGGTTGAGATCGCCCGGGACATGTATGTTTTGATAAAGACCTTTGCGGCGTATGCTGACATATGTGAGCTGTACAGTTACAAACTGGTTGAGCGTGTATTCAGAGAGCAGTGCCGTGTTGAGGGGGATGAAGTGATTGTTATTCCGGCGAAGGAAATAACGTCCGACAGTCTCCAGAACCCATCTGATCCGGATGCAGGTTATGACGGACATAAGGGGCAGGGATACCAGGTACAGATACAGGAAACATTTACCCCCGCAGAGGATGAGACCGAACAACCGGAGTCCGGGACCGGCGAAGACAGCAGGACTGGTGATAAGGAGGACGATAAGGAACCGGTTTTGAATCTGATCACACATGTGGAGGTGGAGCCGGCGCATATGCATGACAGCGCCGCCTTGAAGCCGGCACTTGAGGATGTGGAGGACCGCAAGCTTTCTCCGGAAGAGTTATTGGCTGATGCCGCCTATGGGAGTGATGAGAATGTATTGGAGGTCCGTTCACATTCGGTGGAATTAATTGCGCCCGTACCGGGCAGGAAGGGAGAGAAGGATTTTGATGGTTTTGTATTTGCATTTGATACCCAGGAGATTAAGACTTGTCCTGCCGGTCAGTCGCCGGTGCGTGTACGTAAGAATCGTCGTTAAGGGAGTCTGACGGCATTTTGGGAGGGGTCGGTTTGTGAGGGATGTTCCATTCGTAAACTTGGTAAGTGTCCGGTGGTAAAGGGCCGGCGTGGATATCATTGGCAGTATTTGGCCCGGGATGTGCGTATTTATCAGCGTCGTAAGGCTGAGGACGGGGAGACTTTCAGGAATAAGTATCGTTACCGGTCTGGTATTGAGGGTACGAATTCCCGCTATGTGCATATGCTGGGGGCAAAGAGGTTACGGTACCGGGGACTTGAGCGCGTTCGGTTTGCCGGGATAACCAAGGCCCTGGGGATAAATCTGTTCCGGACGGTGAAATATGTTCTGGAAACAGGCAAAACATCGGAAAACCGGGCTTTTTCGGTTTTAAAATGGGCTTATAATTGTTTAGAATTGGCGTTCAAGCCCTTCAGGTGTGTTTTACGGAAAATATGGGGCGAATCACGGGAGTTTACCCGGTTTGCTACTGTGATACCATGATTTCTAAAACAATACTTTTTACGGGGGCGTCATTTTTGGATATTGATTAAGGCTAAAGCGCAGGCTGAGGCAAAGAAAATTGAATTACGAAAAAACTTTGATTGCTACTCATGAATTAACTTTTATCAACCAATTTTACGGTTATCATTTTTTGTCTGAGGATTTCCATTCCCATCGTCACTGATCATGCAGTCCGCCTGGCGGACGATCCTGTATCGAGAGGGACTTTCCGTTGAAAGCCTTGGCTCCAGTCCGCTCGCGGACTTGTCCCCGGATTGGTTCTTGGCTCCATAATGTTTGGTTTTTTACCAATTAAACATGAAATTCAACTCAGAAAAATTGCTTAAGTAAAATTGTGTTTTAATAAGAGGTAACGGGAATAATGAACAGGAATTTTTATCTATTGATAGTGATTGTTTTAGAGTGTTCTTCTGCAATATTCAGTGGTTGTGCTGTAATGAGTTCTTCTATTTTGGAAACTGCCGAGACAGTGGAACCGGGCCGGGTTGTATTAGGTATAAGTGGCGGTATCGGAATCGACCTGGCATCTCCGGTTTTCTTTCAGAAAAATACCATAAACGGAGAACATAATCTCGTTATTTTACCCACAATGGAATATAAAATTGGTGTCGGTGTAGCAAACAATTATGAAGTTAATGCAAAATACTGGTCAACTCCTTCCAATTTCGGGTTACTGTTCTATCTAAAACACCAGTTACCCCCCTTGGGTGAAAATACATTCATCGCGGTTTTACCCGGTGTATGTTTCACATATTCATTTCCCGATTCATCCACGAGATACAAATACCCTGACATAACTGCTCTTGGCTTTAATCTGCCAATGGTCGTGAGCCACCGGTTTAACAAACTGTTTTCTGTGTACGGTGTCGGACGATACGGCATAGACGGTGTACATGTCACCGAAAATGATTTTTTGGATTTCCAGGGAACATATGTGCTTAACAGGGCAGGATTATTGGCTGGTGTATCCCTGGAGCCGGGCCCTGTTTACATTCGGTTGGAAATCGGTCTGGAAGGGGCCAAAAGGGTCAATGGCGGCTATGGATATTATCCAATTGTGAATGTTGGCATAGGGTTGGAATTATAAAATCATGTTTGAAGGGGATGTAAGAAAATTTGTGTAAATGGTTATCGTTAGAAATAAACTCACAGCTTAAAAAGGAGTAAACGAACTTCCACATCATTGGTATGCCCAATATAATACCTACCGGTCCGCTCACTCTCTATAATGTAAACGTAATAATCCAAAACTGTGGAGCCGAGCCCCGATCGAATCGGGGGAACTCCTGACCTCCCCGATAGCCATCGGGGCGCTCTCCCAACTACTGCTTATTAATTAACCATTTAATCCAGGAATGACTCTTCTTTCGTTTTATCTCTCGTTCACGACGCATGGCTTCCCCACGGGTAGGAAACGTCTCCGTATAAACCAATTTCCACGGACAACCAGATCTCGTGGCTGACTCATACCCGCTGTTGTGACGTTGTAAACGAACTTCCACATCATTGGTATGCCCAATATAATACCTACCGGTCCGCTCACTCTCTATAATGTAAACGTAATAATCCAAAACTGTGGAGCCGAGGAGGATCGAACTCCTGACCTCGTGAATGCCATTCACGCGCTCTCCCAACTGAGCTACGGCCCCTTAATCATTCCTAACTTTCAAAAAAAAACTCCGGACCTTCCCGATTGCTATCGGGACGCTCTCCCAACTGAGCTACGACCCTGTGTTTCATTCAAAAAAGCGCGGGGAATTTACCAAGCTATCCTGTTCATTACAACACTACTTAAAACTTAAAAACATTTTTACGGATAATGCCGAACAATATACTAAATTTGATCGCCGGTGATGGCAATTCTCAAAAACGGGTTGCAATCCGGATACAGCATTGATAAAAACAATCAACCCATAATAAAGACTCCCGACCCTCCCGATCGCCATCAGGGCGCTCTCCCGGCTGAGTTACGGTCCCCTAATCTCTTTGAAATAGCGCGACGGCTAAAACCGTTCAGCACCTCTTCACTGTTAAAGTAACTCTTTTACCGTCATGAGCATATCTACCATCATATCGTAAGTTAGCCGTTTTGTATTCACATTCCTTGGACTGGGATGATAGGAGCCAATCAATAACTTTCCGTCAGGCATCCGGTAGTGGACATTGTGTTTGAAAGGATAATTTTTCATGATAATCGGAGACAAGGATTGGTAGTACTTCAAACAGGCTTTGAAGGCAATCCCTCCCAAAGCCAGGATCACTTTTACATCGGACAGGAGCCGTAATTCATCCCTGAAATACGGTTGACAGTTTGCCAATTCCCGCGCGGTCGGTTTATCTCCCGGAGGAACACATCTCAAAACAGGCGTCATGTAACCACGGTTCAGGATCAGACCGTCATCGCGCTTCAATGACGTAGGTTGACTGGCCAAACCGGCATCGTACAGGCACCGCATGAGGAACTCCGCCGATTTATCCCCCGTAAATACCCGGCCGGTTCGATTCCCGCCATGGGCGGCCGGCGCCAATCCGACGATTAACAACCCGGCATCCGGAGCACCATACCCGGTGACCGGTCTCCCCCAATATTCCCAATCCTGGTACTGTCTCCGCTTTTCTTTCGCGATCCGCGTCCGAAATGAAACCAGACGCGGACATTTCGTACAGTGAACAATGGCATCATTCAGTTGATCCAACGATTTATACGTCATCGGGAGTCAACAACACTTTCCCGAAATTTTGGTGAGCAGCGATATATTCGTGGGCTGCTTGCACACGGGAAAATGGGAATACACAATCCACTAAGGGATTGATCTTACCCTCGTTTAACCATTTTATAAGGGTTGTCAAGGCAGCTTTTAGTGTCTTCTCGTTTCTGACCATTCCCAGATGGAATCCGAACACACCCTTGTTATGAGAGATTAGTTTCACGGGATGGAATTTCGGGAATCGCAGGTATTCCCGGGCGGCATGCAATATTCTTTTTCGCGGACCGATCGCCGCGGCGGAAAAACCATAGGCTACAAGCCTTCCCAAACCGGCAAGCGCCCGGTAACTCCGCTTAAGGTGCGCCCCTCCAATCGGGTCGAGGATCACGTCCGCCCCTTTCCCCCCGGTAATTTCCATTACCCGGGCAAGAAAATCTTCCTTGCGATAATCAATCAAGTGCTCAACCCCCAGTTGTCTCAAGCGCTCATGCTTATGGGCGGAAGCCGTTCCGATGATTCCGGCGCCCAGAATCCCGGCGATTTGCGTCGCAGCAATCCCCACGCCCCCGCCGATTCCGTGAATTAAAACCCATTCACCGGCCTGCAAGTGGGTTTGGTTGATCAGCATCAGGTAGGCCGTCAGATAATTTACCGGCAACACCACCCCGGTACGCAGTTGTTCATTCGAATCCAGAGACACCACCCGGTCGAGGGGTAGATTCACCGACGAAGAATAACCGTTAAATTGTGTTATTCCGATCACCGGTTTGCCCGCCAATACCGGGTCCACGGAAGACCCCACCTTTTCAATGATACCGCTGATTTCGTACCCCGGTACAAAGGGCGGTCTGGGCGCTCCCGGATACAAGCCCATCCGTGACAGAATATCGGCAAAATTAATTCCCGCGAAGTGTACCCGGATTTGTACCTGGTCCGGACCCGGCTCTTCAATTCGTGTTTCACGAATTTCCAGCACCTCCGGCCCGCCGTGTTTGGTAATCCAAATTTGTCGCATGATCGAAATTAGACAATTTCGTCTGATAAATACACTACTTACATTTCATGATGTTCTCATGCTATCAATTTCTTGATCGCTTTAGAAATCAACCCCCTAACGAAGTGTAGCGGGGTTAATCGATGTTCATCATTCAAATCAAGTGCTGAATTCAACGCGGCATTCTACTTTTCAGGAATTAATGTACAACAACCATCTTGGTTGTCGTTTCGTACTAAGTGCACCAATAAATTGATTTCTATTGTTAAGCAGGCTTGCCTGGGGATGTAACACGTAGATGCTATGATTTAAGGATATAGTCAAAATTTTCAAACCGCCCCTTTGGTCCCCTCCTCACTTGTGGAGGGAATGTTAACATCGATCCGCCAACCAACAGACAAGTCCCCAACCGGTAGTTAATGCCGGTAAAACGGGAAATACAAGTTCATATGGAACGCGTCCAATTACCGAATATTACGGGGAAATTTGAGAAGATTTGGTGAAATATCAGAACAATCTCATTACCGAAATTTTTATATGCCGTCCAAATAATTCTTCAAAAACATTTATCTTGGACAGATGTGAA
This sequence comes from Fidelibacterota bacterium, assembly GCA_027021785.1. Taxonomy (GTDB): domain Bacteria; phylum Fidelibacterota; class Marinisomatia; order Marinisomatales; family JAADGP01; genus JAADGP01. Next base: position 3,144 of record JALUTR010000024.1, on the reverse strand, counting down.
GCATTAAAACAACCTCGATGTTCATTGCTTCCACAAGATAACATATCTAAATTCGCACCCTTCTCAGAATAATTATCATAAAGGATTTTACATGGCACTAATGACCTCCATTCGCAACCAAATGCACGTGGTTTTGTGGGCTCTATTGATAATATTCATATTAAGTATGACAATCGGAGGTTTGGTTGGCGGCGCGAATATTATTGACGAAATTTTAGGTCGTGTCGATCCGGGGAAAGCCATCGGCGTGGTAAACGGCGAAATTATTTCTCCCAACGATTTCTCACGCATGGTGAGCGACCGGATCGAACAAATACGTTCCAGCGGTCAGGAAGTTACCGATTCGGAACTGGAACGGGTCCGCCAACAGGTCTGGGACAATATCGTTCAGGACATGCTCGTAAAACAGGCGGTTGAAGATTTGGATATTTCAGCCACCCCGGAAGAGGTCATTTACTATTTGGAAAATAATCCGCCATCCTTTCTGCGGACCAATCCCACCTTCCAGACCGATGGTCAATTTGATCAGGTTAAATATCAACAGGCCATATCGAATCCCCAGGGAAATGAGTGGGCCCCGGTTGAACAATTCATGAAGAACACCTATATCCCCAATTACAAACTGCAACAAATGATCCTTTCATCGGTTATCGTAACCGACGATGAAGTATGGGACGAATACATCCAGCAAAATGTCGATTTTACAATCAAGTCCCTGCATGTCACCGAACGGATACTGGACAAGGAAGCGCTGCAACCCACCGATGAGGAATTGAAGGCCGCATATGAAGAACGGATCGATGAATTCGAGCGCCCCGAACGACGCATTTTACAGGTGGTCAGTTGGAAAAAGACCCCTTTAAAAGACGATACATTAACCGTATTTAACGATGCCTTGGAATTAAAGAAGCGAATATTAAGCGGTGAGGATTTTGCCACTTTGGCCAATCAATATTCCGAAGATCCTGGGAATCAAATCACGCCCGATTCCGGTCGCGGCGGCGATTTGGGCTGGTTCGCGCGCAATCAGATGGTCCCATCTTTCGAGAAGGCGGCTTTCGACGCCCAACCGGGAGAAGTTGTCGGTCCCGTCCTCAGTAATTTCGGTTATCATATCATTAAAGTGCTTGATAAAAGGACGGAAAACAACGTTGAGAAGGTGCGCGCCGCCCATATTTTGCTTAAGATCACCATGGGCCCGCGAACCCGCGATTACTTGCGGCGCCAAGCAACATTATTCAGTTACGATGCCCAGGATTTCGGATTTTCCGCCGCCCTGGATACCCACAAAGTTACCGCGACAAAAACCAGGCCGTTTGATGATGCCGCTTCCTATATTCCCGGCCTCGGACCGATGCGCAGCGCCGTGCGATTTGCCTTTGACAGTCAAATCGGCGACGTTTCGGAACCGCTTGAAAATGACGAATATTTCGCGGTCGTAAGCCTGGATTCGATCGTTCCTCCCGGGCCTGCCGCGTTTGACGAAGTAAAATATCGTCTGCTCCGTGATTTACGGAAGGAACGAACCATGGAAGCGGCGAAAATAATCGCCGATTCCCTCTACCAGCGCATTCAAAACGGCGCTACGATCGACGAACTGGCGGCCGAAAACAAGGACCTGGAACGCGTAATCAACGATACCAAGAAGTTAAATCGCGGGTTCAGCACCATCGGCCGGAATTATTATCTGATCGGCGCCCTGCTGGATGCAAAACCGGGAGATATTATCGGTCCCTACGAAACCAAACGGGGGTACGCCATCACCGAACTGGTCAGCGTGCAACCTGTCGATACCACCGATTTCGAAACAAAAAAGAACGTAATCAAAGAAAATATATTACGAACCAAACAGGGTCAGGCGTTTAATGACTGGCTCAGTTCAATTAAGGCCAAAGCCGAAATAATCGATAATCGGAAATACTATTTCTGATATTTGAAAAAATATATATAACGCCCGCTCCCACGGGATTCCCGATCCCGGCGAAAACGGTTTTTCCCGGGAATCCCGACATAATCCTTTTGCATATACCGCGCATTCCAACCAGCCACGAGGAAAGCCATGATTACATTCAGTAAAAAACAACTAAAAACACCTTCCATGAGTCGCCCGGTTTTTTTGGTCACCGGCGGTATGTCCAAGTTCGATCGTGCCATCCCCGAGAAAAAAACCGAAGAACTGGTAATCGACGCCTTCACGGAAGCCGCTCATTTCATCGGCAAGACGCCGGCGGAATTGAAGCGCTACATCCATTCCGCCTATTACGGCCATTTCGCCGATCATTTCGGCGACCAGCTCTTGGGGGAGGCGTTGATTCACGATCGCCTGGGCCTGGATCCGCTGGGCAATATCGGCATTAAAACCGGCGGCGCGACCGGTGGCTCCACCCTCTGGGAAGCGTTCAAAACAGTTGCTTCCGGCTATTCCGACTGTGTTCTGGCCATGGGCTGGGAACGGATGGACGAAGTTCCGACCGACGAAGGGAATCACTATATTGCCTCCGCCGCCGACAAGGATTGGGAGACACCCCTGGGGCATATTTATACCGGTTACTATGCCGTGATGGCTCAAAAATACTGGCAGGTCTTCGGCAAGTCCGAAGACTCGTTTCGCGTAACGATGGCCGAAATTGCCGTGAAAAACCGCGGTTACGCCCGGATGAATCCCCATGCCCAGGGCCCCAAAAAAATAACCGTTGAGGATGTTCTCACGTCGCCCGTTGTCGCCTATCCCCTGCGCGCCCTTGATTGTTGTCTGATGAGTGTCGGCGCGGCCTGCGCCATCTTGTGCGACGAAAAAACCGCCTATGAACTTACCGATAATCCCTTATTGATTTATGTCGCCGCCGGCAGTCATACGCTGCGGGTGGCCGACCGCAGAAACATGGATATCCCCCTCCTCCCCAACGAAACCGCCGAACAATACAAAGACCTGGGTGAACGCTTTCCGGGAGGCGATCGCTATCCCGGCTTTACCGGTTTCCTGGCCGCCCGCATGGCCGCCTATTACGGTTACCGCATGGCCGGCGTTACCGATCCGACGGAAGACCTGGACCTGGTGGAGCTCCACGATGCATTCACCATCAGCGATATTCAGACCTACGAAGACATCGGTATCCGGCCCTACGGCGAGGGCCGCACTTACGT
>JALUTR010000023.1 GCA_027021785.1 Fidelibacterota bacterium | reverse complement strand
GGTTGTTACCTACCGGTTTCACCGGCGGTTATTTATGTTAATCCCCTACGGGGATTTACCGGGTTACCATTCTTGTTTGGTAGTTGCTTTTGGATGGATTGGACGAATGATCAAACAACAGAGAAATGAATCCAGGGATCATCGGAAATGCTGTTTTCTATCCACCGGTTTCACCGGATCCGAACATTTCAGGGTTCGTGTTTAACCCTTTCGGGGTCGGGGTATGTCTATTGTTGCACAGGTTGTTTCGTCGATGGTGAATCATGATAATCCTATTGATTCAACCGGGGGAGTCGGGAACGTGGAAAAATTTTACAGTTCGGCGACAGTCTGAGGAGGTGTAGAAAAAATTGTCGGAATGATACTTTTAACAGGTCATAAATGATGATTATTATTTGTAAATTTCAGTCCGAATAATCTTTAATCGTTCAGAGATATACCTCATTTTCAAATAGGTATATAGCAAAATACGGATTGAACTTAAATCAGGAATTGAAATTATTCGGCGTGTCGAATAGGAGAGATGCGCTGACAGGGGGTGAAAATCAAACGTGAATAAATCGCGAAATATCGGTAAGCGTTTCAATCACCCCTTCAACTATATGATTCAGGCTGATCCGCAATTAAATTTATGGAACTGAAATTGAGTTTTCATAAACCGGCGGTATTTCGCCGTTTGATTATAAAAACCGTTAGTGTTTTTATCCTGGCGCTGGCCCCGATTTACGCCCAGGAGAACTCCGATTGCATGGACTGCCATGAAGATGAAACACTAATTGCCACCGTTAACGGACATAAGGTTTCAGCGTACGTGGATCTCGATACCTTCGATAATTCGATCCACGGGGATCTCCAATGCGTCGAATGCCATTCGGATCTTGAGGACACTGACTTTCCACACGAGGAGGATGTTTCAACGGTGGAGTGCATGGACTGCCATGGAGATGTTGACGATGAACTTACCGCCGGGCCGCATGGCAAGTGGCCGGAGGAAAAAGGGGCCCCCTCAGCGGCCTGCGTTACTTGTCACGGTAAACACAATATTCTCGAGCCGGACAACGCGAAATCGCCGGTTAACCCGCGGAACGTGAACGGGTTATGTAAGCGCTGCCACGAAGAGGAAAACAAAGTTTACGATCACAGCATTCACGCGGTTACACAAGGTGATCGTCCGAACGCCGCCTGTACCGACTGTCACCAGGGACATTCCATGACGCGGCCCGAGACGGAGAAACTTGAACTTCAGGTTTGCGGTAAGTGCCACAAAAAGGAGGTTGAGCAACAATCGCGCAGCGTTCACGCGCGGGCCGCGCTGAAAGGCGATCCGCTCGCCCCGAGCTGCATCACGTGCCACAATAATCACGACATTTTACCGAACACGGATCCGGACTCGCCGACGGATAAACTCAATGTCCCGGTCCTGTGCGGCCGCTGTCATCACGAGGGCACCAAAGTTTCCCTGGAACGGAATATCCCCCAGAAGAAAATCCTGGAGAACTACTCCCAGAGTATTCACGGCCAGGGGCTGTACAAGATGGGATTACGCGTTACCGCCGTATGTACTTCCTGTCACCAGGCGCATCTTATTCTGACCGTCAATAACCCCAAGTCCAGTATTAATCCGAAGAACGTCGCGAAAACCTGTACTCAATGTCACTCCCGGATTGAAGAAGTGCATGTTAAGGTTATCAGTGGCCGTCTCTGGGAGGAAGAGCCGCATAAGATTCCGTCCTGTATCGATTGCCACCAGCCGCACAAGATACGGCAAACGCCGGTCGACTTGCAGAGCGTCGCGAACAGCGTGTGCATGCAATGCCACAGCGATAAGAATCTAACCGCGCGACGCGATGGGGAAACGATTTCCCTGTTTGTCGACGAATACGCTTTCAAGACCTCCGCCCACAGTTCCGTGGCGTGCGCCCAATGCCACAATGAAGTCAGCACCCTGGTAAGACGACCCTGTTCGACGATCAAAGAAAAAGTCGATTGCAGTATTTGTCATGCCGATGTTGTCGGTCGGTATCAGAAGGGTATTCACGGCCAGCGGGCCGCGGCCGGCGACAAATATGCTCCGACTTGTCAGACTTGTCACAATTCCCATGCCACCCAGCGCCACACGGATCCCGGTTCACCGACCTTTGCCATGAATGTACCGAAGTTATGCGGGCAATGCCACGCGAAAGGGGAACCGGTTGCCAAGGTAATTTCCAAGCAGATCCCCCAGGCGAAGAACATTCTCAATAGTTACATTGACAGTGTTCACGGTCGGGGCCTGCTCAAGGCCGGCCTCGTGGTGGCGGCGAACTGCGCCTCTTGCCATACGGCGCATAATGAATTGCCGAAGAGCGATCCCAATTCCTCGGTCAATCCGCGTCACCTGGCCGGTACCTGCGGCACCTGCCACAAGGGCATCGAGGATGAGTTCAAGAAGAGTATCCATTGGCCGGGAAACGTTAAAACCGACAAGAAACTCCCGATCTGTGAGGACTGCCATACGTCGCATACGATCAGCCGGATCGATATCAAGGGCTTCCGTATGAGGATGATGAAAGAATGCGGTGGGTGCCATACGGAGGAGTCAACGACCTATTTCACGACGGTCCACGGCCAGGCCTCGCGGCTGGGAGAGGAAGGCGCGGCGAAGTGCTACGATTGTCACGGAACGCACAATATCCTGCCGCCGGAGGATCCGCGGTCGACACTGAGCTTTAAAAACGTCGTCCAGACCTGTAAGAAATGCCATCCCGGCGCGCAGCGGGAGTTTGCCGGTTACCTCACCCACGCGACGCACCACAATAAGGACAAGTACCCGTATTTGTATTACACCTATTTATTCATGACCACCCTCCTGGTCGGAACGCTCACGTTTTTCCTCGCGCACACATTGCTTTGGTTGTTACGTTTGTGGCGGGACCGGAAAACCTGGCAGCCCCTGAAACGCACCACCTACAAACGTTTCTATGTTCGTTTTTCGCTGACGCAGCGCGTCATGCACCTGGTGATGATTCTGAGCTTCTTTACGCTGGCCATCACCGGCATGACCCTTAAATTTTCGTATTCCGCCTGGGCGGTCGTTATTTCCCGCGCCCTGGGCGGTTTCGGTGTAACCGGGGTACTCCACCGGATTGCCGCCGTCACCCTGATGGGATTGTTTGCCTACCATCTCTGGCAGGTCTACAAGATGAAGATCAAATCGGACGAAAGCTGGTTCAAGTTCATCTTCAGCAAAGATTCGATGATGTTCAACCTGAATGACATCAAGCAGTTCTGGCAACACTTCCTGTGGTTTATCCACAAGGGAGAACGACCCAAGTACGGTCGTTTCACCTATTGGGAAAAATTCGACTACTTCGCTGTTTTCTGGGGTGTCGTTGTTATCGGCAGCACCGGGTTGATGCTGTGGTTCCCGACGTTCTTCACCCGCTTCCTGCCGGGATGGATGATCAACGTTGCCACGATTGTGCACAGCGATGAGGCTTTGCTGGCCACGGCATTCATCTTTACCATTCACTTTTTCAACACCCATTTCCGGCCTGACAAGTTTCCCATGGACCCGGTGATCTTCACCGGTCGGATGTCGCTGGAAGAACTGAAGCACGATAAGCCCGGGGAATATGAACGACTGATGGCAATGGAAAACCCCGAAGAGCTTATTGCCGGCCCGCCGTCGTCCAGTAGACTCCGTTGGATCAAGATTTTTGGGTTGTCGGCGCTGACCATCGGTTTGACCCTGGTGTTTCTGATTATTTACGCCATGATTTTTGTGTACCGCTGATTCCGCACCGAACACCGATCAACCCCGTTACACTTCGCTAAGGGGCAGGCGGATTTTGATTTTTAAAGTAAAGGCAACCCCCAATATTTCGTAAATCACCGTTCGGTGTTCCTTGTTGGATTTTCGAAAAATAACGGCATGAAGAGCAGAGGATCGGATGAAGGTCCGGGGTATTGTTTGTCGGGTGTAGATCCGTGTTTGTTAAACACAAAGGACCAGGAACTCCCGACGAAGGTCGGGAAGCGAAGCGAGTCCGCAAGGCGGACCGGCGCGTGGCGGGAAGCCAATCCGCCGGCCGGTCTGTGGGATCATTGGAGAAAATGCCGTGAAAACAGAAATATCTACCGGCACTGATTGTCAACTTCCAAACTTTTGTCCTGTTCTTCCTGCAAATGTCCTTTTGTTCATGGTCGGGAGACCATGAACGATCAGGCTAAAGTGTAATCCGATCCTGCAATCAGCCTGCGGATTGGTTTTCCACCCATAACCGAAGGGATTACTTCGTCGAATATAATAATCTTGCAAATGGCTGCGCGCTTTTCTATTCTTTACCGTTTGTTATAAGGAGGTTGCACACCAATAAAATGAAAAGAGGAGATCAAATATAAACCTCTCTCACCTTGACAAAAAAGAAGGACAAAATGCTTCCATTAAACATTGGGAAAGGGCGGCTACTAAAATACAACAAAGTATATAGTTACATGCCCTACGGGACACGTGCCATTCACAGAACCGTTAGCCAAAATGTAAACATAAGTCTTATCATTAATAATTTAACTAACATTTCTCACTTCGACGTGAGGTGCTTATTCAATAACTGTCTTACAATTGAAATTGACTTGATTCGTACTTTTTCCCGCAGTTGCG
>JALUTR010000022.1 GCA_027021785.1 Fidelibacterota bacterium | reverse complement strand
TTTACGGCGGAAAACCCTACGACGATCCCGGTGTCGGGTTGAAACGCACTTACCATGCTGGTGATCCACGTTGCCGGAACGCGACAATCCCCGTCGGTGGCGACGATGATTTCCCCGGAGGCTTTTTCGATTCCCCTGGTCAGGGCCCGCTTTTTCGGAGCCATAATGGCGGACGGTTCGGTTATCCGGATGCCCTTTATCTGCGGAAATCGTTTGGAAAAGTCCTGAATAATTGACCAGCTACTGTCCGTGGATCGGTCATCAATAATACAAATTTCCAATTTGTCGGGGGGATAATCCTGATCCGCAAGGTCGGTCAATAAAGCGGGAAGGTTTGAAGCTTCGTTGCGTACGGCAACGACAACGGAGACGGAAGGAACCGGCTTACGATCGTTTTTTTCACGGTGTTTCAGACGAAACAGGCCGCTAAGAAAATAGAGCGCATAGAGGCTGTAGAGGGCTAAACCACCTAAAAGTAAAATCGTAAAGGGGTGCATCAGATCGGTAACAAAGCTGAAGCAATCAGGAAGTAAATAGATACCCCGAGAATATCTATGCTGGTGGTTACAAAGGGGCCGGTGGCAATCGCCGGGTCAACCCCGATACGGCGGAGAAAAATCGGAACGAAAGCACCAATGGAGGTGGCGATCAGCATGGAACAATAAATACTCAGGCCTACCACCAATCCTAAGTACGGGGATACATCATAGAAACGAAAATAGGCAAATACTCCCAATAACAGACCGTAAAACGCCCCCAGAATCAAACCGACGCGGATTTCTTTCAAAATGATTTTGAAGGCGTTTCCGAAGTCCACCCGGCCGGTGGCCATACCGCGCACAACAATGGTGGACGATTGCGTTCCCATATTGCCGCCCATGCCGGCAATGATCGGCATGAAAGCGGCCAGGACGAAGATCCTGTTAAGCAAATCTCCGAACGACGTAACGATGACAGTGGCGACAATTCCCCCAAGCCAGGTGGCAAACAGCCAGGGAAAACGCAGTTTGGACTCTTCAAAGGTTGATTTAAGAAGAATCTCCCGGTCTTTCCCGACACCGGCCATTTGTAGAAAGTCTTCCGTCGCCTCTTCACGAATAATGTCAACCACGTCATCCACAGTCACAATACCAAGGATGTGGTTTTCCATGTCAACCACCGGCAGGGCCAGGTAGTTATACCGGGAAACGATTTTGGCCACCTCTTCCTGGTCGGTCTCGGGACGTACGGAATGAACCTGCTTGATCATAATGTCTTTTAATGTGACATTGGGTTTGGTCGTTACCAGGTCCCGCAGGGAAATTACCCCTGCCAGGCGGTTGTCTTCGTCGGTTACATAGAGGTAAAAAACCATTTCGGCCTGTTCAAAGCCCTGGAGCGCGGCAATGGCGTCTTTGGCCAGCGTGTCCTGGTTAAGGGTGAACACGTCGGTCGACATGATGCTTCCGGCGCTGTCCTCCGGGTAAGCCATGATTTCTTCGACTTCCTCCTGTTCCTCGGCCCGCAAGAGATCCATGATCGATTGGGCTTTTTCCTCCGGTAAGAGGCCAAGAATATAGGCCTGGTCGTTGGACCCTAATTCCCGGAAGAATTGAACAATACGTTGGGGCTCTTCGTCCTCCAGCAAGGGCGCGACAATGCCTTCGTCCAGTTCGATCAGGAATTCGGCTGTTTTTTCCGGATCGTCCATAAGATTGAAAAGCGTTTTTTGTTCCGCGTCATTGAAGTAGCGGAAAAGGAGGGCCAGGTCCGCCGGGTGCGTTTTCTTAATTAATTTTACGATATTGGTCTTGGCATGCCGCCTCAGCAAACGGCGAAACGTGTCCCGCAAGACCGAGATTTCATGTCCGTACAATTCTTTTCTCATACCCGTTCCTCCACAATTTTATGAAGCTGTTTAAAGCCGACAAAGATTAAACCGGCGGCCACAAGGAGCCACAGGGGGGATACATGTTCATTCCAGGTGTACAGCCGGTCCAGGGTTGGAGAGGCGGAATTTAAGACCAGAGCCAACCCATTGTTTATGCCGTGAAGAATGAAACTGGGGATTACCGATCCCGTCCGCCAGGCAAGATAGCCGAGAATCATGCCCATTAAATAGATTTGGATTACCCAATAAGGATTCAAATGAATGAGCGCAAAGAACATGCTTGTAACCAAAATTGCCCGGGTGATATCTTTCCAATATTCCTCCAGGAATTTCTGCAGGAAACCGCGAAACAACATTTCCTCGCCCAGCGGGGCGATAACCACGATCGCGAGAACCAACAGAAGGAACGAGCCGGAAGAATCCGTATTTAACATTTCCGACAGTTTGATGAAATAATCGGGCTGAGGAAAGATCAGGTTGGTAATACGGTCGATTTCATCGGAAATAATAACAATGCCGAGTGACAGCAGTACGGTGGCAATAACAATTTGCGATGAGATAACCTGTAAACGAAGTCGTTGAAGAAGAGGTTCTTTCCGGTAAACAAGGAAGAAAATCAGGGGGATCACCATAAAACCCTGGCCGATGAAAATGGAAAGATATGGAAGAAATTGCTGGTTTTGTTCAGGCAGGAAGGCGGTGCCTAAACGGGCAATCCCGGCCCCGACCGCAAAGGCCGCCAGAATCGAGGCCAATACGATTCCAAAGGCGGAAAAGAGGGTGAGCGTCCGGTTCATAAGGGTCGGGTTCCTTGCGTTTCATGGCGCGGAAAATTACGGGTAGTTGGAGGAAAAGAAAAGGGGAGTGTAGTGGACGGAAACCCCCGGTGATCACATTTCCGTTGTCAGTAGATACAGTAAAATTCCCCCGGCCACGGCCACGTTCAGGGACTCCCCGCTCCCAAGGCGCGGGATCGATACCGTATGGGTGAGCAAAGGAATAGTGTCCGGCGACAAGCCGTGGGCCTCGCTGCCCAATACCAGGATCCAGGGAGTTTCCGGAGAAAGTTTCAATTCGGACAGCGGCTGACCGCACTGGTCCGCTCCCAGGACGACATGGGGTGCGCCACATAATCGATCAAGCGTAATATCGGTAAAAATGGTTAAGGCGAAATGGGCTCCCATTCCGCCGCGGATTACCTTGGGGTTGTAGGGATCGATACTTTCCGGGGATAATGCCACCTGGGTTACATTGAACCAGGCCGCGGCGCGCAACAGAGTGCCGAGATTTCCCGGATCGCTGATACGATCCAGGTACAGCCGGTTCGTGCGGGTTTCCGGTTCCGGTATGAGTGTTTCCGGAAAGGAACACACGCCCAGGATACCGGGAGGAGTGACCGTGGAAGTTAGTTTCCTCATGGTCGATTCAATTATGACCGTGTAGGGTATGAAAAGATTATCCAACCGGTGTATCAATTCCTGATGCCCGGGATGTTCCAGGAAAGCGGGCGTTACATACGTTTCCAACAGGGGAGCCGAAGATTCAAGTGCGGCGGTAATTAAGCGGCGACCCTCGATAAGATATTGGCCATATTGCTCCCGGAATTTTTTCCGGGTCAATGACCGCAGGCGTTTCATGTCGGAATTGGTAAGCATTTGTTCGCTTTGATTAAGGTGACCGGAAAAATTTCCGGACGTTTAGTGACCGTTTGGTTCGTTATTTCCCTTCGTAAACTACGGTACCATTTACCACAGTGAAAAGAACTCGTGTATTCAGGATTTGGCGGATGTTGATGGTACTGAGGTTATTGGATAGAACGGTAAAATCGGCGAAATAACCCGGCGCGATCTTTCCCCTGTGATTTTCTTCAAAGGAAGCATAGGCCGGCCACTCCGTGTACATCCGAATTGCCTGCCGGATTGTCAAGCGTTCCTGTGGTTGCCATCCGCCTTCCGGCCGGCCGGTTTGATCCTGGCGGGTTACCGCGGCATAGATACCGGCCAGGGGATCGGGATATTCCACGGGGGCATCGGATCCTCCGGCAATGACGGATCCGGCCTGTACCAAGGATTGCCACGGGTAAGCTTCTTTCAAGCGCGCCGGTCCCAACCGTTCGTCGACCCAGTACATGTCACTGGTGCAATGGGTGGCTTGCATGGCGGGGATGACGTTCAGGGTCGCGAAGCGGGGAATGTCCCGGGGATGAATAATTTGCGCGTGTTCGATCCGGTTGCGGTGATCCCCGGGAACCTCGCGCCGCAGTTTTTCGAATATGTTGAGCGCAATCCGGTTGGCGCGGTCCCCGATGCAATGAATGCCCACCTGGAAGCCGGCCTCGTTAAACCGCCGTACCTGCCGGGCAACCACACTGGAATCGGTCAGTAGTAGCCCGTAGTTAAGGGGGTTGTCGGAATAAGGAGCCAGCAGGGCGGCTCCCCGGGAACCCAGGGCTCCGTCCAGGTATAGTTTGATCGCCTGTACTATTAAAAATGGATTACCGGTTTCAGGGCCTGCTTCCAGGAATGCCTGATAATCCTCAGGTCGGTTGTTTAACATGGCATAGACCCGGAGAGAAAGAGCGTTATTGGTTGTAAGTTCTTTGAGAATCGCGACGGTTTCCGCGTCGGTACCGGCATCATGTACAGCGGTGATTCCCAGGGAATTGAGTAAGGTAGTTGCCTGCAAAATGTAACGCCGTTTGTCTTCTCTTGTGTCGGGAGGAATGTGGATGGCGACCAGATCGACAGCGTTGTCGATCAGAATTCCGGTAGGATCACCGTTTTCGTCCCGCAGGATTTTACCGCCGACCGGATCGG
>JALUTR010000021.1 GCA_027021785.1 Fidelibacterota bacterium | reverse complement strand
GGGAATAGACACCGATAAACAACCCTACGAGTGCCGCGCTACCCCCTACCTGGGTAATGTAGAGCGGGTAAATAGCGTTGTTGGTAAAATTGAGGGCGATTAAAAAGTTGTAGATCAAAGCAATAAAAAAAGCTTTGGTATATAGACGATCAGGTTCCATTGAATTCTTATTGAATTGTGAACAGTACGGGAAATTACAGTGGTAAAATTTCGGCTGTTAGTTAAAAAGGCACTATTTCGCTGAAGCGGACGTATTTTTCTTTATTGAACCGCTTGATGCAGGTACCGACAGATCTGTGGTTTCACCCCGGGCGTAAGAACATAACCAACAGCGGCAGTCGCGGTTCAGGTCTTCCAGGAGCCACCGGTCGCGGCGTTTCACTTCCTGTCGCAGGAACGCCTTTAAAGGATCGCGATCGCGAAACCCGAGTTTTGTGGCAAGCAGATTTACCAGGAGTTCCCGTAATTCGCTGAGGAAGCGTTTGTAAAGGTACTTCGGGTAGTGATGCCGAACGGTGTTGTAACGAAGAAGGTCAAAATCCAGGAATTTGCGATTCATCGCCAAAATGATTCGATTTATCTCGACCGGTGAAAGATGCCGGGTCCGGCAATTGGGCTTATTGCCCATGTACCAAGAAAAGTCGTCGGCATTGACCAGTAGTCCGGCCGCCTGCATCTCCTCGCGAAGCCGTGTGCCGGGGAGGGGTGTGGGGGTAAAGAAGAGGGGACCGTCGATCTTAAGTTGTTTAAGCAGGTGAAAATTTTCCCACAAGGCTTCTTCGTTGTCGTCCGGGTTCCCCACAATGGCGGCGCCCAAAACGATGATCTTGTTTTCGCGCAAATAGGCTACCGCCTGTTCTGTCCGTTCCCGGTTAACCTGTTTATCCTTCCCCAGGAAGTTTAGATTGTCCCGGTCGGCGTTTTCAATACCGAGAAAAACCGTCTTGAAACCGGCCGCCGCCATTTTGTCCACAAGACTTTTGTCGCCGGAAAGCCCGCGAACGCCCGCCTGGGTTATGTAGTGTAGATGGTTAAGCCCGGAAGAAATGATTGCATCGCATACCGCTTCGAAGTGCCCTCGATTCAGAGTAATGTTGTCGTCCACGATGAAGATTGCCCGCGCGCCGGTTGCTTCCGCGTTCCGGATATCAGCGACGATCCGGTCCGGGCGGTAACGCCGGAACGTGCGTCCGTACATTTTCGTGATGGTGCAGAAATGGCAATCAAAAGTACATCCGCGGGAGGTTTCGATTACGTCGCAGGGAATTCCCCAGGCATGATAACCGGACAGGATTCTCACTTTACGGTCGGGGAATTGCAGCTCTTCGAGATTTAAGATTGTACCGGCGGGATTGTGTTGAAATTGGCCGTTGGTTTTGTAGGAAAGCCCGCTGATATTCGTAAAATCCTTGTTTCCCTCAAGCGCCCGGAGAAGCAAAGCAAATGTTTTTTCGCCTTCGTTCCGGATAATAAAATCCACCCACCGGATATCCGCGGGAGAAATATTTTCGTGCCAAAGAGTGGGGTGATATCCTCCCAGGACAATTTTAACGGCCGGGTTGAGTCTTTTCGCCAGTTCGGCGATCCGAATCGCCGTGGCGTACTGAAAACTGTAACAGCTCAGTCCGATAATGTGGGGCGAGAAAGTTTTGATCAGACGGGGTATGTATTTTCGCAAAGGGCGTTTGCACAAAACCAAATCGGCGAGGGCGATATTGTGACGGCCCGAAACGTTCCCGGCAATGGATGCCAATCCCAGGTTGGGGAACCGGGCCCCCTTATGAAAAGCCAACATGCTGTTGGGCATGGACAATAATAAGATGTTCATTTGCCGCCTCCCTGCAAAAATAAACACCAGATGAGCGCATCCGGATCATCAGATTTGCCCGGAACTTACGGAGCGCAATATAAACCCTTTCGCAATGCGGATCAATAACCGGCTGATACCACCCGGTTTATGTCGGACCACCCGGAGATATTGGCGGGAATAATAGTTCAGCAGAATACCGTTTATTCAGCGAAAAGTGGAATTCTATCTTAGCTTGGATTATTCACCGCAGAGACGCAAAAAGCGCAGAGTTGATTAATAAACAGAAGGTTACAGTGCTTTTAATCAATGTTACTTTGGTACAAGGGTCTAAAATCATTTCCTCCTAACCTCATCATTATTAGTGTTTATTTGCGGAAATTCGTGGCTGATGTTGAAAATCCCGGTCTTTCGGGGAATTAATGAGGTTAGAAGCACCATTTTTAATTTCTGTTTGAAGGCGGCATAACAGCGCCTCCTTTATTTCAAATAAATCAATTTTTGGGTAAACACATTAGATGGGGTGGTTACCGTCAGAAAATAGATTCCGGAGGGGAGGGATTTTTCCACGGCAGTTTTCATGAGGAACGGAACGACATGGTTTCCCGGTTCCAGACGTTTGTTTACTACCTGTTTCACCTGTTTTCCGGTCACGTCGTACAGGTTAATATTAACTTCCAACGGCAAGGAAACGGAAAGCCGCACATGGGTCCGGTCATTGAAGGGATTGGGATAGGCGGGAGAGACGGCTATGGTCTGCGGCAAGCGCGGCTCCCCGGTCGTTATTCCCACGGTGATGGTGGTATCGCCGGCAAACAGGTAGGCCCGTCCGAAATCGTCGGAACCAACGGGGTATTTCGGTTCGCCCACCAGGAGGTCGGGACGGCCGTCGGCGTCGATGTCTCCCACTCCCACGGTAGAGACGCCGAAATAAGCAGCATTGTGGCCATACAGGCTGAGATCAACCTTGGAATCGATATGAGGGCTTCCCAAGAGGATATCCACCCGACCCCAACCATTAAAGAAAACATGATTTGATAAGATAATGTCCGCAAAACCATCCCTATTGATATCATATAAGTAAGGAATATTGCCATAACTGATAAAAGATTGAAAAGATTGGAGGGTGTCTCCGCCATAAACAATATTAATGGAATCAATTGTGAATAATCTTTTTATTAAAAGATCTTCAAAGCCGTCATTATTAATATCGCCGGTCGCTATAGCGTAGCCTAAATCGTGCCACAGATATTCAGGCTTGTTATCGGGGAAAGGACCCCCGCTGAATACCCGGGTTGTATACGGATTGAGACCGCCGATCACAAGATCGTCATAATCGTCCCCATCGTAGTTCCAGTAAGCTATTGTAGTTGAATGTCCATTACGGTTGATTTCAGAAGGCACAAACTCCCAATCGGATACCGGGTCCAGAGAATCGCCCCCGTAGTACACGCGGGTAATTCCGTCCCAAGTCCAGGAGGGCCCGGAATCGACGACACTGTGATACCAGTTGGTACTGACAATATCATCGTACCCGTCCCCGTTAAAGTCGCCATTGATAATGATCTGGGTCGGGTGATTATCTAAAGCGTACTGGACATGGGAAGTTTCGGGAACAAACAGGTCGAATTCGGGGGTAATGTCCGGTTTTCCGAAAAGGATGTAAAACCCCAGATGTGTTCCCACAACCAGGTCCGCTACCCCGTCACCGTTTATGTCACCGTTAGTGCCGTAGGAGGTTCCGAAATAGAAGAGGGCGCTGTCCCGTGTAAGGATCATGTCGGGGATGGTATCGAAGTCGGGGCCGCCCCAGAAGAATTTCATGGTGTAAGGGCAGGCTATTGTGTCCTCCCCGGCTTTGGAGACGATAGCCATGTCCCCGAAACCGTCGGCATTGATGTCCCCCAGGAAGAGGCAGTATGTTCCGAAATAGGTGCTGTCGCAGTTGGGATTGCCTTCGAAGGTAGCGATCAGTTCCAGGTCATCGCCCATGAGTGCCATGGACAGGAGCAACAAAATGATCCAGGCGCCCTGTTTTAACTGATGATATTTTATCTTCATTACAACAACCTAATAATACACAATATAAATCCCATATTTGCTGTTCATTGTACGATAAAAAGAGATAACACTTCAATTACTATTACTTCAAAAAAATAAGTTTTTTAAGTAGATCCACAAAAGGTCGGTGGACATGCCGGGAAGCCAATCCTCCGGGCAGTCTAAGGGATCATTGGAGAAAATGTCGTGAAAACAGAGATATCTAACGGTACCGATTATCAGCTTCCAAGCTTTTGTCCTGTTCTTCCTACAAATGTTTTTTGGTTCATGGTCGGGAGACCATGAACGATCAGATAAGAGTGTAATTCGATCCTGCAATCAGCCTGCGGATTGGTGCTAAATCTATAACTGAGGTATTACATCGAAACCATCTAACCATCTAATTTATTGGATGTATCCTTTCACACGTGTAACTTTCCCCCGCGTTAAAAATTATGTGCGTTATGACGAATAAAATTAAACTGACACTTGCACTTATTATTGTATTTCTTCCTTTCCTGTTATTTCAGGGTTGCGATCCGATCGTAACCGAATTTCCCCCGGTTTCCGATGCCGTCAACTATCAGGCCGGGGAGGTCGTGGATGTTCCGGGCAAGGACACTCTTTTGGTAATGACCTGGAATATTCGGTTTGGCATAGGGCGGATGGCCTGGTTCGGCGACGCCTGCGGTGAGCGGGTGATTACCACGGACGATGAGATTCTGACCGTGATGGAGGCCCTGGCCGCCAAGATCAATGAACTGGATCCCGACATCATTTTCCTGCAGGAAGCCGACGTGGAATCCAAACGGACCGGATACCTGGATCAGGTGCAATGGTTACTGGACCACACC
>JALUTR010000020.1 GCA_027021785.1 Fidelibacterota bacterium | reverse complement strand
TCCCGGGCCGTGCCGGACGAGGCCGTGATTTTGAAATCAAGTTCGTAAAAGTCCCTGGCAATAGGAATGGCATTCAGTTTATCGTTGTCGTTTACGGAAATGTAAACCGTCCCGGACTCCGGCAGGATAGTACCGGCACTGAGAGAAGCACGCGCGAAAGCATCCCCGAATGTGTGGGAAATGCCCATCACTTCCCCCGTGGATTTCATTTCCGGTCCCAGGAAAATGCTTTCCTCCGGAAATTTGTTAAACGGCAGGACCGCTTCTTTCACCGCAATGTGGTGGTTCAGATCCCAGGTTGGCAAACCATATTCCCGTAATTTTTTCCCGGCCGCCAACTGGGCGGCAATTCGCGCCAGAGGAACGTTGGTTGCCTTGCTGACGAATGGGACCGTCCGGCTGGCGCGCGGATTTACTTCCAGGATATACACTACCCGATCTTTGTAGGCAAACTGCAAATTGATTAACCCCACTACCTTCAGCTCCCGGGCCAACATTTCGGTAATCCGGATAATTTCCTCAAGGGCCCGGGAGGTTATTTTATAGGGCGGCAGCACGCAGGCCGAATCGCCGGAATGAATCCCGGCTTCCTCGATATGCTGCATGATTCCGCCGATATGCACATCGACCCCGTCGCTCAGCGCGTCCACATCAAATTCGAAGGCATCTTCGAGAAATTCGTCCACCAGGATGGGATGTCCGGCGGTAACGTCCGCGGAACGGGCAATATAATCGACCAATTGGTCGGTGGTGTACACAATCTCCATCGCCCGACCACCCAAAACATAACTTGGCCGCACCAGCACCGGATAGCCGATCCGTTCGGCAACCGCCACAACCTCATCCAGGGAACGACCGGTTCCGTATTCCGGTCGATTGATCCGCAGGCGGTCCAGGATTTTCCCGAATTTTTCCCTGTCCTCAGCAAGATCGATACACTCCGGGGAGGTTCCCAAAATCGGCACTCCGGCCTCCTTCAGATCGTTGGCAATTTTAAGCGGAGTTTGTCCGCCGAATTGCACCAGCACTCCGTCAGGGTCCTCAAAATCGACAATATTAAGCACATCTTCCAGGGTAATCGGCTCAAAATACAATCGATCCACCAGGTCAAAATCGGTGGACACCGTTTCCGGGTTGCAGTTCACCATGATGGTTTTGTATCCCAATTCCTTAAGACCAAACACCGCCTGGACACAACAATAATCAAACTCGATTCCCTGTCCGATACGGTTGGGCCCGCCGCCCAAAATGATGATTTTCTTTCCTTCCAGGCGTTTAATTTCGTTTTCCTGGTCGTAGGTGGAGTAACAATACGGTGTTTGCGCTTCAAATTCCGCGGCACAGGTATCAACCACTTTAAAAACCGGCAAAACCTGATTTTTCCTGCGCCATTCACGGACTTCCTGTTCGGAGCTACCCAGCATTCTGGCCAACTGGCGGTCGGAGAACCCTTCCTGCTTATAATATTGAATATCCTTTTCCTTTACCTGCGCTCCCGCTTCTTTCGCCAACCGTTTAATCTGCCGTAAAAACCAGGGATCGATCCCGGTGAGGGTATGAACATCTTCTATCGATTGGCCTTCCAGAAAAGCCTGGCGGACTTTCAGGAGCCGGAACGCCGTGGCAAAGCGCAGGGTACTCATATCCAGCGGCCGGGCGCGCGTGACCTCCGGATCGCCTTCGGCGGGCGGTTTCGGTTCGAGGCCGTCCAATCCTACCTCCAGCGAGCGGAACGCTTTCTGTAGCGATTCCCGGAAAGTGCGTCCGATGGCCATGACTTCGCCCACGGATTGCATTTGCACACCCAAATGGCCGGAAGCGGACGGGAATTTTTCAAAGTCGAAACGCGGAATCTTGGTAACGATATAATCGATTGTCGGTTCAAAGGCCGCCAGGGTCTTGCCGGTGATATCGTTGGGCAGTTCGTCCAGCGTGTATCCCACGGCCAGTTTGGCCGCCACCTTGGCGATCGGGAAACCGGTTGCCTTGGACGCCAGGGCCGATGACCGGCTCACCCGGGGGTTCATTTCAATAATGACCATCCGGCCCGTTTCAGGGTTGACCGCGAATTGGACATTGGACCCCCCGGTTTCGACGCCGATTTCCCGGATACAGGTCATGGCCCAGTCGCGCATTTGCTGGTACTCCCGGTCCGTTAAGGTCATGGCCGGAGCAACGGTAATGGAGTCTCCGGTATGAACGCCCATGGGATCGATATTCTCGATGGAACAAATGATAATCGCATTATCGGCCCGGTCGCGGATGACCTCCAATTCATATTCTTTCCATCCCAACAACGATTCTTCGATGAGCACTTCGCTGATCGGGCTCTCACTTAATCCTTTTTCAACCAGGTCCTGATATTCTTCACTGTTATACGCCACCGATCCCCCGGAGCCCCCCAGGGTAAAGGAGGGGCGAATAATTACCGGAAAGTCCATTTCCCCGATAAGCGTCTGTGCCTCTTCAAAAGACTTTACAAACCCCCCTTTGGCGGTGTCTATTCCGACCGCATCCATGGCCGTCTTGAATTTCTCCCGGTCTTCGGCCTTTTCGATGGCCTTAACCTGGGCTCCTATCAACTCCACGCCGTATTTTTCCAGTACTCCCAGGGCATGCAATTCCATCGCCAGATTCAGCGCTGTCTGTCCGCCCACGGTCGGCAAAATTGCGTCCGGCTTTTCCTTGGCAATGACGGCCTTCAGGTACTCCACGGTAAGCGGTTCAATATAGGTTCTATCCGCCAGTTCGGGATCGGTCATGATGGTCGCCGGATTGGAATTCACCAGCACAATCCGGTAACCCTCCGCCCGTAAGGCGCGGGTCGCCTGGGTTCCGGAATAATCAAATTCACAAGCCTGCCCGATTACAATGGGCCCGGCACCGATAATCATAATCGATTCGATATCAGTTCGTTTTGGCATTTTTCCCCGTCAACACACAGATATTCAAAGTACCGATTTACTATTGATTCTACTCATTGAAATACGATTTCCCGGCTCGGTTGGGGCCCTTTAAACCTAACTTTCTATTTTCGAAGACATTAAAAGAAAAATAATTCACCGCCTGGCGGTCACGGTATCTTGATGTTAATCCTTTAATCCGGATAATGGAGGAGCTCATGAAGCGTTTTTCATCAGGGCGATAAATTCGGCGAATAAATACCGGGAGTCATGGGGACCGGGACCGGCTTCCGGATGGTATTGAACCGAAAACGCCGGAATATCCCGGCAGCGAAAGCCTTCCAAGGTATTGTCGTTCAGATTGATGTGCGTGGCTTCCAGGGCGGCCGGCAGGGAATCCGTTTCCACTGCGAATCCGTGATTCTGGCTGGTAATTTCGACCTTTCCGGTCGCCAGGTTCCTGACCGGATGATTCAATCCCCGATGACCGAATTTGAGCTTGAATGTCCCGGCGCCCAGCGCCAGCGCCAGGATTTGATGTCCCAGGCAAATCCCGAAGATGGGTTTCTTTCCCAAAAGCCTTTTTACGGTATCAATACCATAGGACACGGCTGCCGGATCACCGGGGCCGTTGGACAGGAAAATACCGTCCGGGTCGGTTTTAAGTATTTCCTCAGCCGGAATTGAGGCGGGATAAACCGTCACCCGGCAACCGTAATGTTCCAGGAGACGGAGGATGTTCCATTTTATACCGAAATCAATTGCCGCCACATGGAATGTCGCCCCTTCATCTTTTTCCACCGGTTGAGGATTCCCGTTTTTCCAGACGTACCCGGCCGGACAAGTAACTTCTTTTGCCAGATCCAATCCTGCCATGGAGGGAACCTGCTCCAATTTCGCTTTCAGGCTTTCACGATTCAGGTCCACGGTGGAAATAATACCATTCATAGCCCCTTCCGTCCGGATGTGTCGCGTCAACGCCCGCGTATCAATGCCTTGAATGCCAACGATATTATTGTCGCGCAGGTAATTGCCGATGCTTTGGGTCGATCGCCAATTGGATGGAATATCGGTTTCCTCCTTAATGACAAACCCGGCAACCTGAATGCGGGAAGATTCAACATCTTCGGGGTTAATGCCGTAATTCCCGATGTGAGGACTGGTCATGGTCACAATCTGGCGGCAATAGGAGGGGTCGGTAAGTATTTCCTGATAGCCGGTCAGGCCGGTATTAAAGCACAACTCGCCCGTGGTTTCACCGGCCGCTCCGAGGGAAAATCCTTGAAAAAAACGGCCATCCTCTAACAAAAGGACCGCCGTTTGCTGTTTAGACATTGCTAAATTTGCCAAGGATTCAAAAAAGAACAAATAATTGAATTGGAAATTTTTTACCTAACAAATTTTTAGAGCAACAAATCAGGAACACTTTTTTAATTTTAAAATCGGAGATATAATTTTTCACACGGTTGAAAAAACAGCGCGAACTCTCAAAAGACGAAAGTCAAAACATAAAAACACCAACCCGCTATGAGACGGCAACCGAAAACGTTGCGTTTGACCTGGTTTCCCGTTCCTGCGTGATCATGTTTTTCGATCGGCGAAAATTTTCAATCGGTTTGAAGAATACAATGGCAGTATACGTTCAGCGTAGTAACGGCAAACAATCGATACCGATTACAATTAAATCCCCTTACAACAGACTCCTTTACTTCGTTGTCAACGTCCACACACCATCCCAATCATCACCCGGCGGGTTGGCCTTGAAAAAATCACAACGTTCCAGATAGACACGGCTGGGGT
>JALUTR010000019.1 GCA_027021785.1 Fidelibacterota bacterium | reverse complement strand
AAGTATCATTCCGACAATTTTTTCTACACCTCCTCAGACTGTCGCCGAACCGTAAAATTTTTCCACGTTCCCGACTCCCCCGGTTGAATCAATAGGATTATCATGATTCACCATCGACGAAACAACCGGTGCAACAATAGACATACCCCGACCCCGAAAGGGTTAAACACGAACCCTGAAATGTTCGAATTCGGTGAAACCGGTGGATAGAAAACAGCATTTCCGATGATCCCCGGATTCATTTCTCTGTTGTTTGATCATTCGTCCAATCCATCCAAAAGCAACTACCAAACAAGAATGGTAACCCGGTAAATCCCCGTAGGGGATTAACATAAATAACCGCCGGTGAAACCGGTGGTTAACAACCAACATATCCCCCGACCCTGTAAGGGTCGAACCAACCGCTTCCCCTTTCCGGATAAATTCCTGCAACTTTTCCCAGGGAAATTAGCAAAAACCCCGAAATATTCAGGGCCGGTGAAACCGGTGGGTAAGAACCCACATATTAATCTACCCTGTCCCTCTTTTTACCGGGAGTCGAACAAAATATTTCCCTCTCCTGGAATATTTCTCCCATCTCCTCCCGGTTTTTCCTGACATTAAAGTCCGCCCCCGATAAAAATCGGGGGTCAAACCACAACTATCTTTACCTCAATCCCATTTCCCCGGGATTCCGACCTTTCCTTTTAACTGAACCGTTACCCCGGCTTCATCCATGACTCGCTTCATCGTGTTCAGGATTTCCCGGTCTTCATCATTGAAGGGCTCCTGGATGGCATTGAAAAGCTCATCAATCTGTTGAATCGAGTGCGCTGCCGGCACGGTGCAATCCATATCCTTATTTTGCATCACCCAGCGCATCGCCGCTTCAAACGGCCGCTTACTGTCTTTCCATTTATCGATTTCCGGGTGCGTAACCTCCCCGGACCACACTTTGGCGAAAAACCCGCCGGCGCCGCCGAACGGTTTCATCCCCACCGTTCCCATGCCTTTGGCTTTGGCGGCCTTGAATACTTCCCTTTCCGCCGCCGGATGAAGCGCGCAATAGGGAACCATCACCATGTCAAAATCACCGGTCTCAATTCCGCGTATGGCCATTTCCGGCGAATGATGACAGGAAAACGCAACATAATCACAAAATCCATCTTCCTTCAGTTTCGCAAACGCCGAGCGAACCACGTCCATGACTTTTTCCTGTGTTTCCTCGTACAGTTCAAGCGCCACCCACAACAATATATCCACGTGCTGAACATCGTAACGCGACCGGTGGTCGTTGCAGTAATCAATAATGTATTTCTCCGTGATCTCGCCGCCCCTCTGCGTTACGCCGTGCAGGGGCCATGCCACCGTGAATTCGTCCCGGCGGGTTTTCATCACTTCCGCCGTGGCCTCTTCTTCCGGCAACCACTGCACATCAAAATAGGTCACTCCCAGGTCCAGCAGGTGGTTAAGTTCACGCACCCGCCGGGGGATATCCTCGTGGGCCAGCGGACCATTGGTAAAATGACCGCCGGCTCCGAAGCGTGTAATTGAAAGTCCCGTGTTGCCTAAAATCGTTGTTTCAAGTTCTGGTTTATTCGACATCTGTCCTCCTGTATTATTATGCTTTCATGTACTGCAAAGTGAACGTAATGGAATTTTATTATTTTACCGTTGTCCTTCTTTTTTATCCGACACAATTTTTCACCGGATCAAATCTTTTTCAGAGATTGCAAAACCCGAATCGCGGCAATCGCGGCGCCATACCCGTTGTCGATATTTACGGTTACGATACCGGGAGCGCAACTCGTGAGCATCGAGCGCAGCGCCGTTTCCCCTTTCTTAGCCACACCGTACCCAACCGATGTGGGCACGCCGATTATTACCCCGGGAACCAGCCCTCCGATGACACTGACCAACGCCGCGTCCATTCCCGCCACAACGATTTTTACCGGGAGGTCCTTGAATTCATCGACGCGCTCCATCAAGCGCCAGATTCCGGCGACACCCACGTCATTGATCTCCCGTACCGGGAACCCGTTAAATGTCAATGTCCGGATCGCTTCGCGACTGACCGGCAAATCGGAACTCCCGGCCGTTATAACGGCGATCTGTTTCCGGTCGGACAATTTCTCAGGCGTGCCGTAAAAGGCGGTACGGGATAATGGATCATAGTCCATCCGCCGCTTAAAATCATCCGGAATTTTTTTGAATTGTTTTTCTTTCAGATGGGTAAAAAGGAGCGGCGTATCATTGTTTTTTGTCCGTTCAAGAATGGTCAGCAACTGTTCCATCGATTTTTTGGAACAAAAAATCGCTTCTCCGAACCCGATTCTTCCATCGCGTTTATAATCCAGGGTCACCTGATCCTCAACCATTGGCGGCATCCCTTAAAAACGCGCTCCCCATTCGATACGGTTCAAAACTTACGCTCTGCCGGTACCCCTGTCCGCGAAACAGGTTTTCAATGTCTCTCCGCAGGGAAATCATGGTCGCGGATTCTTCCAGGACCCGAAGCAGGGTTTCCTCGTCCAGTTCAATGACAATCCCCCGGCTCCGGATTCGACAACGCACTGTCCGGGGTGTTAGTTTATGACTAAGGAGTTCCTCCACGCGGTTGACGATCGGCAGAACCACCGGATCAATGGCAATCCCGGTTTCAATCCGGCTTGACAGACAGGGTGATGCCGGCAATTCCGCCAGCGTATCCAGCGACAGGAATCGGGCGATCCTTCGCACATCTTCCTTCGCGATATCCGCTTCAACGTAGGGATGTACCACGCGGTGGTTTTCAGCCGCCTTTAGTCCCGGTCGGTAATCACCGATATCGTCCTTATTTGTTCCCGACATCACCGTCAGTTCGGTATGCCGGCCAATCATTTCATAAAGATTCATTTTACAGTAATAGCAACGATCAACCGGATTTTGCAAATATCGTTCATCGCCAAACTCACCCGGTTTTATGATATTAAGTCGCCATCCTTCCTTCCGCGCGAATTCCTTTACCCGTTGTGTCGCGCTGGGGGGAACGGCAGGTGAAACCGCGTGGAACATCTCGACATTATCATGTTGACGATGAGCCATAACGGCAAGTGTCATGCTGTCCACACCGCCGCTTACCGAAACGGCAATTCCCTCATAGGATTGCAGTATTGATTTCAATTTCGAGAATTTCTCGATCGTTTTATTCCTCATCATGTTTCCCGATTCCGTTTTTCTCCGTTTTGGTTCTTATCCTGTTTCTTTCATGGAAAGTTTTCACATCCGATACATCATCGATTTCGGTCTTGGCGGTAACCGTATTACCCGGCCGTGTCACCACCTTCACCCGGACTTCCCGATCTTCCATGGTGACGGATTGTATTTTACGGGGGAGGACCCGCCTGTATACTTTGTGCCAACGAACACCAATGGTTGTTGTTTCCTTAAAACACCGCTCAATCACCTGCTCGACACATTCCGGCTTTGCCAATATCTGTACATGGAAGAAAATCCGTCCCTTTTTTCCGAATACCGGCGCCTGGATGATATCGATTACCCCTTCCGTTTCCCGCAGGTGGTCGATACCCACGGAAAGGTCTTCCGCCGTTTGGTCATCGAGCTCGAAAACAATTTCCGCCAGTTCCTCACGCAAAATGGAGTCATTCTCCCCCCCGGTATCATCAAATGCCACCACCCGCAGGAGATTGGACAGGTTCGGGAACGCTTTTGAACCGAAACCATAACCGCTTTTAATCAGTCGCATGGGGAGGCTGGATTTCTTTGTCGCCGGGTTGAGATTCCTGATAATCGCCGCTCCGGTGGGAGTAACCCGTTCCCCTGGAAGACCATCATCGAAGACAGGGAAATTTTCCAGGAGGATCAATGTCGCGGGAGCAGGCACGGGTAGGGAGCCGTGGGCCGTCTCCACCCTGCCCGAACCCAATGGTATCGGGGAAACCGACCAACTTCCGACCGCAAGTTTTTCAATCAGGAAGGCGGCGCTCACAATATCGGCGATGGAATCCCAGGCGCCGACTTCATGGAATTGCACCTCCCGCGGGTCTTTGCCGTGCACTTTCCCTTCCGCCTGCGCCAGTTCCCAAAATATTGCCGTCGCTCTACGGACTATCCTGTCATCCAACGAAGAATCCTCCAGGTCCCGCTTGATACTTTCATAGGAACGATGATGGTGATCTTCCTTCCCGTTTTTCACGATGAATTGTTTTCCGGTAAGAACCCCATCGTCATACGGAATAATTTCCGCCTCGATCTGCCGGAGACTGTCCAGACTGCTCAAATTGGACAGGAGTTCCTCCTCCAAATCAGGGAAGGCGTCGAGGAGGGCGGCGACGAACATATCGCCGGAAATACCGCCAACCAAATCCAAATGTATGTGCATTTTATTTATTCAACCTACCGATGAAATCGTGGAAAGCCACGAATAAACACGGATGTAAATATGTCCGAAATGGATACAAACACAGGTACTATTTTTACCAAATATGTTTTTGTTTTCCAAAACATTTTCCGTCGAATCCCTGGTGGCAATATCTTTTTCTTTTACGAAACCGTTGTTTATGCTGTTCATTTTCAAGCGGGGTTGCTTCTCCTTTGTATTGTCATTTTATCAATTCCATTCATAAGCAACCCATGACAAAAAGGGTAACCAAGAACCCCCATTTTAGATCCCCGAAGGGGATCAACATGAACCCCGAAATGTTCGGATCCGGTGTAACCGGTGGATAGAAAACAGT
>JALUTR010000018.1 GCA_027021785.1 Fidelibacterota bacterium | reverse complement strand
AATAAAAACATTTTGATCACATTTGCTGACAATCGTAGCTTCGTCTCGAGCATCAGGCTCAACCAGTTGCTTTTTCTCAGTATCACGTAATTCATCCAGAAGGGTTGAGGGAATAGGCCCATTGACGCCCTGGCAACCATCCCGGTTCTACACGGGAAAGGTGCCAATTCCTACCTTACGAGTAATAATTGTAAGGAAAGATGAGTTAGGAACCGACAATTCTATGTCGGCGATCAACAATTAAAAACCCTCTTCTGACGATCGTTTGGAGAGGGTTTTTCTTTATGGATTCATCATCCGCCTGTTTCCCTCCCATTAGACCTTCCGTGAATTCCAATACGACAACTGTTTATCGATAAAAGGAATAAGGGAAAATGTCCGACATAAACATTCAGGAAAAGCGGGTTTTTCGATTCGAAACCTTGCAAACACATGCCAGACGGGAACCGGAATCGGCAACCAAAACCGGGGCGGTTCCCGTCTATACCATCACATAATGTTTATTGAACAATACAAGTCCGGCCGTCATCAATTTGCCTCGCGGCCTTGCAACTTTCCCGGTAGATTTCAATCGATTGAACACCACTACCGGGGCCTGTCTTCAGAGGGATAAACACAGATGAAAGTACTGAAATTCGGCGGCACGTCCATCGGAACCCCGGAACACATTCGCAAGGCGCTGGACATTATCGCCGACTCCGTTTCCGAAGACCGGGTTGCCGTGGTTGTTTCCGCTCTGGGCGGCGTCACCGATCGGTTGATCGACATGGCCAACCGTGCCGCAACGAAGAACATGACCTACCTTGAAATCCTGAACCGGATGGAGGCGCGCCACATTGAATATGCCCAAACACTTACTGAAGGGGAAATCCGGGAAACCGCAATCAGTGAGCTGCGGCCCTTAATAACGGAGCTGAAGGGTCTGCTCCGGGGCGTGTCGCTCCTTAGACACCTGACACCAAAAACACTGGATCGCATTCTGAGTATCGGCGAGCGCCTTTCCGTCGTCATCATCAGCCATAGCCTGGAAGCCAGGCAAATCGCGGCCGAGGGGCTGGACGCGCGCCGAATTATCGTCACCGACGAAACCTATGGCGCCGCCAGGGTGCGATTGGATAAAACTTATGCCAATATCCGGACCTGTTTCCGGACTCGTTCCGCCCTTCAGGTGATCACCGGGTATATCGCCTCCAGCGTGAACGGCGACACCACTACGCTCGGTCGCGGCGGTTCCGACTATACGGCCGCCCTGGTGGGAGCCGCGTTAAACGCCGAAGTGATTGAAATCTGGACCGACGTAAACGGCGTCATGTCCGCTGATCCCCGGAAGGTGCCGGAAGCATTTACCCTGCCGTATTTAACCTATGAAGAAGCCCGTGAAATGTCACAATTCGGCGCGAAAGTAATTTTTCCGCCCGCCCTGAAACCGGCCATAGAACGGGATATTCCCATCCTGATCCGCAACACTTTTCAGCCCGGTTCCGGGGGAACCGTCATCAACAACCATCCCCAATCGGAAAAATCCGCCGTTACGGGATTCTCCTCGTTAAACGATGTAGCCCTGATTCGGGTAAAAGGAAACGGCGTGTTCAATGGCGTTGGTCTTTTGGGACGTTTATTTCAAACCCTGGCAAGGGAAGAGATCGGTCCTCTGTTCATTTCCCTGGACTCCGGCGAACACGCGATACGATTCGCTGTAAAAGCGGAGAATACTCACAAGGCGAAAACAGCCCTTGAAAAAGAGTTTGCCCTTGAAATTCAATTAAGCAGGATGGATGTCATCAAGGTGGAAAAAAACCTTTCCATCGTGGCGGTAGTCGGGAAAAACATGAACCGGTCACCCGTGATTTCGGGCCGTGTATTTAACACCCTTGGTCGCAACGGGATAAAAATCGTTGCCGCGGACCAGGGTTCTTCGGAACGAAACATTTCGATCGTAGTCGATCAAAAGGAAGAGACAAAGGCGGTGCGCATACTGCACGACGCGTTTTTTAATCGGGTGTGAAGAGATATACCCGGAGGATTTTCTAAACACGTTTTTTGACAGGTTCAATGAACACCATAACGCATTTTTTGCCGTTTTATTCACCATTTGTCAAAATGAATCCTTTACCTTCTGTTCAACAGTACTTCGCTCAGAATCAGGAGATCCTAAGCAATCAATGTTTTGTCAGGCCATCCGATAATATGAAACCATTTCACACAGAATGATTAACGATCAAATAATATGCGAGGACTATTTTATTTATACTTCGCTTCACCCTCTGAGCACGATCCTCTCCCGGAATTCAATAGACTGCAACCTTCCGGGGTTTGAGCAGCCAAAAACCCTATTCACAGGATCGTTTTTTATTACTTTCAAACATCGTATTTTTCCCCCGCTTTTTCAGCGGTCATTCACAAAATTGCCACCGTAGCTCAGTTGGTAGAGCAGCTCATTCGTAATGAGCGGGTCGGGGGTTCGAGTCCCTTCGGTGGCTCTGTTGTTTATTGCAGATACAGGCTGGAAACACATCTGTCCAAAATAAATGTTTTGGAGAATTACTTGGACAGCATATACAAGCATTCGGTAATGAGATTGTTCTGATGTTTCATCAAATCGCCTCAAATTTCCCTGTAATATTCGGTTATTGGACAAGTTCTAAATGGTGAACTTGTATTACCGATGCTGTTCACACACGATACGAGATGGGGTAAGATTATTCCGCCCTTATTTACAGGGCTGGTACACCGACGGATCCATTATCCAGGGCGTTGCCTTGAGTTTTGTTATGATTCCCTTTCAGGGAATTCAATCGAATCATTGTGATATTACTCCGGCATATGTTAATCGTATGAAATAATGATTTATTCAAATTTTAGGACCCCTCTTTTATTCTCCCCTATTACAGGGGAGAATTTAAAGGTTTTTGATTCAGGCGTTCACTTTGATAAATATAATCTATTCATCCAGATATCCATTGCCGGGTTAATAGTATTGAGGGGACGAACCTAAAAAAGTGTCGTGGTTATTGGTATAGCCCTGAAAGGGCGGAATAAAACAACCCGGTGCGGAGCGCCGGGAAAGGAAAGAAAAACAAAACCACATTAGCCCTGAAGGGGCGGCATAGCATAAAATTTGATCGTGATTTTTACAATATCTTCGATCATAAAAACGTCTTGGACAGCATATTTCAAGTTAGTTCTGGATTGTGTGCGCAAAGTACCAGGGAATCCTCTTTCTTAAATCCTTTAGGGGGATTGCTTCAGGAAGAAGGGGCCAAATCTGTCCGGTACCGAGGAGTACTATGCTTGAATTACCACTATTTCAAATTATTTTGAACAGCAATGGGTTGGAATATAATAAGGCTGAGTCTGAGGCGTAGGAAGAAGAACAGTGTCTACAAACATGTAACCCCTACGGGATTTACGCAGCGGAACAAGGTGTAGACGTGTTTATACGGTCAAGCGAAGCAAAGATATATTATTGTCGACAGCGATTCCGCAGGAATCGAATATTTATAGCACAATGAACATCGAACACAATCCAACACCGTCAGGGGTTGAATGTATGAGCTACTGTTCATTTTCAAAGGATTGTTGCCCTTAATGTCGGAATTAAGGATAGCAACCGCAGAGCTTCCTCCAGACTCTTAAACTTTAAAATGCAAATTACAGCAGTTCAATTCAACATAATCAGCACTAAAACTTCTCCACGTCCAGTACTTCCACTTCAAAAATCAGGGTTGCATCGGGTGGGATTGTTTTACCGGCTCCCTGTTTGCCGTATCCCAATTCCGGCGGAATGGTGAGGATGCGTTTACCGCCGACCCGCATTCCGGGAATTCCTTCCTCCCAACCGTCAATGACCATTCCTACCCCCAGGGTAAATCGGAAAGGACTGCGACCGGGATCATGGGAAGAGTCAAAAACGGTGCCGTCCTCAAGACGCCCCGTATAATCCACCGTAACCAGGTCCAGCTTCTCCACGATCGCTCCCTTGCCGATCACCTTGTCCCGGATCTTCAAACCATTATCCAGGGTAACAACCTTGGGCTTGCCGCATGCTGCCAAGACGAGCAATCCAATTCCCAAACCCAAAATACGAATCTTTTTCATGGGTCATCCCGTTTCATGTTATTGTGAAAAATCAGATCGTGCTTGAATACGATCATACTTATTTGTTTTTGCTCCCAGGGGGAATAAATTAACCCCGGGCAACATTTTCACCGCAATTACAATGATGAATCCCTTCATTACGACGTTTTGCAAGGCATCCGGGATAAACAACCGGGAAACCGTGAGCCGAATAATATTCAGGAACGGCTTCCTTTATTCAACTAAATTTACACCATTCGTTTAACGGTTTTGGATTTCTTTCGTTAAAAATACATATGCGTTTCCTCATCATTCCCGCAATCGAAAATACGGCTTGTGGACTTCCGCGGCCCACACCACCAATCCCAAAGGCGAACCAATGACGGGAACACGCTCCGTATTTGACACGCATCTTCCGCCCCTTGCGGATCGCGTCCGGCCCCGGACCATAGAAGCTTTCGTGGGCCAGGGACACCTGGTAAAGGAGGGGAAAATCCTGTCCCTGATTACCCGTCAACAAAAGCCGTTTTCCATGATTCTCTGGGGACCTCCCGGTTCCGGGAAAACCACCCTGGCCCGGATCATCGCGCGCGCAACCGATGCCGGCCTGCATGAAATATCCGCCGTTTCCAGTGGTGTGAAGGAATTGCGGTCAATCATCGAAAAAGCCCAAAAAAGCCGGGAACTGGGACGCCATACGATCCTGTTCATCGATGAAATCCACCGCTTCAGCAAGTCTCAACAGGATGCTTTGCTCCATGCCGTGGAGGATGGAACCGTCATCCTGATCGGGGCAACGACGGAAAACCCCTCGTTTGAGGTAATCAGTCCTTTGCTGTCACGATGCCGGGTGTTGGTACTTAAACCTCTTTCTCCCTCCGCCCTGGACAAAATTCTGCAGCAGGCTTTCGCAACCGACATATTATTGCGGAAAAACCTGGTGGAACTTCCCCCCGACTGCCGTGCCAAGCTGATTCAGGCTTCCGGCGGCGATGCGCGCAAGATGCTCAACACTTTGGAGGTCGCCATCAATCTGATCGGCGGCCGGGGCACGATTACCAATGCAATCCTGGACGAAGCGCTGCAAAGCCGATCGCAACTTTACGACAAAACCGGCGACTACCATTACGATACGATCAGCGCCTTCATTAAATCGGTCCGGGGCAGCGATCCGGACGCGGCTGTTTACTGGCTGGCGGTCATGCTGGAGGGCGGAGAAAAACCGGAATTCATCGCCCGCCGACTGGTGATACTGGCTTCCGAAGACATCGGCAATGCCGATCCCCGGGGACTTACTATCGCCGTCTCCGGATTTCAGGCCGTGCATATGATCGGAATGCCTGAAGCGGCCATAATACTGGCTCAGGTTACGACCTACCTTGCCGGCGCCCCGAAATCGAATGCTTCCTACCTGGCCGTCAACCGGGCTCTGGGCGTGGTTAAAGAAAAAGGAACGCCGGGCGTCCCCCTGCATTTACGGAATGCCCCCACGGAACTCATGAAAACCCAGGGATACGGAAAAGATTATGATTATCCCCATGACCATCCGGGCCATTTCGTACGCCGGAATTACTTTCCCGAAACAGTTACCGAAACTTTTTACAAGCCTACCGGCCTGGGTTATGAAAATTACATCCGTAAACGACTGAAGGATTTATGGCCGGATCGTTATGACGATGACAAAACAACCTGACCGGATGATTAAACCGGCAACGGTTATAGGTAATATTATATCCCCCATGCTACAGCCCGGCGGAATGAGCATGAAGGCCGGGGGGTTAAACGTTGGATGCGCTCATTTAACCGCACCATTAATATATGCCGGAGTAATCACATCAACGTTAACCATCACAATCAATTTTTAATCTGAATTATTTCATGAATGAGTCTACTCCGAAAAACTTTGACGAAAAATGTCGTGAAATGGAGAAATCCGGGTCAAATCATTCACCTTTCTATCTCTGTTTTCCCCGTGGCACAACCCTATACTGGGTTGTGATCCAATCCATGCTGATAAAAATGACCTTTTCGGATACGCCTCATGAATAATTTCACAAGACCTAAATCGGTCTGGTGGTTGTATTCCATCCTGTTTATGTTTTTAATTCCCATGCTCACCCGGGGAGATTCCAGGCTGCGTTTAAAACGAGCGGATGTGTTGGAAAACATTACCGTCAACGGCCAGGCCGTTCAGATTCTAACAGGCAACGTAATATTTATTAAAGGACCCACGACCCTCACCGGCGACCGGGCACGCTATTACGAAAAAACAGGCCGGGGGCACCTGACCGGCAATGTCGTCGTTACCAAAGAGGACCGGACGCTGGAATGTGATTCCCTGTTTTATGATTCCTTCAACGAAGTGTTAAAGGCCTACGGTAACACGCATATTTGGGACAAGGATTACGATCTGGTTGCCGATTCGCTGATTTATTTCTCCGCGTTGGACAGTGGCAATGCCCTGGGGAATGTTCGCTTAATCCAGGTCGACCAGCAAATAACAGCCGACCGGATACTGTATTCCAAGCGCGCGGGGCAGGATGCCGTTTCTTACCAAGCTCTTGGTAATGTAACTATCCTGGAGGGCGATCGAATCGCCACTTGCGGCGAAGCGGATTACTCCCGGGAAAATGAGGTAACAATCCTGAAAATCAATCCCCGGGTGAAAGAGAAGGAACGAACTTTAACCGGTGAAAAAATCGTATTGTCTTACCGGGATGAAGTTTTGGAACGGATATTCATTCCCGCCGAGGCGCATGTCGTCAGCGCCAGTTCCGGATGGCGTACGAGTTCGGCTCCTGAAGACAGCGTCAACTCCAGGCAACCGGTTTCATATCAGGATGATATGACCAGCAGTGTTTTTATCGGCTTTTTCAGGGACGGAAGCCTGGATTCCATCCGCCTTGAGGGGATGGCCACCACCTTGTATCATATCTTCGAAGATTCCCTTTACCAGGGGAAAAATCTTGCCTCCGGCGATACGGTCACCATGCGGTTCGATGAAAGCGAATTGAAGCGGATTATCATCTCCGGCGGCGCCCGGGGAACGTATACTCCCGATTCCACCAATGTTGATGTGGAGGCGCCGATCGATTACGAATCCGAAACCATCGATTACTTTATTCCCGAAGAAAAAACCGATTTGTACCGGGACGCGAAAATTCACTATACCGATATCGACCTTCTCGCCGGGTTCATTAATGTGGACTGGCAAAAGAATCTCTTATACGCCCTGCCCATCAGTCCCGGCGATACCACCGGCGAAGCCATCCAACCCACCCTGCTCGAACGCGGCCGGGAACCGATGGTGGGCGACACAATGATTTACAACCTGGAAACCCGCAAAGGCAAGGTCGTTTACGGTCGGACCAAAGCCGAGGACGGTTACTATTCCGGACGTGAGATCCGGAACGTGGGCAGTAAGACCTTTTACGTGAAAAACAGTACCTTCACAACCTGTGATCTGAAGGTTCCTCATTTCCATTTCGAGAGCCGGAGAATGAAAATGATTCAGAACGATAAAGTCATTGCCCGTCCGCTGGTATTGTATATCAGCGGTATTCCGGTCATCGGGCTGCCCTTTGCCATTTTCCCCAATCAAAAAGGGGGACGCCACTCCGGATGGATTATGCCGTCGTATGGTGAATCGCGGAACCGGGGACAATTTATTGACGGCATGGGATACTACTGGGCCCCTAACGATTACTGGGACACGAAATTCCTTCTAAGTTTCGCCGACCGGCAGGGAATTACCTTTAAAATCGCAAACAATTATAAAATACGATATCGCTACAGCGGGAGACTGTTCCTGGAAACCCGGCAATTCCTCGGTTTCGGGGAACGCGATATCACTTCCCTTTCGCAGAATCGCAAAACCGATTATGTCGTGCGCTGGAACCACAACCAGGTACTTAGAGGAGATCAATCTTTCAATGCCAATGCCAGTTATTACAGCAACGGTGAGTACAACCGAATCATGGGGCTCGATCCGGTGCGACGAATGAATCAACAAGCCATTTCCAATGCCACTTATACAAAACAATGGAGAAAATGGAACAGCTCCTTCAGTTTTAACCTTTCATCCAGACGGGATTTAATGGTTGAACAAAAGATACAACCGACATCGGTTTTTTACCAAAAACCGAAAAGAGCCGGGACACAACTCAACATTTTGACCAGCACCCTGCCCAGCATGACTTTCCGACGCGGACAAAGTCCCTTAATCAAGTCCAAATCGACCTTAAAAAAATGGTATCACAACGTTACCTGGAGCTATTCCAACAAACTTACCAACAAAATTCGCACCTACTATGAATCCGAAGAAATATCGTCGGACGACACTACCTCGATAATCCAATGGAAGGTCGACCAGGACGGAAAAGGAATCATCAAATCCACGAGTTCCGGTATCCTGGTTCATAACTTTTCGATTTCGGCGCCTCAGAAGATATTCAGATATATTACCATCAGCCCCGGTCTCAGCGGAAAATCCGACTGGGTAAACAAATCGTTCCGCGCGCGATTGGATACGGCTACCAACTCCCTAATCAAGGAGGAAGTTGACGGGCTGGCTATTCGCACCACCGGTTCCTTCCATTTAAGCGCGAAAACTCAGGTTTACGGCCTGTTCCCGATCGGAATCGGGGCTTTGAAATCCATTCGGCACGTGGCATCCCCTTCCATCGGGTATTCTTTCACGCCCGATTTTTCCAAACCTCTGTTCGGAAAAAATCCGGGCTACATTCAGACCCTCACGGATACCGCCGGCAATATCCTTACCTACGATCGCTTCAGCGAAACCCCGGCCGGGAATACCCCGCAAAATGAACAACAGGCCATTAATTTTTCGCTTAACAATGTCTTCCAGGCTAAGATATCCGATGGAGAAAAGGAACGAAAAATCGATCTCCTCAGTTGGCGATTATCCACCAGTTACAATTTCGTCGCTGAAACCTATCAGCTTGCGAATCTGAGATCCTCCCTCCGTTCTTCGCTTGCCCGCAAGTTAAACCTGGATTTATCGATGACCCACGACTTCTACGATTACGATTCCCGACGGGGACAGCGGAGCACCTCATTACGAAAAAACTCCTGGGGTTTGCCGATTCCCCGATTAATCAATGCCCGTCTTTCCACCGGGTTCAAAATCTCCGGAAAACGACTGAAATCACCGACGGAACCGACCGCCGCTGATACGGCAGCCATCGACACGACAATCGATAATGAACGTTTGGACGGATCGGGGGTGGTTAATCCCGTCAAACAGGTCGCCAAACCCCTGAGCGGAAATGAACTCTGGCAGACGAATGTCAGTTTCAGCTATGCCTACAATAGGGCGGACCCTCAAAACCCGGTGAAGACCTTCTGGATGAATACCAATACGAAAATCCAACTCACACCCAACTGGCGCATTCAGTATAACGCCCGCTTCGACCTGGTAAAAAATGAATTGGTCAGTCATCACTTTTCCATCTATCGTGATCTCCATTGTTGGGAAATGTCCATTTCCTGGACACCCAGCGGCTTCGGACAAGGTTTCTATCTGCGGCTGAATGTGAAATCGCCTACCCTTCGTGATCTGAAGCTGGAACAAAGAGGCGGTATTTATAGTTTGATACCGAAATTCTGATTTGCCGGACAGTACGGATCGTCCACTCTTTTCCCCCGTGGATTCTTACCGGGCCTTCCGGCAATTTCCCCGGTGATTCCGAATTTCCTGGAAAATCCAGAAACACGCGTTGAAAACTCCCGGCCCGAATCATATTTCCGGGTTTGTTCTCTTGCGCGGAATGTAGGAAATTCCAACCTAAAAAAAGGAAACAATATGTTCTGTCCCGAATGTCATGCCGAATATGTGGAAGGAATAACGGTTTGTTCCGACTGCAAGGTATCATTAGTTGATGCCGAACCGCTGGAAAAACCGTTGGAAGAAATCAAATGGGTAGCCTTATCGCCGTTAAAAGGCAAAATTTACGCCGATATGGTTGCGGAAGTGCTGAAAACAAAAAAAATACCCCACTACATTAAGTCCGACTGGCTGACCTCAGCCCTGGGTTTGGACACCACCAATCTTTTGGGTACGACCGTTACATTATACGTGCCGGAGTCCTTCCGCGAGGAAGCGGATTTGATATTAAACGATATTACAGGAAAATAATGGCCAAACCGCTCATCCGATCCATTAAAGGCACCCATGACATCCTGCCGGACCAATCCTGGCGCTGGCAACAGATTGAGAATACGGTTCGCGATTTCATGCGACGCTTCGGTTACCGGGAAATACGTACCCCGGTTTTCGAGCGGACCGAATTGTTCGCCCGGGGTGTCGGTCAGGAAACCGATATCGTTTCCAAAGAAATGTATAGTTTCGTGGACAAAAGCGGCAATAATCTGACTCTGAAACCGGAGGTAACGGCTTCCGTGATCCGGGCCTACCTGCAACATAACCTTGGCCGACAGTCTCCGATGACAAAATTGTACTACCTGGATCGCGCCTTCCGCCAGGAACGCCCCCAGGCCGGGCGTTACCGCCAACATCACCAGTTCGGCGTCGAAGCGATCGGCTCTCCCCACCCGGAAACCGACGCAGAGGTGATTTCCATCGCTTACGGTATCCTTAAGGAATTAGGGTTGTCCGAGCTGGAACTGCGGTTAAACAGCATCGGCTCGCAAAACAGCCGCACAAATTATCGCCGGGCGCTCAAAGCTTTTTTAAAACCGCATTTGCCGAAGTTGACCGAAACCAGCCGACGACGGTTTGACACCAACCCCCTCCGCATCCTGGATACGAAGGTACCCCACGAAATTGAAATCCTGAAAGATGCGCCCATTCTCACCGATTATCTCACGCCGGAAGACGCCGAACATTTCGAAGCGGTAAAAACATTATTACAGACTTTGGGCATTCCTTTCGTCCTCGATTCCAGTTTGGTTCGCGGGCTTGATTATTACACCCGCACGACGTTTGAAATCACTTCCTCCGGTTTGGGAGCCCAGAATGCTCTTTGCGGGGGAGGGCGTTACGACAATCTCGTGGAAACATTGGGCGGAAAACAGACCCCGGCAATCGGATTCGCGGCGGGAATGGAACGGGTTCTGCTGGCCCTGGAATCCGACACCGACAAAACACCACCCGAAACGATAGACCTTTATTTTGTCTGCCTCGATGAATATGCCCGACCCACCGTTATGAAATTGACAAACAAACTGCGTAGCCTCGGATTTTCGGTCGAAACCGATTTGTTGCGGCGCAGCCTGAAGGCTCAACTCCGGGAAGCCAACCGTTTACATGCCCGTATGGCCCTGATTGTCGGTGAAACGGAATTTCAGAACCAAACCGTGCAGGTCAAGGATTTAACAACGGCCGAGCAGAAAAGCGTTAATTGGGATTCGCTTGTGGATTATATTTCCCGGCTCAATTTTAATTCCGAATGATTGTCCGCAAAAACTTGTATAATTTCCACCCCGAAAAGTAACGCCGGTGCGGCTCGATTCTGTTGTTTGTTGTAATTCAAAGCCGGGATCCGTGCCCCATTGTTACCGTATCGGAGTCGAAAATCCCGCATAATGCGAAGAGGTATAGAGGGGTCCCGAAGCGTCGGGATGAATAAATTGGCTTAGGAACCATTTTTCTTTAACACTGTATATTTTCCGGTTAAAATGAACAAAAAACCACTCTTAATCGTAGAATCGCCCTCCAAGGCGAAAACGATCGCCAAATATTTAGGCGGCGAGGTCGATGTTTTGGCATGCGTAGGACATGTAAAGGACCTGCCCAGGAAAGAACTGGGCGTCGACGTTGATAACGATTTTCAAATCACTTTAAAGGTCCTTCCGGACCGAAAATCGTTTATCAAAAAATTAAAATCCCTGGCCAGGGTCGCCCCCAAAGTCATTCTGGCCACCGATCCTGACCGGGAAGGAGAAGCCATCGCGGATCACCTCGCAAGCGAAATCCCGGAGGCCAGGATCGAGCGGGTTCAGTTCACGGAAATCACCCGTTCCGGAGTGAGCGAAGGGATGAAACACGGTCGTCCTTTGAACCGGCATTTAGTGGACGCGCAGCGCACGCGCCGGATTATCGACCGCCTGGTGGGATACAAGATTTCACCCCTGTTGTGGAATACGCTGCAGAAAAACATGAAGTTTGTTAAGACGGCCCTTTCGGCCGGACGCGTTCAATCGGCGGCGGTGAAAATCATCATTGACCGGGAACGGCTGCGCGCCTCATTCAAAGCCTCGACGTATTTTGACCTGAAAGCCGAGTTAGCCAAGTCCGGCGGGGCTAAATTTTTCGCCGAGTTATTCCAGTTGGACGGGAAACGGATAGCCCAGGGGCGGGACTTCGACAAGAACACCGGCGCCCTTGCCAATCAAAACGTCCTGTTGCTCACCGAATCGCAGGCCACGGCTCTGGTCGATGAACTGATGCCCGGGACGTGGGAAGTCACATCAATCGAGGAAAAACCGCAGACTTCGAAACCGCGACCGCCGTTTACCACCAGTACCCTGCAACAGGAAGCGGCCAGAAAGTTCCGTTTTTCCGCCCGCAGAACCATGATCACCGCCCAGAAATTATACGAAGCCGGATTCATCACTTACATGCGGACCGACTCGACGAACTTGTCGACGGAAGCCCTGAACGCGGCCCGCAATGAAATCAGGCAACGCTTCGGTGACGAGTATTTGCCCGCCCGGCCCGTGCGATACGTTACCAAGGTGAAGAATGCCCAGGAAGCGCATGAAGCCATTCGGCCGGCCGGCAGCCAATTTTCACCGGTTGAAGCGGCATTGAACACGCTTGGGAAAGATGCCGGACGACTCTATGAATTGATCTGGAAACGTACCATCGCCAGCCAGATGAAACCGGCGAAAATAAAACAGACAACCATCCTGATCACCAATCAAAAAGCCGTTTTCAGAGCACGTGGAAAGGTGATAACCTTTCCCGGTTATATGCGGGTATACGTGGAATCACAGGACGATGCC
Organism: Fidelibacterota bacterium; assembly: GCA_027021785.1. GTDB lineage: Bacteria > Fidelibacterota > Marinisomatia > Marinisomatales > JAADGP01 > JAADGP01. Next base: position 6,719 of record JALUTR010000018.1, on the reverse strand, counting down.
GATTCCAAAAAGAATCAAAAGGAGTTGGTCTTGCCGGAAGTCAAAACCGGTGACGAACTGGAATGCCTTCGGCTCAACGCCGAAGAACACACAACCAAACCGCCGCCGCGTTTTACGGAAGCGACCCTGGTCAAGGAAATGGAAACCAAGGGCATCGGCCGTCCTTCAACCTATGCCTCCATTCTGGATACCATCCAGCGACGCGATTACGTCATCAACCAAAACGGAACGCTGATACCGACATTCCTGGCGGTTGCCGTTACCCAATTACTGGAAAACCACTTCTCGCCCTTAGTCGATGTGAAGTTCACCGCAAGGATGGAAGACAGTCTGGACGCCATTGCCCGGGGGGAACTGAAACCGCTCCCATTCATGAACGATTTTTACTTCGGGTCCGAGAAGACCCTTGGCCTGGAACAAATGCTGGATACCCAAATTGACATTCGCAAGGCTTGCACTATTCCCATAATCAACAATCGCGGCGAGCCCATCCTGGCGCGCATCGGCAATTACGGGCCCTATCTTCAGAAAGGTGAAACCCGGCGCTCAATCCCGTTCAACCTCGCCTTAGGCGATCTCACACCGGAAAAAGCCCGGGAACTACTGGAAAACAACGAAGCCCGGGAAAACCGGTTGGGTACCGATCCGGAAACGGGACAACCGGTGTTGTTGAAAGTAGGGCCCTATGGACCGTACGTACAACTGGGGGACACCCAAACGCGTAAATCCATTCCCAAGGACATAAGACCCGAAGAACTGACCCTTGCCCAGGCCCTGGATTTGCTTTCTTTGCCAAGATCTTTGGGATGCCATCCGGAAACCGGAGAAGAGGTGCTGGCCGATTACGGCCGCTACGGCCCTTACATCCGGATGGGGAAAAAGAACGCCAGACTAACCCCTCCCCTTACCCCGTTGACGATTACCCTGGAAGAAGCGTTAACGCTCCTTTCCAAAAAAGCCCAAAGATCGACGGTTCTGCATACCATCGGGGCACACCCTGAAACGGGAGAAGAGCTGGTTGTAAAGGAAGGCCGTTACGGGCCGTTCATTACCGATGGTAAAGTAAATGCCGCCGTGCCAAAGGGTATCAATCCGGATCAAATTTCGCTGCCGGAGGCGGTTAAACTAATCAATGAAAGAAGGGCTGCCGGGCCCAAAAAACGACGACGGAGAAAAAAATGAAAACATTACTGACAATTATATTGGTATTCTCAGTAATCTCCGCTCGCGATGACCAACAGGAACTTGTTAAGGACATAGAACAAAGTTTAATGGCTCCCTGCTGTTGGAGCGGAACCATTTACGATCACGGTTACCCGGAAATCGAAAAACAGATCGAAGAGTTCGTCGCCGAAGGGCGGACGAAGCAGGAAATACTCGACTATTACGTGGGTCTGTATGGGGAACGCATCCTGGCCGTTCCGGTTGCCAGCGGATTCAATCTGTTTGCCTGGATCGCACCGGTTATTATTGCGGGAATAGGAATCCTGATCCTGATTCTCTATCTGCGACTCCCCAAACGGCCACCGGCTCAGTTCAAAACCTCCGACTCCGATATTCCTTTTGATGACGAAATCGAAAAAGAATTGAAAAAATTAGATTAATTAACCGGTCACAGGGCACGTTGAATTATCCCGTCCGGTGCGACCGTACAATCGTTTCAACGTTAATTGATTGCAACGCCAGGTGCCTGGTGATGAAATAAATAAAAAGGTGTTACGGTATTAATGGATATTAAAAAAATCGAAAAGATCGTCTCTCTCTGTAAACGTCGCGGTTTCATTTTTCAGAGCTCCGAAATCTATGGCGGGCTGGCTTCCACCTGGGATTACGGACCGCTGGGCGTGGAAATGAAGCGCAAAATTAAAAACGATTGGTGGCACAATATCGTCACCTCCCGCGACAACGTGGTCGGAATGGATGCCGCTATCCTGATGCATCCCAAAACCTGGGAAGCCAGCGGTCATGTGGAAAATTTCCACGATCCCCTGGTTGACTGCAAACATTGCAAAACCCGTTACCGGGCCGACCATATCGACCTGGACAAACCCTGCGAACGTTGCGGAGTCAAGGACTGGACCGAACCCCGGCAATTCAACCTGATGTTCAAAACCGCCATCGGGCCGGTGGAGGATTCGGAAGACATCGCTTACCTGCGACCGGAAACGGCCCAGGGAATTTTTGTTAATTTTTCCAATGTGCAGGCGACCTCCCGACAAAAATTACCGTTTGGAATCGCGCAAATCGGAAAGGCTTTCCGAAATGAAATCACCACCGGCAATTTCCTGTTCCGCACACGGGAATTCGAACAAATGGAACTGGAATTTTTTGTTTACCCGGAAGAAACGAAAAAGTGGTTGGAATATTGGTGCAACGAGCGCGTGGAATGGTTCAAACAATTGGGGATTACGGCTGAAAAATTGCGGTTACGCCCTCATGGAGAGGACGAATTGGCGCATTATTCCTCAGCCTGCTACGACGTCGAGTACGAATTCCCCTTCGGCTGGTCGGAACTTGAAGGAATCGCCGACCGGGGCACTTTTGATCTGGACCAGCACAATCGCACCAGCGGGAAAAAACAAACCTATTTTGACCCGGTGAGTAATCAACACATCGTTCCCGCGGTGGTGGAGGCGTCTGCCGGTGTCGACCGGGCTTTTTTAACGTGCCTGGTGGATGCCTATCATGAGGAGGAAGTCCGGGGAGAAAAACGGGTGGTCCTGAAGCTTTCCCCCAAAGTGGCTCCCATTACCTGCGCGGTGTTTCCCCTGGTAAACAAAGCCGGCCAACCGGAAAAAGCCCTGAAGATCGTCAAGGACATACGAAAAGAATTCGGCGCTTTCTACGACGCCGGTGGTTCCATCGGCCGCCGCTACCGGCGTCAGGATGAAGCCGGCACGCCCTTTGGTGTAACGGTTGATCATCAGACAATGGAAGACGACACCGTAACCCTCAGGGATCGCGACACCATGGAACAAGTCCGTATTCCGGCCGACGGTATCCGTCAGGCACTGCGGGAACGGTTGTCAAAATAACGATCCCCGTTGTATCGGCGGAATCCCCGGATACCGCTGCCGGGCTGTCTGAAATCCGGGAACCAATATTTTTCATTTGACGTAAAATTCGGGCTTTAATAAGCATTAGCGCCCCCGAAAACCGGGGAAGTAAACGAGTGTTATGCATGACTGAAAACGGTTTTACGCACCACGTTTCACGTTTTCCCTCCGTAGGGATATCCACTACGACGTTCCGACACGTATTCCTTTTTTTCTCCTTAATAAACATTCAAAAAGAGAGCATCGCAATTAAAATAAATTCAGAGGATCAATAATGAATCGACACATGGCGCTCCGTTCGGCCAATCCGGCCCTGACACCAAGGGCTTTTCAGGGTTTTGCAATCGCCGACACTGAAAATGCAATGACCATCATGGGTACCGTTCACAAGACAGCCCTGGCCCTGTTGCTGCTCATGACCACGGCAATATATATCTGGAATATGCCGGCCGGCGATCCGCGCGCCGGCGGATTTATGATGATTGGATTTGTCGGCGGCTTTATTGTCGCGTTGATCACCATCTTCAAGAAACACTTGGCCCGTTATACCGTTCCCGTATACGCCTTGCTGGAAGGCCTGGCCCTGGGAGGAATTTCCCGGATTTTCGAGACCTCTTACCCCGGGATCGTTAATCAGGCGGTGTTTTTAACCTTCGGTACCTTGGGCGCCTTATTGCTGGCCTATCGGTCCGGTGTTATAAAACCAACCGAAAATTTCAAGTTGGGGGTAACCGCCGCCACCGGCGGGATTGCGTTCCTGTACCTTATCAGCTTTGTAACCAGCTTTTTCGGGGTGCAGGTTCCGGTCATTAACAGCAATTCCACTTTCGGCATTCTGTTTAGTTTCGGGGTTGTCATCATTGCCGCCTTAAACCTGGTCATGGATTTTGATTTCATTGAGGAAGGAGCCGAAAACGGCGCTCCCAAATACATGGAATGGTACGGCGCCTTCGGATTGCTGGTCACCTTAATCTGGCTCTACCTGGAAATTCTAAGACTACTGGCAAAACTGCAATCGCGTCGTTGATACTATCGGTCGGTTTTTCAATATGTTTGACTGTTTCATAGGAATTTAAAATACCGGAGATGTGAAACGTGAGGCGTACAACCCGCCTTCATTTGTGCCCTATGGAAATGGTTATGATATTTTGCTAATATTAGACACCCGGGAGACCAGAAGGAAAGTATTGCCGGACAGGAGTTGGGGAGGTCCGTATTCGGTGAGACTTTCCCGGTTGTCGGTGTATTGACCAATTAAACGCGAACAGGATTTTTATCATGAAACAGCATCGTTTCTCTTTCATCCCCGGTTTCCTTTTCATTCTTTCACTGATCTATCCGGCTAACCAAAGCCCCGTTTATTCGAAACATGGCATGGTGGTTTCGGGCAGCCGTTGGGCCTCGGAAGCCGGTATTGAGATTTTAAAAAAAGGTGGAAATGCCGTAGATGCCGCGGCGGCAATCGGTTTTGCCCTGGCCGTAACCTATCCCCAGGCCGGTAACATCGGCGGAGGCGGTTTCATGGTGGCCTATACATCAAAGGGGGAATCATTCACCCTGGACTTTCGTGAAAAAGCGCCGGAAGCGGCCTATCGGGAAATGTACCTGGACGAAAACGGAGAAGTTATTGAAAATCTTTCCCTGTTCTCCCCATTGGCCGTGGGCGTTCCCGGTTCGGTGGACGGCTTCCTGAAAGCGTGGCGGGATTACGGATCGGGGAAAATTTCCCGCCGGGAAATACTGGCGCCAGCTATTCGTCTGGCCGCCCGGGGTTTCCCCATCACGTACCGCTTCGCCGGGTTTCTGAACGACCGGCGTGAATTTTTCGAACGGGACGACGGCGCCCGATCAATTTTCGTCCGCAAGGACGGGCGCCCCTGGAAAGCCGGCGACAGGTTGGTGCAAAAGGACCTGGCCCGCACACTCAAGCGAATTTCGCGTCTGGGACGCGATGGGTTTTACACCGGTAAAGTTGCGGAATTGATTGAAAAGGAAATACGGGAGGGAAACGGGATTATGACGGCCCGGGATCTGGCTCGTTACGAATCAAAATACCGTGCTCCGGTTACCGGTACTTTCCGGGACCTGGAGATCCTTTCCATGGGGCCGCCCAGCTCCGGCGGGGCGCTTCTGATCCAGATGCTGAATATGCTGGAATACTTCAGGCTCGATACGCTGGGCTGGAATTCCGCCGACTATATCCATCTTTTAACCGAAGTGGAACGGCGCGCCTACGCCGACCGGGCCGAACACATGGGCGATCCGGACTACTGGGATGTCCCGCTGGAAATGCTTACTTCGAAGACCTATGCCAAAAGCCGGATTCAGGATATTTCTTTTTCCCGCGCCACACCCAGTTCCGAAGTGTCCGCCGGGGACCCTACCGCTTATGAAAGCCGGGAAACCACCCATTTTTCCGTTGTGGATCGATTCGGAAACGCGGTGAGCGTTACCACCACCCTGAACACCAGTTTCGGTTGCGGTATTGTGGTGGAGGGGGCCGGGTTTTTCCTGAACAACGAAATGGACGATTTCTCCGCCAAACCGGGAGTCCCCAATGTCTTCGGATTGGTTGGCAAAGAAGCCAATTCCATCCAACCCGGCAAACGTCCCCTCAGCTCCATGTCCCCGACAATTGTGTTAAAGAATGGGGCCCCCTTTATGATTCTCGGGTCACCGGGGGGAGCGACCATCATTACCACGGTTCTCCAATGTATCCTGAATGTGGTGGTACACCGAATGGATATCCAGGAAGCGGTTTCCGCTCCCAGAATACACTCCCAATGGTTACCGGACGTGATTATGACGGAACCGCGCAGCATTTCCAAAGACAGCGAAAGGATCCTGGTCAGTCGGGGGCACACACTCGCGCCTTATCGCTGGGGATATATTGGTCAGGCTAACGGCATTTTGATCGGAAAGGACGGTTTTTACGGCGGTGCGGATCCGCGGGGAGAAAACGCGGCCGTGGGATATTAACCCCGCCTTAATCGACTAATAATCAAATTCACTCTTTCCGATAAATTCTCTTAGAATTGAAATCCCCGGTACGGCTTCCTCCTCCAGGGGTTCGAAAAAGGACAATAAAAGTTCCAGGCGTTTCGCTTCCTGTCCCACGGCGCTGTGATTACGAACATTCTTCAACAGGGGACGCGCATACCGGGCCAGAACGGGGAATTCATATACCAGCGACGTGTTGAACATAAAATCGGCCTGTTCCTGGTGGGGAAATATATTTTTTTCCTCACCCATTCGGACCGAGGGCCACCGTTCCAGGGTCTGCTCCGGGGTATACCCCCTGAACTTATGATCCCGGACCAGGCGGCGGAGAAGGCGGTTGTCCGAGGTGGAAATACGATGGTTGGCATCCACGTTCAGTTGAGTAATCGCACTTACGTAGATGCGCTGCAGGCGCTCGCTCCCGAACCGGTCCGACAGAACCGGGTTCAATCCGTGAATACCTTCCATGACAACAAAATCCCATTCCCCCAATTGAATCCGTTCCTCCAAATCATGCCCTTCACCGGTCTTGAAATTAAACTCCCGCCGGGGAATTGAATTGCCCCGTAATAAATCATCCAGGCGATCGGAAAGCAATTCAACATCCAGGGCTTCGATGGACTCGAAATCCTGTTTGCCGTCGGGTCCCTCGGGAATAAGCTC
>JALUTR010000017.1 GCA_027021785.1 Fidelibacterota bacterium | reverse complement strand
GGAACCCTTCAGGAGCGGTTAAACGTTACCCTGTTTCAGAAGAAAAAGATACTGGGTTCCCGTTTCGTTCAGGTCTCGGGTGACGGCGCTTTGACCAGCGCGCGTTTTCGGTTTAAACCGGACGCCCTGGGTAAAACGACTTACCGGGTTCAGGTTTCTTCCGTTGAAGATGAAATTAATATTCTGAATAACCGTCAGGCGTTTACGCTGATGGTGTTAAAAGACCGTTACCGGATCGCGTTGCTGACCGGGGCGCCGAATTTCAATACCCCGGTAATAAAGAGGATTTTGATTGCCCAGCCCCGGGTGCAATTGGATCATTTTGTCCAGTATGGAAGAAAGTTTCGTCCCGCCATTAAATCCTTCTGGGAAACACCTTATGATTTGATTGTCTTTGATAATTTTCCGGTGCAATCATTGTCGAAACAGTGGCAACGAATATTTGCTAAAAAACTGATTGCCCAGCAATCGTCACTGGCATGGATCGTGGGACCGGATGTGACCGTGGAAACGGCCGCAACTTTATTCCCCTTTTTCTATGTCAGGGATATCGGCGAGGTATTGGAAAAGGATATTGCCTACTCCTGGAACTTCACGGAAAATGTAAGAGATTTGCCCCTGCCCGCAAATGGGGGCATGCGGTTGTCGAACATCGATCAATCCGAGTTGCCGCCCGTTACCCTGGGATTGCAATTGGAAGGAATGCCCGGAGAAACCCGGGTAATCGCGCGGCTCGCGGCCTCGGTGGACGTTCCCCTTTTATTGATCGGCGAAAAAGAGTCATTGAGATCCGCTCTCTGGACCACACCCGATCTGTACCAGGTTTATTTCAAATTGACCGGTTCCGAAAATTCCGAGTTGGTTTATGACCTGTGGACCGGAATGGCGACCTGGTTAATGAGGACGAGCGGGGATAACGATATGTATTTTCGTCTGGATAAGGAATTGTATCAACAGGGAGAGCTCATTACCGTCACCGGTAACCGGATCGGTGAGGATTCGCCCCTTTCCCAGGCGGCGATGACCATCTATCGGGACAGTTTAATCGTAAATTCCACGGAATTGCGTTACAATCCCGAACGTCGGCGATGGGAAGGGCAATTGTGGGCATCGGTCCCCGGGGAATATGAATACGAGATTAATTTCAATAACGGTATTACGACTTCCCGGCAAACAGGAAACTTTCGGGTATCCGAAAGTCAGATAGAATTAAACAAGGTATTCCTGAACCGGAACCTATTAGCGCGTATTGCCGAACAGACCGGTGGAAAATATTTTTCATGGGCGTCCCGGGCAGAATTAAAGGACTATATTCAACCCCAATCGGTTGCCGAAGTTATTGTCAATAAACGAAAACTTACCGAAAGCCGGTGGATTTTAGGATTGATTATTGCACTGTTAACCGCGGAGTGGGCTCTGCGCCGTAAAAACGGATTGCCGTAAAGATTTTATTTTCACATTACCGACGGAGATTTGTAGCTTAACGCTTTAAAATACGGGATAAAATATGAAACGAATTACATTTATTGGCACCGGGTATGTGGGCCTTGTGAGCGGCGCCGGAATATCGGATTTCGGCCACCGCGTAATTTGTACGGATATTGACAAACCAAAAATTGAGGCCCTTCAAAAGGGCCGGCTTCCCATATACGAACCCGGGCTGGATGCCCTGGTTGCCCGTAACATAAAAGCGGGGCGGTTGTCGTTTTCAGCGGACGTGGAAGCGTCGGTTCGTCGGGCGGAAGTAGTGTTTATCGCCGTGGGGACGCCGCAGGGAAATGACGGCGCCGCCGATATTTCAGCCGTAAAGGCGGTTGCCAAAACCATTGGTGAAAATTTGAACGGTTATAAAGTTATCTGTACGAAGAGCACGGTTCCCATCGGAACCGGACAGTTGGTTTGTGACATCATCGAACAATACAAGCCCGAAGGAATGGATTTCGACTACGTATCCAATCCTGAATTTTTACGCGAAGGAGCGGCCGTTCTGGATTTCACCCGGCCCGACCGGATCGTTATCGGCGCCGCCAGCGACCGGGCGTTTGAAGTCATGCGTGATGTTTATCGTCCCCTGTACATAAATGAAACGCCCATGCTCCATACCGATATTCCCACCGCCGAAATGATTAAATATGCCAGCAACGCCTTTTTGGCTTTGAAAATCAGTTATATCAACGAGATCGCGAATTTGTGCGAATCCGTGGGCGCCGATGTTCACGTGGTCGCCAAGGCCATGGGAATTGACGGCAGGATCAGCCCCAAATTTTTGCATCCCGGTCCCGGTTTCGGCGGTTCCTGTTTTCCGAAAGACACACAGGCGCTGGTGAAAATGGGGGATCGGGAGGGAATACCGATCCGTACCGTAAAAGCGGCTATTGAAACCAACAATGCGCAGAAACAGCGCATGGTTCTGAAACTGAAAACGTTGGTTGACGGCGAGCTTAAAGGAAAACAGATTACGATTCTGGGATTGAGTTTCAAGCCGTTTACCGACGATGTCCGTGAATCGCCGGCCAACGAGATGATCACCGCATTATTGCAGGAAGGCGCTTGTATCCGCGCTTATGATCCGGCTGCCAATGCCACCATGGCCGAAATTTTCCCCCAGGTAACATATTATGACAACTGGGAGGAAGCCGCTTCCGGCGCCGATGCCGCCGTCATTATGACCGAATGGAATGAATTCCGGAGTATGGATCTGCAAACCTTAAGGGAGCGTATGAGAACGCCGGTTATTTTAGACACCCGCAATGTACTGAGTATGGATGAACTTCGGGAAGCCGGGTTCAGGTTCGACAATGTCGGGAGGAAAAAAGGAACCTATAATTGATGCGGATTGAACAAACGCCTCTTCCGGGATTGTTTATCCTGTCGCCGGAGATCTTTGAGGATGAACGGGGATATTTTTTCGAAAGTTACCGCGAGCCTGTTTTCCAATCGTTGGGATTGCCGATTGATTTTAAACAGGATAACCAGGCCGTCTCCGGGGAAGGTGTATTGCGGGGTCTTCATTATCAGTTGCAATATCCCCAGGGTAAATTGGTGCGTGTGAGTCTGGGAGAGGTGTACGATGTGGCGGTTGATATACGCCGCGGTTCACCGACCTTCGGGCGCCATTTCGGCATCCGTCTTTCCGATTATAATCACAAAATGATGTTTGTCCCGGTCGGGTTTGCTCACGGGTATTGCGTTTTATCGCCGCGGGCGATATTTCAGTACAAATGCACGGAGATATATCATCCGGAGGATGAGTACGGTGTGCTCTGGAACGATCCCGAACTGGCGATTGATTGGCCGGTCCGGGAGCCGGTGGTTTCCGAAAAAGACAGTTCCCTGCCGACACTTCATGCCATTCCCGCGAACCTATTACCGGAATACCAGGAATAACGATGCAAAAAACATATTTTATTACCGGAGGCTGTGGGTTCATCGGGTCCAATTTTATTCACTATCTCATGGGACAGGAACAGGCTGAGCGGGTGGTAAACCTGGATAAGTTAACTTATGCCGGGAATCCCGCGAACTTGAAAAAGTATGATAACGATCGTCGGTACCATTTTATTCACGGCGATATCTGTGACCAAAAAATTGTTGAGCAGATATTTGACCAGTATAGACCGGACTACCTGGTTAATTTTGCCGCAGAAAGCCACGTGGATCGGTCTATCGGCAAACCGGAAGATTTCATACAAACCGATATATTCGGGGCATTTACCTTGTTGGAAGCGGCACGGAAACACGGTCTGGAACGGTTTATCCAGATCAGTACGGACGAGGTGTACGGCAGTATTATGTCCGGCAGTTTCAGGGAAACCGACCCCTTAATGCCGCGGAATCCTTATTCCGCCAGCAAGGCCGGAGCCGATCGTCTGGCCTATTCGTATTACGCCACATACACCGTACCGGTGATTATCACCCGCGCCAGTAATAACTACGGTCCCTACCAATACCCTGAGAAATTGATTCCGCTTTTTGTGACCAACGCGATGGAGGATAAACCGCTTCCATTGTACGGAGACGGGAAGAATGTGCGTGACTGGTTGTATGTGGAAGATCACTGCCGGGCGATTCAATTTGTGATCGAAAAGGGAACTTTGGGCGAAGTGTATAATATCGGCGGCGGAAACGAGTTGATGAATGTTGAAATCACCCGTACGATCCTGAAACATTTGGGGAAACCGGAATCGTTAATCCGGTACGTGGACGACCGGTTGGGACATGACCGTCGTTATTCATTGAATTGCGAAAAACTTAACAAACTTGGGTGGCGTCCCGTTCATGCCTTTGAACAGGCCATTAGGGAGACCATCGATTGGTATCGCGAAAACCAATCCTGGTGGCAGCCACTGAAAACCGGGGAGTATCTTGAATATTACAAGACACATTACAAAACGCTTTCATAAACAAGCGCTGATTGTTCCGCTTTTGCTGTCAATTGCCGGTTGGGCTCCGTTGACAGCACAACAACAGCCAAAATTGTATGGTCAATTCGAAGGACAAATGGAAGAACCACCGACAATTACCACTACGGAAAAGGATTTGCGGTCGGAAGTCGTCCCGTTGGAGAATGTTATTGATCCCGACACATATATCCTCAGCGCCGGGGACCAGTTGGGGATCGACGTGGTCGCATCCGAAAATTCACTGTTTACCGTCACCGTTAACCCTGCCGGAGACGTGTTGATTCCGTCGGTCGGAATAATAAATATCGCCGGGTATTCATTAACCCAGGCCAAGTCGCTTATTCATGATGGCGTTACAACTCATTATCGTAACGCGCAGGTTAGTGTGACGCTTGTGAATGTGCGGCGATTTCTGGTGCAGGTGAAAGGAGCGGTGCAGAAACCGGGTTTTGCCACAGTGACGCCGTTGGATCGATTGTCCGCCGTTTTGAAGGGGGTTGAAGGGTTGCATAAATATGCCGATGAGGGAAATATATTGATCCGGCATTCGGATGGTACGGAGACCAATGTTTCGTTGAAAGCGTATTTAATGACGGGAGATTTGACACAGAACCCCACAGTCCGCGAAGGAGACATCATTGACGTTCCTTTTGTTAAGGATTATGAATCGGAACGGGATCAGTTTGTCACCATGAAAGAAACGGCAGTGACCGTGACCGGATTCGTTCGTTATCCCGGCGCTTACCGGTATTTTCCCGGCTATGCCGCCAATGATTATATCGGTTTGGCGGGTGGAATATTGAAATCGGGTACGGAAAGGAATATGCATATCAAAAGAGCTGGAACAATCAATACTTTGAGTGAGATTAAATTCATATTGCCAGGTGACCAGATCTACGTCCCCGAAAATTTGCAAAGCCGGTTATTCGGCAATGTGGGCATTGTTCAAACCGTAACCGCGTTAGCCTCACTTTATTTAACCTACGTAGCCGCAACAAGAAAATAAGCCTATGAAACTGACACCCCACGAACAGAAAATATTAGCCATTGTCCGACAACATCCGGAGATCGTAGCCGACCCGGTTCGCCGAAAGGAGATCGCAAAACAATATGGATTAACAGAAAAAACCCTGCGCAACCGGATCGCGGATTTGAAGAAGTATGGGTTGGTGGGATCACAAGAAAATCAGGAAACACAGGTATTTGAAACTGAAATGGATATTACGATTTTTGACTACTGGGAAATTATTTGGAAACGTCGCAAAGTAATTATTTCTACAGTACTGGTTTTTACCATTATTTCCGTTGTGATAAGTTTGATCTTGCCGAAATGGTATAAGGCTACAACTATAATTTTACCTCCCCAATCGAGTCGATCATCGTTTGGTATGTTAGGTGCTTTAAGTGAATTAGGTTTTTCGGGGTTTATGGGTGGGAATGAGTCGGAAAATCGTTATTTAGCAATTCTTAAGAGTAATACTTTATTAAATGCTGTGGCTCTCCGCTATAATTTGCAGGAGAAATATGAGACTGAGAATCTGGAAAAAACAATTAAAACTCTTCGTGAAAATATGATTGTAAATGTGGAGGATGAAGATCAAATAACGGTCTCCATTTTGGATAAAGATCAGGATATGGTCGCTGACATTGCAAATTATGTCATTCAATGTCTGGATAGTATCAACATTGCTCTCACTTCAAATTCAGCAGGCAATAGTAGACAATTTATTCAAACGCAATTAATGGAAGTGCTGGATAGTTTGAATCTGTTTGAAGATGAATTAACTCAATTTATGAGGAAAGAAGGTGTATTAAGCCTTGATAACCAGATAATTGTGGGGGTGGAAAAGGCAGGGGAAATAAAATCATTAATTATGACCAAAGAAGTTGAGTATGAGGTTACCAAGAAATTATATACGCCAAATAATCCACAAGTAAAAAAGTTGAAATTGGAAATTGACGGATTACGAAAACAGTATCGAAGCTTTTACAATGAAGATGGAAGGATTGATCGTCTTGTACCAAGTTTTTACAAAATCCCCGATTTGGCGTTGCGGTTTGAACATATAAAAAGAAAAATCGATTATTATAATACACTGTTAACGTTTATAGGTCCCCAGTATGAGCAAGCAAAATTTGAAGAGGTAAAAGATATTCCCACCCTACAGGTACTTGACAAAGCAGTCAGGCCGGAAGAAAAATATAAACCAAAGAGAACCTTGATTGTTCTTTCCACATTTTTTGCCAGTTTATTCTTGAGTATCATTTTTGTTTTAATCTATCAAAGTATTTTGAATTATTCCTTGATCCGCACGCAAAAAAGATCGTGATATTTTATTATTTTCACCCTTAAATCGGATTAATAATTGGTATCCGCAGGTAGTTGATGATAAATTTTAAAAGATCTATCACAACATTGACTTTAATCTTATTGCTCCTGAGAATATTAGGATTTTTCCGCACTCTGGAAATAGCATATTTATTTGGGGCTCAGGAATCATTGGACGGAATATTTCTGGCTCTCTCTTTAGTACTATCTTTTTATGCAATTACCTTAAAAGCCTTTTCAGAAGGTATTATACCATATTTGGGAAAACATTTTACCCAAGTGGATTTTTTGCGGATTTTAGGCAAAGTACTATTAATTGCCATTACTTTAAATGTTATTCTTTATTACTTTGCAGATGAAATAACGTGTGTTATCGGACCGGGGTTTGGCGAAATTGGCGCACAAACAGCATCCAGATCAATACGGATATTTTCGTTTATGGTATATCCATTGTTGTGTAATTCATTATTTGCAGCGTATTTAAACTATACCAAAAACTATAATCTGGTATACGTTGGTGATATTATTAGAAATATCATCAGTGTATTATTGATATATATCTGGAGCGATAATGTTTTTGGACTTGTTATTGCATGGTTCATTGGGAGTTGGATCAGTTTTTTATATATTGGTCAAAAATTCTGGTATAAGGTATATACTACTTTAGACAGAGCAATACATCCGGGTGAACGACTGAAGACAGGTGTTATTTATTCAACTTTGATCAATATGACTATCTACGCTTCCGTAATAATTGATAAATTATTTTTATCCTTTAGTACTGGAGGAACAATTTCAAATTTTACCTATGGGAATGCTCTGCGAGCGATCATTCTTTCGACTTTTGTTGCGGCAGCCAGTAAAATTTTCCTGGTTGAATTCACGAATAATACATCGCATTATAAAAAATCATTGATTAATACATTTTTAATATTAACTAGTTGTTCAATTATTTTGTACCTATTTTCATTTTCGATATCAAAGTTTTTTTTCTATCGAGGCGAAATTTCGTTAGTTGATATCCATACAATTTCCACGGTCTTAAAACTGGTTGCACTCAGTCTACCTTTTTATTCCTTTTATGAAATTCTTTCACAAAAGATATTTTCGCAGCGGAACTACCCTTTCATATTGAGAGCTGCCTTGTTCCTTCTTTTAGTAAAAACTTTAATCTGTTATTTCACGTATGATGATTATGGCCTTTATTCAGTATTGTGGTCAAAAATATTTTTTGAGATTGGTTTATCAATTTCTATCTTCATCTATTTCGGGAAACAATACATTAAAATTAAATAATAGTGAATAACGGAATTCTTTTTATATCCACATTGCTTATCCTTTCTATAAGTATGCTTTTTGATTCTATAATGATAAGGTTGTTTTTTTATATGTTATTTCCGACGGTGATTACAATTATTTCTTTCAAAATTGTCAGGGGAAGAGTACTCGATATCCGGTTTTTGGTAATTTCCTTTTTTGCTTCCTATATTGCCTTCCCAGCGTTTTTTGCATTTGTATTCGGACCAGTTGCACTACTTCAACGATTTAGTGACATTGTATTTGGTGCAACCGTAAAAGAGTTAAATTTTTCTTTTATCATACATAACCTTGGGATATTTATATTGTTCATAGCCTCTTTTTGGAAGTATTTCCTCACGGGGCAAGACAAAAGAATTACATTTTCTTGTCAGGTCCCGGCAAAATTACTTTTTGCGTTTAATATAATTTATTTATGTATCTTATTGTATATCTTCTTTTTTGTCATTGATATTAGGTCTGTTCTTTCTTGGGATTATATTCAGTACCATAAATTTGTCGCGGGAAAAGGGGTGTTTCTATTTTGGTTGAATACTTTTCCATTTATTATTGGAGTTAATCTTTTATTGCAACAATCCACGCGATGGAAAATATTCTGGGTAATTATTTATTTATTTCTATCAGCACTATTGGTAATCGCGACAGGAAAACGATCGTATATATTCCCTAGCTTGGTAGGCGTGTTGTTTTACTTATTGCACTTAAAAAAAATACACTGGGTAAAGGTTGCCGTTATCTTAATAGTTACCTACGGAACAATGCATGCTTATGGGTTTATTAGAGCATTTAAAGGGGAAGCGGATTTAATGACTCAATTACAAAAAGGGTGGAACTTCGCTGTCAACCATAAAGAGCTCCTGATTAATGATGAATTTTCCGCTTCAATAATTAACACTACTGGTATTATAAAACTACTGAAAAGTGATCGGTGGAATTATCAGTATGGTTGGACATTAATGGAGTTTTTCCCCAATATTATTCCGCATATAATAGAACCGGACCGGAAAGATGTGGTTGCGCAGCGTTTTGCTAAGAAAGTCAGTTTCGAACGATATAGGGCCGGAGGAGCCTTTGGTTTCTCCGTTGTGGGTGATAGTTATCTGAATTTTGGAGTATTCGGCGTTTTCACATTCTTTTTGGTATTAGGTTTTTTATTACAAAAAATAGCTCTACGGTCGTTTCCCTTCAAAGAAATTCTTATTTTCGGGCTACTGCCGGCAATTATATTTTTCACCCGTTCGAGTTTTTCAGGAACGTTGAAATCGGCTATTATCCATTCCGGTATTCCTTTTATTCTGTTTATTAGCCTTTATTACCTAGCTTATAAGTATTTAATAATTAATAATAATAAAGATAGTTAAAATTGGTAACCAACTCCCAATCCTTTTACTCACAGTTTGGTAATATGTCGTTCAATATGAATAATGGCAATTGTCTACCATATAATTTGTTCGAGTAATTATCGAAAGTTGAATACTTATGCTTTCTAACTATTAATAAGAGAAGGTGGATACAATCGTGAAAGTAATAAATGTCGGGCGGTGGCCTCCTCCATATGGTGGTGTATCATCACATATACAGAGATTACATAAATTTTTATTAGAAAAAGGCGTTAATAGTATTGTTATAGACCAGTTCACAAAAAAACATCAAAATAAAGAACGAAATCCTCAGGTAATAATTCTAAGGGGAACCCGATTTCAAAAATATATTCAACTTTATAAACTTTTATCCAATAGCAATGCAGACATTATACATTTCCACACGTCTCTTTTTAGAAATTATATACTGGGTGGTTTTTTCCTTATGAAAAAGATTAATGACGTAAAATCCGTGCTTACAATCCATTCGGGCCGTTTTGTGGCATATTATGAGAAAAAAAACCCTGCTTGGAAGTATGTCGTACGAAAAACTTTAAATCTGTTTGATCATATCATTGCTTTAAATGAAGAACAAAAATTAGTATACGAAAACAAGTTAAATATATCGGCAACTAATATTTCGTTAATACCATCTTTTCTCTTTCCCAACGATTTCCGAATATCGAATATGAAACAAATGCATAAAGTCAATACATTTCTTAATAGTGTTGATTTCACCATGTTGGTGAGCGGGAGGTTATTTGAATTATATGGATTTGAATTAGTACTATCAGCTACAAAGAGAGTGATTCAACAAAAGAACCTAAAGATTGGAATTATTTTCATTTTTTACACTGCTCAGGATAAGAATTATAAGGATAGAGTAATGGAAAGTATTCGTGACTATCCCTATACCCTTGTTTTGAAAGATTTATCTCCGGAGGAATATTTAACAATTCTAGAGAAAACCCACTTATATGTTCGACCCACCTATTCTGATGGAAACAGTGTATCCATACTGGAAGCGCTCACCTTAAAAATCCCTGTTTTAGCCAGTGATATTGGTGGTCGGCCCGAAGAAGTGATATTATTTAAAACTGGTAGTGATATTAATCTCGCTGATAAATTGGTTTATTGTATTGATAATTATAGTGAACTAAAAGAACAAATGGAATATTGTAAATTGGAAAATAATGGAATCAGGATTCTGGACATTTATTATAAATTGGCACAAAAAGACCACCGTACTGAACATTCTTCATTAAAAAATGGAAACAGGAAATCATTTTGAAACAAATATTACAAAACCTACAAACCGGTGAAACACAACTGGTCGATGTCCCGGTTCCGGCTGTAAAAGATGGCCATATCCTTATAAAAACCAAGACAAGTTTATTATCTTTGGGAACGGAAAAAATGTTGATTGAGTTCAGCAGTGCCGGATATATAGGCAAGGCCCGACGACAGCCTGAGAAGATCAGGCAAGTTATCGATAAGATTAAAACGGATGGACTTTTACCCACAGTTCAAGCAGTACGTTTTAAACTAAACACTCCCTTGCCTTTGGGATATTCCAATGCCGGGCAGGTAATAGGGGTTGGGCAAGGAGTATCTAAGTTCCAGGTCGGAGATCGAGTAATCTCCAACGGTCCTCATGCCGAAGTTGTTTGTGTCCCCGAAAACCTTTGCGCAAAAATTCCCGATAATGTCGGTTATACAAATGCCGCTTTTACCGTGTTGGGTGCGATAGCCCTGCAGGGGATCAGGTTAGCCGCACCATCGTTAGGAGAAACGTTTGTTGTAACCGGTCTGGGATTGGTTGGTTTAATAACCGTTCAATTATTGAAAGCGAACGGCTGTAAAGTGATTGGGATTGATGTCGATTCGCAAAAAACAGAAATAGCAAGACGCCTGGGAGCCGAGACAGTTGATTTATCTTGTGGGGAAGACCCACTCGAGACGGCTCGTGTAATATCTTATAATAGGGGCGTTGATGGTGTTATTATTACCGCCACAACTTCCAGTGATGAGCCTGTACATCAAGCGGCTCAAATGTGTCGTAAAAAAGGCAGGATAGTTTTAGTAGGAGTTGTTGGGTTGAAGCTTTCCCGTGCGGACTTTTATGAAAAAGAATTACAATTCCAGGTATCCTGTTCTTATGGCCCCGGAAGGTATGACGAACAATATGAGTTAAAAGGTTGTGATTATCCTATTGGGTACGTTCGTTGGACGGAACAACGCAACTTTGAAGCTGTTTTGGATATGCTAAGTTTGGGCAAACTGGATTTTACAGATCTTGTATCTTGCCAATTTACAATTGATCAGGCATTAAAAGCATACCGGACAATATTAAGTAAGCGTTCTTCTTTAGGGGTAATCTTAACCTATGATGATGCCGTTTCCGATCAACAGGAATCACGTACCATATCATTGAGTGAACCGCGAACGGAAGCGTTAACTCCCAAATCGACCGTGATCGGAGTGATTGGGGCTGGCAACTATACCGGACAAATATTACTTCCTGGATTGGTAAAAACCCATGCCAGGCTGAAAACAATTGCTTCGAGTGGTGGGATAAGTTCTACTCATTTGGGTAAAAAGTTCCATTTTGAACAATCTACAACCGATGTAAACCGGATTTTATCCGATCCGGAGATCAATGCGGTAATAATTACCACACAACACAACACCCATGCTGAATTGATTATTAAATCTTTAAAAGCCGGTAAGAAGGTGTTTGTTGAAAAACCATTAGCGATTAACCCTGACGAGCTTGAGAAAATCAAAGATACAATTAAATCGTTGAAAAACCCGTTTCTGATGGTTGGATTTAATCGTCGATTCGCGCCTCAAATTGTCAAGATAAAACAAATGCTTGAGAGAGTCAAGGAGCCCAAGAGTATTATCATAACAGTTAATGCCGGTTTCATCCCCGGGAATCATTGGGTGCATGATTTGGAACGCGGTGGTGGGCGTGTAATTGGTGAAGCCTGTCATTTCATTGATTTATTACGCTGTTTAATCGACTTTCCAATCGTTGCCGTACAGGCCCTGAAAGTAGGTTTTCAATCAGGACCTGTAAGTGAGGATAAAATTTCATTTTCCTTAAAGTTTAAAGACGGTTCAATTGGGACAGTACATTACCTGGCGAACGGACATAAATCTTTCCCAAAAGAAAGGGTTGAAATATTCGTCGCCGGAAAGGTTATACAACTAAATAATTTCATTAAACTTAAAGCGTACGGATGGCCGCGATTTAAGAAGTTGAACTTATGGACTCAGGATAAAGGACACAGGGCTTGTCTTAAGAATTTCGTACATGCCGTCGAAACCGGCAATCCGTCTCCGGTTCCAATCGAAGAAGCCTTTGAAGTGACAACGGCAAGTTTTGAAGTGGTAAAAATCGCTAAATAATCAGCTTGCAATCAAATTCTCAGGAAGAAACGGATTACCGGTTGGTAACTTAGGGTTAATTATGGCAATGGGGATCGTTGATATGTTCTTAAATGGTTTAAACGAAGTATGGTACATTTACCGCCGGAACAACTGGTTATTGGATCCGTCCTGGTTTCTACGCGATTTCGATCATACAACAATTGATCGCCCCATTTTTCTATTAGGAAACCAAGGTGGGGGGTTGACGCTGATATCCCGCATGCTGCGTAGGAACCCCGAAGTGGTCTCCGTAACGGGAAACAATTCCTATTGGAGTGGGGCCGATGAATTACAGAACGTATACGGATTAATTTTACCGGCTGAATTGACAGGTATTAAATATAAAGCACCGTATCACCCGGTATTAACCCCTCCGCGAAGCTGGTCCTATGCCAGTGATGCTTTGATCGCTTCATATCGTAATACTGAAAAAGATTATTCGCCGGAAATTGAGTCACAATTTAAACGGATATTAAAATATATTATTGCCAGGTATGGTAAAGACGGTGCTGTTCGTTTTGTTGATAAAAGTCAGGTATTTTCTGTGAAACTGGGTTTAATATATTCCCTTCTGAAAAAATGTAATCCAAAATTTTTACTTGTTTTGCGAAGTCCTTATATAGAGTGTCCACGAGCGGCAATGGGAAAGGCCGGGGATATGCGACGTTATGCAACGTCTTTATCGTGGGAAGAGAGATTAGATATTTGTATACAACACTGGAATAACAGTGTTGGCGCAATTATTGAGGATAAAAAGCGTTTACCGATCGATATAATGATTGTACGGTTCGAGGATATTCTGCAATCTCCCGAACGGGAATTAAGGAAAATTTGTGCTTTCCTGGAATTAGATTTTAACCGTGATATGCTGCCGCAACAGTATCATTCCCTTCCTTTTGGGAGTCATTACCGTAATCGGTGGTATCCACTTCGAAGCGATGTTAATAATCGTTACAAGGATATAATAAAACGAGCGGATTTGAATCGTATTGATGAAAAATGCGGCGCCTTAGCTAAACAGTTTGATTATTCAATCCCGTTTTAAGTATTAAAACTGAACTATTATGCATGCGATAGAACGCCTTATTTATAACCGGATACGTTTTCATCCCCGGTTAAAAAAGAGTGTAACAACAATTTATCAATCCCTGTTTTCTTTGGTTCCGGGGCCAAAAATCGACTCTTCTTTTCCGGTGCAAATTCGTGAAGGTTATTTCTTTGGTTTCCATGATAAATGTCCCTGGTCCCTCGATAACTCCAAATTGTTGGCACATAAGTTCGACAATGCTTGCTCATTCCCGGAAGAAGGGGATAAAATAATTATCGGATATTTTAATGGGGACTCATCTGCGGAATATGTACCATTGGCCCAAACGCCTACCTGGAACTGGCAGATGGGTTCGATGTTGCAATGGGTTGGGGAAACGGGGAAAATTTTGTACAACGATTACGATGGAGAACGGCACGTAGCCCGAATTATTACCTGTAACGGGGAGTTGGTTGCGACATTGCCGCGGCCCGTTGCGGCCCTAAGCATTGACGGAACTCATGCCATCAGCCACAGTTTTATCAGGCTGCGTAAAGTTGCCCGTGCTTATAGTTATCCAATAGGCGCTGAGGAGAAGGCTGACCTGCCTATTACAGATAAAGACGGACTGTATTTAATCAATTTGGTAACCGGTACCGTTAAAGAATTATTTTCTTTGGTAAAGATAGCAGCGATTCACCCGGAAGATTCCATGAGAAAAGCCTATCACTATTTCACACATCCCCTGTTTGCACCCAATGGTGAAAGATTTGTTTTTTTCCACCGTTGGGTGACACCAGCCGGTCAGACCTGGACACGGATGTTTTCCAGCGATATAAGTGGAGAAAAGCTGCATTTATTTAAAACCGCCGGCGTCGTGACGCATACGGCATGGAAAGATAATCAAAGGATCTTAGCGTACGCTTTAATTAAAGGTATTGGTGACCATTATTATCTGTTTACGGACCTCACCGACCGGTTTGAAATTATCGGGAAAGATTATTTTACTTCCGATGGACATCCGCAGTTTGCCCCGGATAAAAAAAGATTCGTTACCGATACATATCCGGATCGCCATCGCCGTCAGAGATTAATAATATATGATACCGAAAACAAAATCCCCCAACTATTACTAAACGCCCGTTCACCTCTGAGGTACAGGGGAGATGTTCGGTGCGATTTTCATCCGCGTTGGGATCGGAAAGGGAACCAAGTCGCGTTTGATTCGGCCCACACCGGAACCCGCGCACTGTGTACCGTTAGTCTGCCGGATCTGAAATGATACCCCCTGAAAAGCAATTGAATATTTTAATTATCACCCATTTTTATCCCCCGGAAATGGGTGCTGCAGCCGCCAGAATAAGCGGTCTGGCGCGTTGGTTGGTGCGCTTTGGACACCATGTAGAAGTTGTGACCGGGTTTCCCAATTATCCGACCGGCAAAATATACGCCGGATATGAATCGAAGGGGTTTGCACGCAAAGAAGAAATTAAAGAGGGAGTGGTTATCCATCGTACGTGGGTTTTCGCTTCTCCGCGAAAATCAACGCTGTTTCGGATTCTCAACTACGTTTCTTTCATGGTTTCGTCTATCGTACCTATGGGGCAGGTAAAGTGTAAATACGATGTAATAATTGCCAGTTCTCCCCCCTTGTTTGTTGGAATTTCCGGGTGGTTTTTGGCCAGGAAAATGCGGGTGCCGTTTATTTTTGATATCCGAGACATTTGGCCTGAGGTGGCAGTGGAAGCCGGTGAATTTCCGGACAACAGTATGATTGTTCGTTTAAGTCGTCGCGTGGCCCGGTTGTTGTATAAGCAGGCAAACCATTTGACGCCCGTCACGGCGAGCAAAATGAGAAAATTAATTGCCCAGGGTGTTCCGCCCCGGAAGATAACGGTTGTTTCCAATGGTATTGACCTTGACATTATTCAACAATCAATTTCAATCAGGTGGCGTGAAAAGCTGGCCCTGCAAAAGAAATTTACACTAATTTATGCGGGGCTTATTGGTATCGCGCAGGGGATTGATACATTAGTGGAAGTTGCGCGACGTTTGCAGCACCTGGCAAATATTCACTTTTTAATCGTTGGTGATGGTGTACAACGGGATCGAATCTACCGGCGGGTACAAAGGCTGAATCTCACCAATATGACCTTTTTACCCAGTCAACCGCGAAGAATCATTCCTTCGCTCTTAAAATCGGCCGATTTGGCATTGGTGCCTCTGGTGAACGATAAAATCAATGATGCGATTCCCTCCAAACTATTGGAAGCCTGGGGGTGTGGTAAACCGGTATTGCTGCTTGCCGGTGGGGAATCCGCTGAATTGGTGAATTCCATCGCGGGCGGCAAAGTTGTCTCTCCGAATAATATTTCGAGCATTGTCGACACAATTATTGAATTAGTTAATGACAGAACCAACCTGAAATCCTACGGTAAAAACGGTTATCGGTTTGTAACATCTTCCTGTGACCGCCAAAAATTAGGTCGCATAATGGAATCGGTATTAAAGATGGCGATCATCAAAAGTGGGGGTGTGTAGTAAGCAAGCAGGGCTGGGAATGCTGTCCCCACCGAAAGGAAGCGGTTTCATTTGGGAGCTGATGTCTGATCCGGGGGCCCGTCAACCCCCGATACAATCTTGACATTAGCAAAAGGGATAATGTATATTAAGTCAATTATTGTGGGACCCTATCGCAAACAAACGCTAACAGTCATTTTCGTTCAAATTATCTGCAACAGGAGGACTTGGTATGAAAACACTGTTTAGCGTTCCGGTCGTCAACGTGATTCAGCACACTGCGTTCTTTATTTAATTCCTTTATTCTATTAACCGTTAATAGGCTTATTCGATGTTTACACAGTTACAGGTGCGGGTACCGAAATGGATCGTCGGCTGGATCATTTTGGGTATCGATGTTTTAGCCGGTTACACGGCTTTTACCCTGGTTGTTCGATCCCAGTTGACTGAAGGCGCTTTTTCTTCGCAGGAACAGATTGTTTTGTTTATCCTGATACAGCTATTCTGGAGCGTTGTCTTTTGGTTCAACGATTTGTATCGCGGTGAATTCACGATTTCCCGCATATCCGAAATCCAAACCTTTATTCAGGTTACCTTCACAATTATTGTTTTGCTGGTATTTGTGGACGCCATCGGTTTATTCAGAATCCCGGTAAATGCCCCCGGGATTTTTCGTTACTGGATTATTTTCTCCGCCATCGCCTTAAGCGGCCGAATTGTGATCCGGGGGTACCAGAAGTTCCTGCTCCGGAAAGGAATCGGCCGGGAAAAAACGCTGGTCTTTGGATACAATGCGCGCGGTAAAAACGCCGCCATGTTGCTCAAACAACACCATCAGCAGGGCTACGATGTGGTCGGTTTCGTAAAAGCGTCGGATGATCCCGATGAAGATATGGACCCCCTTTTCCCGGTCCTTGGCGAGGAGTCGCAAATAAAGAAAATTATTCATGATCACCAGGTGTCGGATGTTGTCCTGGCCCTGGATAAACCGGAACATACCCGTATCATGGCGGCGGTGGCACAAATTAACGGATCGCCGATCACCATAAAAATCGTCCCCGACATGTATGAAGTCATCAGTGGTTTGGCGAGAACGCAACAAATTGCCGGATTGCCTTTGATCGAGATTGATCCCAACCTGAGCACCTTGTATAACCGACTGGTAAAAAGAGGCCTGGACCTGGCGATAGCGGTACCAATGTTCATTCTTCTCCTGCCGGTCTGGGGTTTGATCGCCATTCTGATAAAGCTGGATTCTCCCGGGCCCGTTTTGTACCGGCAAACCCGGGTGGGGAAGGATATGGTTCCCTTTACGATTTATAAATTCCGTTCGATGACCAAGGAAGCGGAGAAAGGGACCGGGCCGGTCTGGGCCCACGAAAATGACGACCGTATTACCAAGATCGGACGGCGACTGCGCCGCTTCCGCCTGGATGAAATACCGCAGTTGATTAATGTGATTAAAGGAGAGATGAGTCTCATTGGTCCCCGCCCGGAACGACCGTATTTCGTGGAGCGGCTCATGCAGGAGTATCCCTTTTACCGACGTCGGTTAAGTGTTCGCCCGGGTATTACCGGTTGGGCTCAGATCAAACACCCTTACGACCGGGATATTGAGGATGTGCGTCAAAAGTTAAAGTACGATTTCTATTATATCGAGAGTCTTAGTTTTAATTTAGACCTGAAAATTGTTCTCAGCACCGTGTGGGTAATGATTTCCGGCCAGGGACGCTGATTTTTCCCGTCGGCACAATTCATTTATTGGAGACGGATGATTAGGGAAAGGTATATCCGAAAGCCGGTTGTTCAACAGGCGATATTGAGCCTGCAACACTGGCGGGCGACAATCCGGATCAACCAAATCGAACCTTTTTTGTCCAATATGAATAGTATCCTGGATATCGGTTCCGGGACCGGCATTATCAACCGGCAACTCCGTCGGAAGGGATACGCGGTTACGGCCCTGGATGTTGCCCCTCTTACCATTGTCGGGGAGATCAATCCGGTGCTGTATGACGGTCTTAACATGCCCTTCGGAGATCGGACATTCGACCTGGCGTTATTAATGACCGTGTTGCACCATGCTGAGAATCCGATCCGCGTATTGGAAGAAGCCGGGCGCGTGGCCCGGCATATTCTGGTTATTGAGGACCTCCATAAAAACACCTTGCATCTACACTATACCAGGTTGATTGACAGCTTTCTCAATTTTGAATTCCGCAATCATCCGCACAACAATAAAAACCATACATCGTGGTTGAAAACCTTTGATGCTTTGGGTTTCACTTTAAAGGCGTCAAATTTCAAATGGACTTTTTGGGGGATATACCACGGGATTTATTTGTTAACTTCCCGGGGTGTGTAAACGGTGATTGCGGTTTCTCAACCGTTGTAAAACCGGTTTGGCAACTTTATTTTTACAAATATTTTTTGAGGATTAATTTCATGTTACCCTTAGCTTTCATTCGTGAGAATCCGGAACGTGTCCTGGAGGGGATTCGTGCCAAAGGTGATGCATTCGATTTGGAGGAACTGCTGGCGATGGACCGGGAGCACCGGGCGAAGTTGAATTCCCTGAATGAATTGCGGGCGGAACGGAATCGGGCTTCCCATGCGATCGGGAAGGTAAAACGCGCCGGGGGCGACGCCGCGGAAGCGATCAGGACGATGCGCCGGGTAGGGCGAGAAATCAAAGCGCTCGAGGAGGAAACGACGCAATTGTGGGAGCGACTGCAGAATCGATTGCTCCGGATTCCCAATCTTCCCCACCACACCGTTCCGGTGGGGAAGGATGAAAAGGATAATGTGGTGGTTCGCGAATGGGGCTCGAAACCGGAATTTGATTTTGAACCGAGATCGCACCTGGAACTGGGGGAAACGCTGGGCCTGTTTAATTTCCATCGCGGGGCGAAAATATCCGGATCCGGTTTCCCGCTTTATTTGGGTTGGGGAGCGCGGCTGGAACGGGCCCTCATTAATTACATGTTGGATTTTCATGGCAACAACTACGGTTTTAAGGAGACTTTCCCCCCCTTTGTGGCGAAGTATGAGCCGATGCTTACGACCGGTCAGTTGCCGAAATTCGCCGAAGATATGTACCGGGCGGAAAAGGATGAGCTGTATTTAATTCCCACCGCGGAGGTCCCGGTTACCAATATTCACCGGGAGGAGATCCTGGAGGAAAGCGAACTGCCTTTGTATTACGTGGCCTATTCAGCCTGCTTCCGGCGGGAAGCCGGCTCGTACGGGAAAGAGACCCGGGGGCTTCTGCGATTGCACCAATTTAACAAAGTGGAACTGGTAAAGTTTGTAACCCCGGAGGAATCGTACGATGAATTGGAATCCCTGACGAATCAGGCGGAGGCGGTTTTGCAATCGCTGGGGTTGCATTACCGGGTGGTCGCCCTC
>JALUTR010000016.1 GCA_027021785.1 Fidelibacterota bacterium | reverse complement strand
AATGGTCTCGTAAAAGGCGCTCATGTCCCGTAACCGTTGGGTAAGACTCATCGGGAATTTTAATCGGGATTAATTGGGTTCTCTCATATTCTCCACATTACCGATATCCACACGTGACAGGGAGGAGGATTGTGTCCCTTCATATTTCGCCCTTACAGGACTGGTATTATGGTTTGTTTGTTACTCAGGGCGTTGCCCTGAGTTATTGTATAATTCCCCTTCGGGGAATTCGATCAGGAGGTGGCTGACGGATAAAATCAGAAAACCTGATCGTTCATGGTTTCCCGACCATGAACCGGAAGGCATTTGCCGACGGCAATGACGACCTGAGCGTTGTGGAAAGATAGATTGCCCCTCTGTGTGGGTTAACGAATGAATTCTGCGCATTATCCCGGCCACGCGGGAAGTGGAGACTCTTTTAAAGATTATGTTTCCTCATATTTCGCCCAGGGCTGGTATTTCGGTTAATTCGTTACTCTATTGTATGCTTCTCCTTCGGGGAATTCGATCATGAGGTGGCTGACGGATAAGATCAGAAAACCTGATCGTTCATGGTCTCCCGACCATGAACCGGAAGACGGTTTCCGATGGTAACGACAACCTGTGGCGGCATAGTGATATTGAAATACATAAACCGGATTGTAAGCGTAGTAGTTATAAAGTTCAGCCTTGAAAGGGCGACACAGAACAACCCGGCGCGCAGCGCCGGGAACAGAAAAAACCCACCAGCCCTTATAGGGGCGACATAGGACACAGATTAATCCCGGGTATTGTAAATAAACACTTCATGTTGTGATGTCAGTTAATAATCTTTCTTCCCCAACCGGAAAATGGATTAATTTTAGCTTATGTCCACTGAGAACATTCGAAACTTTTGTATTATTGCCCATATTGACCACGGGAAGTCCACCCTGGCGGATCGGTTGTTGGAGCAGACACATACCTTGTCCCGAAAGGACATGAAAAACCAGGTGTTGGACAGTATGGATCTGGAACGGGAACGGGGAATTACCATTAAGAGTCATCCTATCCGGATGATCTACAAACCGGAAAAGAACCGGAGTTATGTATTTAATCTGATCGACACACCGGGGCACGTGGATTTTTCTTACGAGGTGTCCCGTTCCCTGGCGGCCTGCGAGGGGGCTTTGCTTTTGGTCGATGCCGCTCAGGGAGTGGAGGCCCAGACCGTCAGTAACACGTACCTGGCCATTGAAAATGACTTGGTCCTGATCCCGGTAATCAACAAGGTGGACCTTCCGAACGCCCGGGTCGAGGAAGTGACCCGGCAGTTAATCGAATTGATCGGTTGTTCACCGGAGGAAATCATTACCGTCAGCGCCAAAACGGGCTTCGGTGTCGATCGTTTGCTGCGGGCGATCATCGAACAAATTCCACCCCCGAAAGATAATTCGTCCTCCCCGACGAGGGCCTTGATTTTTGACTCCATGTATGACAATTATCGCGGCGCCGTCCCTTATATTCGCGTGTTCGATGGTATTGTGAAACCGGGTATGACGGCACAATTTTTCTCCCACGGGATTTCGTATGAAATAACGGAGGTGGGCCATTTTGTCCTGAGGCAAATCCCCTGCGAGGAATTGCGTTCCGGAGACGTGGGTTATGTTATCGCGAGTATTCGGGACGTGGGGCATATAGCGGTCGGGGACACCCTCACCGTCAAGCAGAATCCCGCGCGCGAACAGTTGCCGGGCTATAAGAAAATAAAACCGATGGTATTCTCCGGGTTATATCCGGCCGACGCCGATGATTACGAACAACTGCGGTCGGCATTGGACAGATTGAAACTGAATGATGCCGCCCTGATATTTGAGCCGGAAACCAGCGACGCGTTAGGGTTCGGATTCCGATGCGGTTTTCTGGGGCTGCTTCATATGGAAATCGTGCAGGAGCGGTTGGAGCGTGAATTCAATTTAACGCTGGTTACCACAACCCCCAATGTGCGCTATCGGGTCATTTTAAAGGACGGGAGCCGGATCGAGGTGGATACCCCGGCAAAAATGCCGCCGGCCGGCGACATCGTGGAAATCCTGGAACCGTTCGTAAAAGCCGAAATCATCACCCCCAAGAAATACATCGGGGGACTGATGACGCTGTGCCAGAAAAAAAGGGGAATCTATCGCACAACCCATTATCTTTCCGCCGATAAAGCCCAGCTACATTACGACTTGCCGCTGGCCGAGATTATCTTCGATTTTTACGATAAATTGAAATCGATTTCACGGGGATACGCGTCGTTTGATTACGAATTGGAGGATTACCGGCCCGGTCATCTGAAGAAACTGGATATATTGATCCACGGCGAACCGGTGGACGCGTTGTCGACTATCTGCCACACCGATGACGCTTATCATCGGGGCGTAGCCCTGTGCAGTAAACTGAAAGAATTGATCCCCCGGCAAATGTTTGATGTGGCTATTCAAGCTTCCCTGGGCAGCCGTATTATCGCCCGATCGACCGTAAGGGCGCTGAAAAAGAATGTGACCGCCAAATGTTACGGGGGGGACATCACCCGCAAAAGAAAACTGTGGGAGAAGCAGAAAGAGGGTAAGAAACGAATGAAAATGATCGGTCGCGTGGAAGTGCCCCAGGAGGCGTTGCTGGCCGTATTGCAGATTGAAAATGATTGAAGCAAATGTCACCAGGCATGGCAATCCATTCACGCTTTACGTCCGTAATATGTACGCCGATTTAATAATCGGAAGTCGGTAATAAACAGAGAAATGAGATTATAATGGCCAAAAAGAACAGGAACAGGAGTAAAAAGGCGAGACGGGAAAAAGCGATTGAAAACAGGAAAAGGGCCCGGATACGGAATA
Source organism: Fidelibacterota bacterium (assembly GCA_027021785.1). GTDB lineage: Bacteria > Fidelibacterota > Marinisomatia > Marinisomatales > JAADGP01 > JAADGP01. Next base: position 1,881 of record JALUTR010000016.1, on the reverse strand, counting down.
TTTCCATTACAGCGGTTATTATATTGATTGTTGCGGCAGGACTTATCATGTCCGCTGACGGCGATTTGCCGGAAGCGCGGGGAGGGGAAACAAGGCAGACCCTGGCGCCCCGGTTATTCCCGGGGAATGTTGCCAGGGCTTATGCGGTCGCCCGCGAAATACCGGAAATACTGGATAAGATATACTGCTATTGCAAGTGCCAGGAAAATATTGGTCATAAAAGCCTGCTTACCTGCTTTGTCGACAAACATGGTTCCCGGTGCGGTATCTGTATGAATGAGGCTCTTATCGCGTTTGATCTTTACAAAAAAGGTTACCCTACGGGGGATATTGTGGAGAAGGTTCAGGCAACCATGGCAAACAGAAAAGGGGGTAATCGATAAACCTAATTCCGGGGACGAATGATTTTTATAAAACGGCAACAAGCGCCCGGGATTGCCGGAAACGAATCGCACTCGAAAAAATGAAAATTGATGGCCTTGTAAAATCTGATTCCGACATGGCTTAACGTTTGCAACTGTCCGATTGCGTGGCTTTTTACAAAGTCGTGAATATCCCATTCGAAAACAAGAAACCGATTTCTCCCGGCAATAGTATTATCGCCGGTCACCAGGGCTGATTTTTGTCATACTGGCAACAATCCCGTTCCCCGTTATACAGCCTGGTATTCACTTTCCCCTTATTCCTGGTGTACGAAGCCGGGATTTTCGCCCTGTCGGATCAGGATGTGCCCAGTTTACGTAATGGGGCCGATGTTTTAATGCGGCGGTTGCTGGAATCGTTCGGACTGATCGGTCTGCACGGCTTCAGCATTGCCTTTATTATCGGGATAATCGTGGTATTCGTCATCCAAAAACGATCCGGGCGAGAAGTACGGATACACGGCAACACTTTATTCTTCATGTTAGTGGAAAGCTTTATCTGGGGCGGGGTTTTATTCGGATTGCTGGTCGCGTGGCAGGTACTGTTCATGATTCCCACTTCCCGGTTGTTGATTCAGCAGGTTGTGTTGGCGGTGGGAGCCGGAATTTATGAGGAGTTGGTTTTCAGGGTTTTGTTAATAACCGGGTTAGCCGCCGTATTGAAATTCATTTTTAAATGGGAGCGACTTTCACGACAGGTGGGAGCCGTCATCGGAGCCGCCGTCATTTTCTCACTGTTCCATTTTGTCGGAACCTTTGGGGATGTGCCACATATCAGGTTATTCATGATTCGTTTCGTTGCCGGATTGTTGCTGGGGGGAATGTATTCCCTGCGCGGATTCGGAATTACCGCCTATGCCCACAGTATATACGATCTGATTGTTCTGACGCAGATGATTACGATTCATTAAACAAGGAAAATCGAAGATCGGTCTCGTGGTGTTATTCCTGAGACGTTGAAAAGGAATCGTTTAGTCTAATTGAAAGTATCCTTAACTTTCCTTCTGTTAAATGCAAAAATGAGGATTATAATGAAAAGAATTCTTATACTGGCAATCGGAGTCCTGCTGATCGGACAGGCAAATGCCGGGGAATTAAAAGAGATATCCGTAGTGATTTACCCGGAGTATTATTACAACGGCGTAATGGTGGAATACAGCGGGGAAATCGATTCCACGTCATTGCCCCTCTCGATCGGCTTCATGGTTCCGGTTGCCACCGATTCGGTTTTTTCCATACATGAAAATGTGGGGCAAAAAACCCGGGTCGTGGCCAAGGATATTGTGAAAAAAGGCGACGAAAATTGGGTATATTTGCGAATAAAGAAACCGAGTTTTCGTACCTTTCTGTTTTTCGTCCCCTTTGATCCGCAGGACAAACAGCGTGCGTTTGATTACACGGTCAAGTTCGACAAGGATTTAACCGACTTTCACATCACCGTCCAAAAGCCCCTGAAGGC
>JALUTR010000015.1 GCA_027021785.1 Fidelibacterota bacterium | reverse complement strand
ACCGGTGTCGCGGATGAATCCTCGGCCGGGGGGGACAGCAATGCCATTATCGCTTCCGGTTCCCCGATTACCGCCGACGTTTTCACCTTACCCGAAATGAACTTCACATTTCCTATGCCCAAACCCTCCGCGCTACGAGAAACCAGGCGATAATAGGCTCCCTGATGAAAAACATAGGCTGAGATATTCCCCGCTTCCGAATCCAATAAGGTATTTGTTACCGTTCCCATCCAGACCGGATTTGCGCCAAGTTCGGCAATTGATAATTTTAATATCCTGATGAAATCGGACCGACAGGAAACTATATGATACTGGTTTTCAACGGGTAACTGAATTTGTGCAAAAGTGACTAAATCAGCGGCACGACTCCCCCATTGTTGACGAACCCGCCAGGTTATGTAATCCCAGGCTTTGGTATTGCTGATCCCGGGCTCAAATTTCATACTGTCATGATAAACAAGATCATCTTCCAAAATAATGGTCGCATCATTACCGTCAATGGCAAACGTGTCGACGACCTGCCGTATTGCGGTACCCAACACCGCGTTTAATTCCGGTTCCTGGTTGATGATATCTTTTAAAGGATGTAAAAGGGGACGATAATAAAAATCAGTAACGAACGGCGCTTGTTTAACCCGTGTCCACTGGGCACAGAATATATGGGTGTTAGAAAATATGAAACTGATCACAAAGAACGATCAATCCCAACTGCGCGTTCCATCATCTATGTAACCATGATTCTGTGCTCGAAATTTAAAGATTAAATACCGAGGTTCTTCGTAAACATCGGTAATCGGGCTGCTGATCCGGATACCATTTTCTTTCAGTTTGATTTCATAAGGTTTGCCGGTCAGGGGACAGAAAAACGTGGAGGAATCCGGCATATAGGTTTCATAATAGGAAATAACTTCTTCTCTTTGCAAAGGGGTCTCTTCCAGAATTTTGCGGAATGATGGGTCAGCCTGTTTTTGCGGTAAATCTATTTTCCTTACATAGATCGTATCATATCGTGACGATTCTTCGGAATACACCAGGATCGTCACGGTAGTGTCGATGATTGTGTCGCGTCGTGTCTTTTGGAATCCGAAAGTGGTATCATATTCCACATCATATCCCTTGGGGATATTTACCGTGATACTATCCCCAAACAACGTCAATGTCTGCTCTCCGAGGTACGTGGAATCGGCAGTTAACGAATCGCGGATTGCATTCACCACATTCATAGCCCACAATCCGTTTTGCGTATAAGAATCTGTTAACTGTTCATAAAAATTCTCGATGTCGTATATATTTTGCATTCGGAAATGACTTTCATCCTCATACTTTGCTTCTTCATCCCATATTGCGACGGGGACATAAATTGTGATAACCATAAATATCATCGCTAATACGATGAGAAGCTCCAAAATATCAGAATAGCGCTGTCTCTTTTTTTCATCCATCCGTTTTATTTTCCCATTAAATCGTTATAAATGGTTTAATTCTGTCAAATGTTTTGGGCCCAACACCTTTAACTTTCAATATATCTTCAAGAGCTTGAAATTGTCCAAAATCTTCGCGAAAACGAATTATGCGTTCAGCGGTAACAGGACCAATCTTAGGTAGTGTTAACAATTCTTCCTTAGTTGCTGTATTAATATTAATGATTTCCGCTGAAAGTTCGATAGGATTTTCTACTGTCCCCCGTTTTTGGTTAAGCATTGATTTTTCGGTCTTTGAATCGGTTTTCTTCTGATCAAGCGACAGAAGGGAAGAATTCATCATATCAATTCGATTATCATTCAGGATTATTTTCTGTCGAGCGATGCCAATCAGCAGACCCAGCAACATACTGATCATCAGGAAGCGTATTACCAATTTCTCTTGTGAAGTAAAGAGGGTCATCAGATATCCATTTTCCTGAAATACGGTTTGACGCTTTTACTCAACTGTTCGAGTTCCGCATAAAGTTCTTTTTCTTTCCGTGACAATGATTTGGGTATATCGACCTGAATTTTCACCAATTGATCCCCACGTTGGCCGCCGCGTAATTTCGGATATCCTTTTCCCCGCATCCGCAATACCTGTCCCGGCTGTATGCCCGGTGGAATTTTCAGACTGGCGCGACCCTCGATTGTTGGTATCTCGATCGTGCTACCCATCACGGCCTTGGCTACCGTCAGATGTGCTTCAATCAGGACATCGCGTCCGCGGCGAATAAAATAGGGGTGTTCCTTTTCTTCAAAAAAAACGACCAGATCACCGGCATGAACACCCTTGCCGCCTTTATTCCCCTGTCCTTCCAGGGTCATATAATTACCTGAAGCAACACCGGCCGGAATATTTATTTTCAACGAGACTTTCTTCTTTTTAACCCCGCGTCCGCCACAATCGACACAGGGATTTTCAATCACCTCTCCTTCGCCACGGCATATGGGGCAATCGGTAACCATAACGGATTGCCCAAAAAACGTCCTTGATATCTGTCGGATTTGCCCGCTACCGCCGCACTGTTTACATCTTCCCGGTTGCGTACCCGGCCGGGCGCCGCTGCCATGACAGGTCTCGCAGGTCTCATAGCGCTTGATCTTTACCTGTTTTTCAACCCCTTTAAGAATCTCGAGCGGTTCCAGTTCGATTGTGATTCTGAGATCACGGGCTTTTCGTATATGCCTTCGGGTACGAGTTGATCTTCCACCGAAAATATCTTCAAAGGGATTGCGGCCGCCAAAAATATCTCCGAATTGGCTGAAGATATCATCCATTGACATATGAAACCCGCCATATCCCGTTTGTCCCGTATCTCCCAAACCGACGCCGGCATGTCCGAACTGATCGTACTGAGCCCGTTTCTCCGGATCATTCAGAATGGAATAGGCTTCGGCTGCTTCTTTAAACTTTTTTTCGGCTTCCTTATCACCCGGGTTACGGTCCGGATGATATTTCATGGCTAACTTGCGATAGGCCTTTTTAATATCATCTTCGGAGGCATTTTTACTTACACCTAAAATCTCATACAAATCCCTCATGGCTTATTGACGATGACCTTGGCGTGTCTTATTACCCGGTCCTTGTATCGATATCCCTTTTCAAAGACCTCCAATATTTCATCATCTCTCTTATCGTTGTCGGTCTTTACCATCATGGCATCGTGCTTTTCCGCGTCCAGGATCTCGCCCGGAGTACCAAACGGTTCCACCTGCGATTCCTGTAAAAATTTTTTCATTTTGTTCTGAATTAACTCGATTCCTTTCCGAATGGAGTCATCGACCTTTTCATTGTGGTTGTTATACGCTTCAGCCAACCGTTCCAAATCGTCAATAATCGGTAACAATTTTTTAATAATCGATTCACCTTCGTATTCCATCAGTTGCAATATTTCTTTTTCCTTGCGACGACGGAAATTATCGAATTCGGCTTTCAACCGAAGATGTTTATCTTCCAGTTCAGCCAACTTGGAGGTGAGCTCCTCAATCTTCTTTTTATCCGAGGAAACTCTGCGTTTCGTATGTTTTGTTTTCTTAACAGTTTGTTTCCGCTCAGTTGATTCGGATTTACGTTTTTGTTTGTCAGTAGACATTTGCCAGAATCTCCGTAATATTTCCCAAAATGGATTTAACCTGATTATACGGTAGGCGCGTAGGCCCCAAGACAGCTAACTGACCTGTAATTTCCTCAATTGAAAAACGCGCTGTTAATACCGAACAATGTTTTAATAAAGCGTCCTCGGTTTCTTCACCTATAAGGGTGTATTCCGTACCAGGCCCCGTGTGCGTGGATAAGAATTGAACAAAATAATGATTATCCAACGCGGTCAATGTCTTCCGCAAAACCTCAATCTCCTGAAACTCCGGATACGATAAGAGATGATTATACGGAGAGGTATAAATCATCCGTTCCTCTTCGATACTAAAATGATTATGGGGGTGCTGTAAAAGAATCTGAATGATTTCATGATCATAAACATCGGTGCCGTGCAATCTTTCCTCGAATGTATTCTGTATTTCCCCCAAGGTAAGCCCGATCAATCTTTCCTTAAGAATGGATGTAACTAACGATAATTGGTCGTTATCAACCGAAACCTCAAGATTCAATACTACCGAACGAATTAATCCTGAGGTCATCGCCAGTACCATCATCACCCGGTCCGAAGCTAAAGGCACAAGTTCTATATCCGTCAATATACTCTGCTCTACATCGGAGACAACCACGACTCCAAACAAATGACTCAGTTTCGCCAACATTTCAGCCGTGGCCTGCATTAATTCGTCAACATTGTTGGCCACTTTTGTCAATTCATTAATAACATCATTATAAACATTCGATGGCAAGGAGGTGTCCTCAATTAAGGCATCCACATAGAAACGGTAGCCGGCATCGGTCGGAATACGACCGGATGAGGTATGAACGTGGGTCAACAATCCCAGTGACTCAAGTTTGGCCAGACTGTTACGGATTGTTGCCGGACTAAACGGGAACCTGTGCCGACGCTTCAGAAATTGCGACCCGATAGGATGATAATTATCAATATAATCCTCTATGGTCGCCTTCAATATGGCGCAATCACGTTCTGTTAAATCATTGTATTTTGAATAATTCATGACTCAAAAATTAGAAGCTACTTCGATTCTCAGTCAAGAAGTGATTCCGTCCATTATGACGGACAAATTTGATGGTTTACAATACGCATATTTCTTCCTTTCTGTTTACCTGTCTCGATCCGGATAATATTTCTTTTACCGGTAATTTCACTACCATCTTATTTTGGCTTGATTAACGCCGGAGAAACAGATTATTCAGGCCAAGTATTTCGTCACCGTTCGGTAACCTGTCAGAAAAGCAATCAGGATTGCAAACCCCACCATTATCGCTCCCACAACCGGATCATATTGGATTCGCATATGAAATAATTTTTCCAGATAGGTATTCCCGGCATGGATAACACCAACCAATGCGACTAAAGCCAATCCCGCACCTATTAACCCCTGAAATATGGCTTCCAATAAAAATGGAATTTTAATAAACAGGTTTGTGGCTCCAAGCAACTTCAGGATTTTAATCAAATCCTGTTTGGCGTGAATGGTTAATTTAATCGTATTTGCGATTATAATAATTGTTAATAATAAGATAATAATTACCGCAATACTAACACCACGTACAATTTTTTGGTAAAAATTTTCAATTCGCCTGATCAGGCGCCCTTGATAATTCACCTGGTCAACACCATCAAGGGATTTGATTTTGGAAATAAGGGGTCGTATATCAACCGAATCGGGCTGTTTGCGATTAATATTCACAACACAACTGGCCGGTAATGGATTGTATCCTAGTATGGCAACAATATCTTCACCGAATTGATCTTTAAATATTCGAAGGGCATCCTCTTTGGTAATTAAAGTCGTCGAACGAACGCCGGGTATTTCCTTAATTACACCCATTATTTTCCGGGCTTGTTCATTGGTGACGCCAGCTTTAAAAAATACCTCAATTTTATATTTGGTACGCAGATATTCGATCAAATAATGCGAGTTCTGGGTAATAACAAATAACGACCCGATTAAAAACAACGTAATGAAAACGGAAAATATCGCGGTAATCGCAGTGAGTTTATGCCGCCACAAATTTCTAACACCTTCGGAAATTAAGAATGCCAGTTTATCCATCACCCGTTCCGAAGTTTTCCGTCCCGCATTTCAATGATCGGGTGCCCACGGCCTTTGATGAGATTGTAATTGTGGGACGCCATCAAAATTGCCGTCCCTTCCCGATTAATTTGCTCCAATAAGTTTACCAACTCAAACGAGGCGATCGGATCCAAATTACCGGTTGGTTCATCGGCCAAAATAATTTCCGGGTCTTTTATCAACGCCCTTGCAATGCAGGCACGTTGTTGTTCGCCCCCTGACAATTCTTCCGGATACTGTTTCTCCTTATTTGTTAAGCCCACTTCTTCCAAAATGCGATAAACACGTTCCTCAACCTCATTCCTTGGTATCCCGATGATATGAAGAGGGATCGCAACATTTTCGAAGAGATTACGGTCATTCAGCAAGTGATAATCCTGGAATATCATTCCGATCCGACGTCGCAAAAATGGTATTTTGCGACGCTTCAATTTCGCTACATTGGTTCCCAATATCACAATTTTACCGGAATCCGGGTACAGATCCATATAGATTAATTTCATGATCGTAGTCTTGCCCGAACCGGTAGGACCGATCAAAAACGTAAACTCGCCCGGGTCAAGATTGAAGTTGATATTCGTAACGCCACTCCCATTGCGGTATGAATAGGAAACGTTTTTGAAGGAAATCATGGACAAAATCTAAAGTGAGTTGCCCGGTATTGCCAATAATCTATCCGTATAAAAAAAATTATTAAATAATACTCGTAGATACGCGCCCGACCGATAGTGTATTATGACCCCCACCATTCATCCTAACGGTTGAACAACAACCAGATGAAAAGGATATAACCAAGCACCAGAATCGAAGAGGCCCAACGGGGGATTGGTTGTTTGACCAGGCTTAAAGGTATCAATACCAAACCGAAACCGATCATAAAAGGCACCTCCAAATTCATGATCTTGTGTGGACATCCCAGGGGCTTAATCAGGGCTACCAATCCAATGACCGATAGAATATTAAACAAATTGGAGCCGATAATATTGCCGATTGAGATCGCGCTTTCTTTTTTAAAGGCGGCCACCAGGGAGGTCGCAAGTTCGGGCAGCGAAGTTCCGAAGGCCACTACGGACATGCCGATCACAACCTCGTTCACGCCCAATAACATTGCCATGGCCATCGCCCCTTTTATAAAGAGTTCCGCGCCGAAGTATAAAAAGAAAATTCCACCGAGCAGGACCAGAAGTGCCATCGCCAGCGATTTAAACTGTTCCGGTTCGGCCTGGACCGGACCGGGAGGATGTTTGACGCACGACCATGTATACACGATAATACCGATAAATAAAAGGCCCCCTTCCCACCTGGCAATGTAATTGTCCATAAGAAAAAGAACAAATACCACGCAAACAAATAAATAAATAAAAATATTTCTCTTAATCGCACTAAAACGGATGGTAATTGGAAAAATAAAAGCGCTTAATCCCAACACCAAACCGACATTGGCTATGTTGGATCCGATTACGTTACCAATGGCAATGGGCGAATGATCCTTGAAAGCGGCATCCAGACTTACTACCAGTTCCGGCAACGAAGTGCCGAAAGCAACGATTGTAAGTCCGATTATCAAAGGTTGGATTCGAAATTTACGGGCGACATAAACCCCACTTTTGACTACCCAATCCGCACCCAAATACAATAATATGGTGCCCGCAACAAGGTAACCAAAACTGGTAATCATCGTGAGTATAAATTATTTTTATGAATGAACTCCCAAACAGGCTGGGTAACCATATACCGAATAGTTTTATTTTCCCGCCAACGTTGTCTGATCGTGGTGGAAGATATTTCAATCCGTGGAATATTGGCGAACTGTACTTTTTCCATAATCCCGCGGTCAATCGAGCTTGGTTTGAATCCCGGGCGCAAAGCAACCAGAACCTGGCATTCTTCCAGGATAGCGTACGGATCTTTCCAGGTATGGAATTTTTTTAATGTGTCGCTGCCGATCAGGAAATATAATTGGGCTTTCGATAAACCCAGCTTCTTTTTGACTGTTCTGATCGTATCAATGGAATAGGAAATACCACCGCGGCGAATTTCAAGATCCGATATCTCGAAATTCGGATTATCGGCCACAGCCAACTCCAACATTTTAAGCCTCTTGTCGACCGGCGTAACATCCTTTTTATCCTTATGCGGAGCATGGCAGGCCGGAACGAATATTATCTTATCAAAACCTTCCGCTTCACAAACGGTTTGGGCAATCAGCAAATGGCCGATATGAGGCGGATCAAACGTTCCGCCAAATAAACAAACTTTCATTATTTGCGTTTTCCCACCTTTTCCCCGGCTTCCGAAATATAACGTTGAGCCTTTTGGCGCAATTCCGGGGAATTTATTCTATCTTTATTCTCCGCATAATATTTCTGCGCTGCTTCCACATTTAAATCCAGACTGTAACATCTGATGATCCCGACATGAGCTTTCGGAGCATAATCGGTGTCGTAATATTTTGTCAATAAATCTTCAAAAGCCATTATCGCGGAATCATAGGCCCGTAATTTTATATAGAGGATCCCTGTTTCATAGGCCTTTTTGGCCAATTTATTCCGCAAAGCGGCAATATCCTTTTCCGCTTCCTTTCTATACTCCGAATCGGGATAATCTTCAATAAATTCCTGAAGTTTATCCAGGGCCTTTTCGGTATAAGATTGATCGTGGTAATATTTTGGCGATTCGGCAACGTATGATTCGCAAATCCGCCAACGAGCTTTTTCGACATACGGACTAAACGACATTCTCCTGATTAAGCGATCATACTCCGCTATTGCCAGAATATACTCTTTATTAAGGAAATAGGACTCACCCAAGTAAAACTGGGCATCATCTCCCAATTCCGTGTGCGATCCACTCAACACAACATAATTAAACTCTTCCTGGGCGCGCAGATACTTTTTTTTCTTTAAATATTTCATTCCCCGCTCGAAACGGGTGGTCACATCCGATTCATCCCTGGGTTTGTTACCGGCACAGGCTAAAAATAGGACAACAAAAACGAACATTAAGAAATTTTTCATTTTTTAACTGACTTCAGTAAATAAGTTATATATCGAATTATTTTACCACCTGACGACCAGCGCAACCCCACCTACCCCATAGGGTGATTTGCGGTCGTAAATCAAACCGACATTCGTATCAACCGATTTTTCTTTGCGGCTCTTTTTCTGCGATGACCAGATGGCATCCAGAGCGCTGAAAACATGATTGAACATAATAGCGCTTACCGCATATTTGGCCATGGTTAAAAGGTTATTGCTGTTGAAGCGCATGTTAAGGTATTTCTTCTTATTTTTTGTGAGGATGATATATTCCGTCGAATCACCCACGTCTTTCGCGGTGACATCCCATGTCTCGGTGAAATCATCCCAACCCCCGGCAAATTGATCATACTTACCTATATTCTCATAGAAATCACGATCACGTACAACCGTCACTTCGCTGCTGTATATCCAATCCGGAAAGGACACTAAGGAATCGGAACTTACAAATTCGCTAAACTGCTCCGCTAATGAACCGCTTAGATGCAAAATAAGTTTATGCCCACCATCCAGACGAAAATCGCTAACGTTATGGAGATTACCCCAGGGAGGAGGTTGGGTGGTGTTTATCACCCAGTTGGATAACGACCAATGATCATCCGCAAATTTTTCATAATCCTCACGTATTTTGTTTGCTTTTTGAGTCCATTGCCAATAGCCCACGATTCCGGCCACTTCGATTCCCGCAAAAAGGGTTGTTTTCCACCACGGAGATTTATTGTACAATTGCCCCAATCCGGGCACGATCAAAGACATTAACATCGGCCGGGCAGGGTACACATTTACTCCGGCGGACGTATCTGTCAACGCCGTGACCGTATCCGGTCCACTTCCGCTAAGGAACATGTCCGCGGAATAAGTAAGCATCGTATTAAAACGGCTATCGTAATTTGACAACAGCCCGGTCCCCGATAAGAATGAACCAAGGAGCATGAAACTTAAAATGAAATATTTCACGTTCCTAAAACCCGAACAAAACAGACAAATAGAATCTGTTTTCCTGACCATATTTATATACATTTCCGTTAACCTCTTTAGTGAAAGCGTTCAGTCCTCGATGAAGTTCCAAACCAATGGCGGTTGGGAAGTTATAAAAAGAAAACCCATTAAATCGCCATTGAATTCCTACCGATTGTTTTAAATGAAAATCCCCGCTCCAGGCATCTCCGGCCTGATACAGAAACCCCAAAACACTGTTTTGCAATATGAACCAACCCAGGGGAATATTTTTTTCCTCGAATAAAGGGATACGAAAAGCCATCCTGCCAATAGCCATGCGATTGCCTTCAATACTGTAGAAAGGATATCCCTGAATTCCGACCAGCCCCCCGCCAAAAAAATTAAAGAATGAATCGACCTTGGTATTTGACATCCAACCGAACATGGATTCCATGGATATTGTCCAGCGATCCGTTTTCGGGATTTCCACGTGTAATTCACCATCTAATGAAAGTCGCGTCAGATTATTTGCCGGTCCGTATTCCTCAACCAGTGTTCCGGCATCGGACAAATTCAAGCCCTCAATGAAGTCATTTTTTTCGTACGCTATGTCCATCGCGATTTTGAATCCGTTGGAAGGATTTATATCTCCGTCAAGACGCGGTTTCATCGCGGTTGTTTCCCACCGTAAACCGCTGATTAACCCCCGGTAATAATCATAAGCAACCCCGGCTTCCAACGGTTGCCCGACGATTCTTTCTTTGATAAAAGCGCGATACCTTTGCCATGTCGTATAAGCTTCGAGGGAATGGATTCCGAAAATGGGAAATCTTAATCCCCCGCGGAACTGGATTAATCTGAACCTTAAATTATCATCCAACTCGTAAACGGAATAAAGGTTATTTTCCGTAATATTGCGGGTTAGATAATAAGTTTCCAAAAATAACGTGGGATAAAACCGTTTGAATTCAAAAATGAAAAACAGATCCAAATCTTTGATCCTATTTATCGATGCACCGCCAAAAACCGATAAACGGTCAATAATCTCACTGGAATAAAAATAGAACCCCGGCTTGAGGGTACCGTAGTCGACCATTAGTTTGGGCAGTATGAACATGGAAGGGAAATTGTCTTCGTAAGGAACTGCTTTTACCGTATCCTGATCGACAATGGGCGCATGCAGATTCAGATTATGTTGAAAATACGTGGGGCTATACCCTACCGAACTTTCATCAATCAACCGAATCGTGTCGATTAACGCGATCTTATATCCGCCATCCTCATATAGGGCATATATTACCCGACCGTCACGATTAACATCGGGCATAAATGCCCCGCCCAAAACATTTGTGAAATAACCTTGCGTACCGGTCGTTTCATCAAGGTAAAAAAGATTGAAAATACCGCTTCGGTCATCGGAATAAACCAATTTTCCATCGGTGGATACCATGTTGCGTTCATCCCACGGAGAATTATCCAAAAAATCTCCCCAAACGGAATCATTTAACGATACGTAACTGATATTCCGAAAATGGTTATATGTATTATCGAAAAACAACCGCCCCGATTTTATGTCATACGAGAGGGAATGAATGATCCGCCGGTCCTGAAAATCCGTTAACTGCTTGATAGCCTTATTATCCAATTCCATGATTGATATATTTTGCACACCACCGAAAGTGGAAATGTACGCCAACGCGCTGTCCGACCCAAGATATACCGGTGAAAAGGCGCGTGCTCCTTTCGTCAACCGGGTCTCCTTTTCACTCGGAAAATCATATTCAAACAACTCGTAAAACCGGGAACCGGTTTTTTCCGGTATCTTGGGTTTCTTGCTGTAGTAAATTTTATCACCGCCCGGATGCCAGGCCGGAGCGCTGTGAACTCCCTCCGCTATTTTCTCTTCCGTGTTATTTTCCAAATCATAAACAAACAGGTCGGTTTGACCGAAAAAGTCATTCTCCTTATTGGAGAGGTAAGCAAATCGTTTTCCGTCCGGGGACCATTTGGGATACAAATTCGCGGTTCCGTCGGCAATCAGAATGTTCCCCTTAACCTCATCTTTCTTAATTGACCCGGTCAGGAAATCGTATCGCTTTTCAAGCGTGGCCTTAAAATCGGCGTACAGTTGGTTTCCCGAAATTCCGATTGCCCGTTTTATCGCCTGGTTGATCGAGAATTGAAACGGTTTCGATAATTCCTCCATAATTTTTTTCAATTTTTCCGGACCGTATTTAACCGCTATGTATCGCGATAACGCGAAACCGGCGTTATAGGTCGACTCATTCCCGATCCCTTTCTTCCCAAACGTATTCATTTCCGTGAAAGAAAGCAGATTGTCATGCAAAACGCGGTCCCGGAGAATCATATCCCGGTGTGTGTCCCAGGTATCCCAGTCGGCTCCCTCGTACATGTACTGGGCCACCCCTTCCGCCAGCCAGGGCGGGACCACCACGCCGGGCAGGGGATAACTGACCAGCGTATTGGGGAATCCGTACAAAACATCCTTGCGCTTCTCTTCTTCGTATCCCATCCATTGGAAATAGGCGCCCGGGAACGTTAATCCGGCTTTCATGGCCTTCTGTATCGAAACAATATGCGTGAATTCATGGGTAACCACGCTTTGCAACCAGCGATGACTTCCCCGTAATTCATAATCCAGCGGTGAGGCCCAAATATAAATTTTATTGTCATAATAATAAGCGGCGCCGTTGGAATAATCATCCGTATCAATAAAAATCAGATGGGTTTTGCCGGGAGGTTCGTAGTCATACAGCGCCGTTACCCGGGAATAAATCTCTTCGGCGACGGTGGCGCCTTCACGCGCGGCGCCTTCCGTCTCATCGTGGAAATGAATTTTAAAATGTTCCGTTTCAAACGTCTGCCAATTCAATTCAGGGTGGTTATATTGGACCTGGGCCGACGCAATTGACAACAGCCCAAAAAAGAGGGCTACCCGATAACGGCAAAAAGAAGATATGGGTTTGTCCCCCGAGGAAAGCCGATCAAAACAATGATTCATTCAATCCTTTTCCTGGCACTCGGCAATAACCAAACACGACCTTAATGAATAATTCCGATCTTGAGGGTTTTCGATTCCGAAACAAGTCCCTTGCTGGCCGTGACTATCGCAAAATACACTCCGGAATCAATATTGCTTACATCCCATGCCAATTCGTTGAATTCTCCCTGTGTCAGGTCCCTATTGACCAAATCCTTTACGAAATAGCCGGCCAGATCATAGATTTTTATTTCAATTTTTTCAGCCGCTTCCACAAATACGCGGATAATAACTTTCCCCTCCTTCGCGGGATTGGGGTAGGCATACGTTCTTTTCCTGTTCATCAATGTCGTCGACGGAGTCGGATAATCCGGCAGGACCACACGCATGTTGCGAAGATTCAACGTGTTCCCCTGCTTCACGGGCCACTCATTACCGTTTTCCACGCGGACCGAATCAAACAACCAGATGTTCGATTCGGTTACGATAGCCGACCTCCCTCTGAAATCAGTGACCATTCGTAACGCACTCCCCCGGGGATTGACAAAATGGTAAACCTGATTACCTTGCCAATCAAACACCAAAACCTCCCCTTCCCGATTCTGGGTCACTATTTCGGGAAAATCATCCCCAAAGAGATTCCGGGCTAAAATGATGGGTTGAAGATCCGAAACTACGGGGAAATTTGTTACCAACGTTAAATTGGAATTGAAAGCGTACAAATCCCCTGAAGAGGTGGTCGCAAGAAATTCCACTTTCCCGTCCAAATCCAAATCAATCGGCGCGATGTCCGTAAATACCGCTTGTCCCTGATACCATACCGGCGATTGCCCCCCGGTAAATAAAGCAACATTACCATCATTGTCCAGAAATCCATCGGTTGTTTCTATCTGATCTCCGTAATCAAAGGTAGCCCGGACCGTTTTTTTAACATTATTACTATCATCATCGGACAATGACCAGGCGACCACCGAATCACGATCAATCATGTAACCGAAATCGGTGGAATTAACAAACACGACATCCTTTTCCCGGCTGCCATAAACCCGTGCCAGGGTGTCCAGAGCCAGGGTCCGATTCCAGGATAAGGTAAAAGTCGATTGATCGGGAGAATAATTAAAGGCGTTTACGTGAACCGAATCAACTTGTTGTGATACATATAGCAAAGTCTTATAGCTTGAATCGTAATTGGTGGTCAGGAGTTGGTACGGTTGATCGGGGAGAAGGAAAAAGGGGTGTTTCACCAGCGTATCGGTCGGGGACCACCACAAGGAGTCGCCCCCGCCGATAATTTCGGGGACATGATCGCCCGTAAAATCTTCCAAGAAATACAGATGTAATGTCGTATCGGGAAATCCGTCCGCCAGGAAAGTATTGGTCACAACAAATGTCATGGTATCACCGGGGAGACTGATGTCCCTGATCGCCAGGTAAGAGGCGGCGCCGTTATTGGAACGCGTATCGGGAAACGTGTAGGGACTGAATTCCGGGGCGTCGCCAAAATCGGGATTCGCCCGTTCATACTCCGGATTGCCCTTAAACCACATATCTCCGAAATACCCGCTGGACGGGTCAGCGAACAGAAATATCGACGGATACCCTATATCCTGGGCACCGTCCGCCTCTTCCAGGTCGATCCCCCGTCTTTCGCGGTTACGGTTGATCGTGTAGTCGCTTATTCCGGCTTGAATAGCCGATTCGTCGATATGCCAAATCAACAAACCCGAAGCCGGCAGTCCTAAATCATAATCAGGAATCCCGACTACAACTCCATTGGGATCTTTTACGACTTCCACTTCATCGAACAGTATTTCAACCAGCGGCGGGTAGCGTTTGGTTTCTTCATAAACGGCGTAACGAAGGGAGTCGATGTTGATTTGCTTACGAATCCAATTGGTACGGTTTTCGACCAGGTAATATTCATCATCGTCGATTTCGATTTTGACACTGGTTCCGACAGGTATTGCCGGGATCCGGACCGATTCCGTAGGCTTTACCACTCGCGGTTGTTCCCAACCGGCATAGATTCGTGACCAGGCATCCGGTGGTGATGGGATCAGGCCTCTTCCGTTGTTCGAGCCCTGATCCATCAGGCCAAATACACCGATGCCGCTCTCGCCGGTTTCGGTATCCCACAACGGAGGCAAACCCATGGCGAAACCGATCATCAAAGCAAACGTACCGGTAAGGCCATATTGGTAATCGCAGGGTTCACCGGCCTGTTTAAAGATATCCCCCGCTTCATCAAAAAACAGATGATTTTGAGTTTCAGGAAGAATAACACCGTCACGGATGACTTGATCTCCCGCTTTAATACCCGCGTTGCCGAAATAATTAAATATCATATCCGGATCCACATAGGTTGAAGGAATATCTTCCGGTGTCGGGTCCAGAAACGGGAGCGAAAAATCCTGACCGATCCCGGCATGAAAAACAACGACCAGATCGTAAACGGAAAAATCGATTGAATCCCGGGTATACGCGGCGTAAACGGCATCTCTCAACAAAACGGTAATCAGGGAATCGTATTGTTCATCAGCGCCGTAAGGGTGGTAATAAGTCATGGGATTGGCCAACCAATAGCTGGCTGTGTCATTTTCCGGATATACGGTTGAATTGTCCGTGTCCAGACCGAATTTTCCATGCGAAACCGAACGGAAATAGTGATCGACCGCTTTGATCTGGGATTCAAAATAGGCCCGGTCGTGGGGCGGCGGATCGATTGTATAAACAGAACAAACATTGGCACTTTCCAATAAAAACGTACCCTTGCCACTCGTACCGGGCGAGTCGTCCGCCTGGAAAGAAACCCGCAAAGCGGCGATACGCAATTCACCACGCACCTCGGCTGATAATACGGACAGACCAATAATTAAACAGGAAATAAATGCCCTGCGAAAAGTGGGTAGCATATCACCTCAAAGAGTGGGTTAAACAGAACTGTTTAAAATTCCCAGTTCAAAGAAAAGCGCATGGTGTTGGAAAGAGGGTGTCCTACCGGGCCGGAAGTATACCCAAAATCAAAACCGTATCCGGCAAAACGAATGCCGATTCCGAAAGTCGGATTAAATATTTTACCGGTTTTATCAAACAGGTAACCGGCACGCAGCGCGAAGTAACTGGAGTACCAGTATTCAATTCCGACATTATGAACCAATTTATCGATTTCATTCATTATCGTTCGATCTTTGCCGCTACCAACCTCTTTCTGACCGAATTCATTATATTTTCCCCAACCGGGATCACCGGGTTTACCGGGAGTGGGAATAATTTCTCCTTCTTCGACATCGATTTTACCGTTGCCATTTATATCCTGCCAATCATAACCGCCGATAATTCTATCCGGATCATTCCCGGTAGTAGCCATATCGATGTCCCCACCTAAAAGCCAATCATCGACCCAGGATGTAAATATAGCCAAATAAATGGGATCGGTATGCGCGGTTTCCCGTTGGCCCTTTTTATTAAACTCTGAATTTCTATCCGACCTGTTACCAACATCGTCGTAACCACCGATATAACCGTCGCCGTCCCAATCCATATCCGGATACGAGGCTACCAACAACTTATTCACGTCATATACAATATTCAGTTTATTGTATTGGCTGTTGATAAGATAATAATTCAGGCCCAGGGTCAGGTTGGTTGGTTGGGGATCCGCCTGTGCCGGGTCAATAAATGATACCTTAGGACCGATATTGGTTACCGTAAGTCCCAGGGTTAACCGGGGCGATAAAAATTCTTTCCTCAGGTAACCAATATCAAACCCGAAGTCGGTTGAAGTCCCTTTACCTTTTTCGGCCCCGGCGCCAAGCTGCACCAAATGTTGATAGGAAACTTTTGCGTTTAACCCCAGTGAAGATTTGGGTGACAACAGGGCGCTGTAAGAAAGGGTAACGGCCAACATATAACTGGAGAACTTTCCAAGATAATCGTCCGCTGATTCGCCCATCCGAATTTGCTCACCAAGGTTTAGGTAAACGACATGTCCGCCGATCGTGCCCAAACTGGGAACCTGACGTCGAAAGGCTATGAAATTATAATATATATCATCAGCCAAATTGGGTAACCAATTCACACGCATCAGAGCCAGCTCGGAACCTTTTAGAAAACCCAAACCGGCAGGATTCCAATAACTGGCATAGGCATCATCGGCGACCGCCACCTGTGCTTCTCCCATGCCTCCCGCGCGTGCTCCCGGGGCAATCAGCAAAAAGATCGCTCCCGCCTCGCTCTGCCCACTCACTTGATTGGCCAACGTTAAGAGGACCAATGCGCTTAGTACCTTTAATCGCTTCATTTAGTTAACTCCTAAGAAGGTAATATGATATTTCCGGGGAATTCCCCAATATTTGGTGATTACGTGTTAGCGATTTTCGATACATTGCTCCTCTAATTGCTGGCGAATATATTCTGGGAGTTTGCCTTCAGTCAAGTAATGTTTCAAGTAAGTGATGGTTCCCACTTTCATCGCAACGGATACTCACGGTTCATATTTATATCATTACCTTAACAGACCCAGGGAAATAATCGGGATGTAGGTAATGGCCAAAACAGCCAGCAAGCGAACGAAGAAAAAAGGCAGCGTGGCTTTATATATCGTGGGCATACTCTTATCGAATCGATAGGCGGACAGAAAAAGATTCATCCCAACCGGCGGTGTTAAAAATCCTAATTCAAGATTCGCAATGAAAATCACGGCGATATGTACCGGATCAATTCCAAAATAAGCTCCCAACGGCGCGATGAGGGGCACCACTACGATAATGGCTGAAAATATATCCATTAAACAACCAACCAATAGCAATAAAACGTTCAGCATTAATAAGAAGACATATTTCGATGTGATCGTGGCTTTCACCCAGGCCAATAATTTGAAAGGAATTTGAGCATCCACGAGGTAACTGGTTAAACCCATGGCAACACCCAAAATAATCAACACGCCGCCGATCAGGGTGGCGCAGTCAATGACTATCCGCGGCAATTCATTAATATTCAAATCTTTATACAGTAAGGCTTCAACAATAAATACATAAACTACGGTTAAGGCCGCTGTTTCCACCAAAGTCGTATATCCGCCGAAAACACCAAACAGAATGAATAAGGGAATAATCACTTCCCATTTTGCCGCCCATAAACTTTGATAGACATCTTTCAAATTAAGGGGGGTCTTTTTGATGTGTTGGATTTTCCCCTGGTACACGGCCCAGGCGGAAATCAAGACCACCAGCAAAGTTCCCGGTATGATACCGGCAATAAAAATATCTTTCACCGACACACCGGCGGTAACGCCGTAGATAATTGCCGGTAAGCTTGGCGGAAACAACAATCCCACCGAACCCGCCACCGTGATCAATCCCAGGGTAAACAATTCCGAATATCCCTCTTTCCGCAGCAAGGGGTACAAAAGTCCCCCCAATGCCAGAATGGTTACCCCCGATCCTCCGGTCAGGGCGGTAAAAAAGCCGCACAAAATAACCACTATAACCGGAGTTCCCCCCGGGATCCATCCGAACGATGCCCGGAAAACATCCATCATACGTTTCGAAGCGTTGCTTTCGGCCAGAATATATCCGGCTAATGTGAATAACGGAATGGTCGGTAAGGTCGGAGAAACCACGATCCGGTAGGCTTCGGCGGGGATGGACGAAATGGGCGTGAAGCCATTCCAGAAGAACAGAATCGCCAAACCACCTAATCCGACAAATATCGGAGCCCCGAAAAATAACGATGTCAAAATAACAACCACTCCAGCCCAGGAGATCCACATCATTCCCTGAAAAGTCCCGGTAGCGCTGATCATGATCCAGATAAATGCCGCTATTACCATAGATGCCCGGTACAGTCGACCCTTCGCGCTGTTCAAATAAATTTGCAAGGCGATCAAACCAAATCCGACAGGCATAATGCCCTGGGCAAACCAACGCGGAATATTGGGGGCGATATCAATGGGGTACAAAAATTCCCACTTGACGAGAATGATACTGCCCCACATTAAAAACAGGACAATAATAAACGAGACCGTTTTTGCCAGCCAGCGACCGAAATGGAAAGTCGGATCAAATGAAAATAGCGGACGTGTGGTTAATGCCAATAATTTATTTTGACGGGTGGCCAAAACAGCGCCTAAAAAACCAATCCACAATGTCAGGTGCTGAACGATTACCGGTGATGCCGGTATTCCCATGCGATTAAAGAGCCGCGAGATGGTTTCAAGAGCGGGGAGAAAAGTAAGGGCAAAAAAAATGGTCAGGGCCAAAATATCCTCCCCCCAATGCAACCTGTCCACTAAATGGGCGTTTATCCTTTTTTTAGGCATTTATCATCGTTTTTTCATCCGATCAAGTCGATCTTTCTCATTTTTTAACTCAATGACTTTATCGAACATTTCTTCGGGCACAAATGATCCGCGGATATTCGGATACCATGATCGAATATATTTATGCCAATATGCCAGTTCTTTTTCGGTCGGATGATAAACAATCAATCCATGTTTTTTCATGACATCGATTGCTTCCTGGTCTTTGAATCGATTTTGGGCCTGGTGCTCGGCGCCAACTTCCTTGGCGATTTTTAACATAATTTCCTGATTCTCCGGACTGATCCGATCCCAGACCCGTTTATCAATGATCGTTGCGGCGGTTAACAGACCCCATTTCATGTCCATCATGTGATTCGCCACACCAAACCACTGCATGGACAACGCGACCAGGGGATTGGTTCCTACGGCATCGATCAACCCGGTCTGGAGTCCGGATAAGACATCGATGGAAGCCAGGGGAATCGGATGAAAGCCGCCGCGTTTCCATAATTCGGCGGTCTTAAAATCCCCGGCCCAGGTAAAAATGCGCATTTTCTTTAAATCTTCAGGATATTTTATGGGCTCACGGGTAAACCAATACGCCCATCCGACATCGGCCCAATAGAGGAGTTTAAACCCGTTCTTTTCGATACCTGCCACCAGGTCATCGGATATCCTCTCCCGGATCCAATCAACATCATCATAATCGTCGAATAACAGGGGGATGATAAAGGCGAACACATCGGGATTCAATTCGGACAATCCCTCGGTGGTAATTGCGGCGGCCTGGATCTGTCCAATACGCATCTTCCGTATCATATCCCGCTCATCACCGACTACCCCGCCCGGATATATCCGTAGGATGATTTGGCCGTTTG
>JALUTR010000014.1 GCA_027021785.1 Fidelibacterota bacterium | reverse complement strand
GACCGAAGCCCCATAAATCCACCAGGGGCATTACGGTGATGTCAAAGGCACCCTTCGTCAGGGCCGATATCTCGAGCGCCCGTTGCACAACGGCGGCAAATTCGGGCGAAACAGGAAAAGGGGTCAGCTCTTGCGACCGGTTGAATTGACTGATTTCACTTTGTTCCAGATAGGTGGACATTTGCCGGTTTATTTCCACCAGGACCGAGTCAATCCCGGATTGTAAGGATTCGGGATTCACCTGTTGATCCCCGGGTACTATCTTAACGGTATAGGTCGTACCCATGGTTTCTCCGGCAAGTACGATTTCCGCGGGTTTTCGGGCACACCCGACCAACAGAAAAAACAAGAAAAAAATGCCCAACCGGGATTGGGCATAAAAACGATTTTTCGGGTTACGTTTTTTAACCGAATTTATCATATGCGATCATTTCCGGTTCGACGCCCAGGTCATACAACATTTTGTCAACCGCATCGATCATCGGGGGAGGTCCGCACATATAATATTCAATCTCGGTGGGATCTTCATGGTTTTTCAAATACATGTCGTATAATACCTGATGAATGAACCCCACGGGCCCTTCCCAATTATCCTCGGGCAACGGTTCCGATAAGGCCACCTGGTAAGTAAAGTTCGGAAATTTCTGCTCGAGCTTCCTGAAATCTTCATCATAAAACATTTCCCTGACGGACCGCGCGCCATACCAGTAAGACACTTTTCGACCCGTGTTTTTGGTATAAAACAGGTCAAAGATGTGGCTGCGCATGGGCGCCATCCCGGCGCCTCCGCCGATGTAAACCATTTCCCGGTTCGTATCCTTGGCAAAGAATTCCCCGTAAGGACCGGATATCATAACCTTGTCTCCGGGTTTCAGATTGAATATATAGGAGGAGGCCTTCCCCGGAGGGGCGTCGGGTGCCCAGGGCGGCGGTGACGCGATACGGACATTGAGCATGACAATATTGCCTTCCGCGGGGTGATTGGCCATGGAATAAGCACGGTAAATAGGTTCCTCGTTCACCGCATGATATTTCCACATGTCGAATTTATCCCACATGTCCCGGTACTCCGGTTCGATATCGAATTCCTTGTAATCAAGTTCATAAGGCGGAATATCGATCTGGATATAACCCCCGGCTTTGAAATTCAAATTTTCCCCCGGTGGTAAATCCATTATTAATTCTTTAATAAACGTGGCCACATTGTGATTGGACCGGACAGTACACTCCCATTTGCGGATATTAAATATTTCATCCGGGACACGAATGACCATATCCTCTTTTACTTTTACCTGGCAGGCCAAACGCCAATGCTCTTTCGCTTCCCGCCGACTGATGTGGTTGGTTTCGGTAGGCAGAATTTCTCCGCCGCCCTTCAAAACCTGGCACTTACATTGGGCACAGGTACCGCCACCACCGCAAGCTGAGGGTAAATAGATTTTTTTTGACATCAAGGCTCCCAACAAAGAAGAGCCCGGCTTTACCTTTACCACCCTATCCGCATCACCATTGATCCTGATCTCCACCTCACCCTGGGGCAGGAGCTTGCTTTCCGCATAATTCAATATCAGAACCAGCAAGAGAATCAGTACGGTAAAAACAATAACACCTGTGAGCGCAGTAATAACCATCTTTTCTTCCTATAAATCGATCCCTGAAAAAGCCATGAAAGCCATGGACAACAGACCGGTTAACAACATGGTAATTCCCAATCCCCGTAATCCCACGGGCACATCCGAATATCGTAATTTATGCCGTATCGCGGCCATGGAGGTTATGGCCAGGAACCATCCCATCCCCGAGCCAAAACCAAAGACCGTCGATTCACCAAAAGTATATTGACGTTCGACCAAAAACAATGATCCCCCCAAAATAGCGCAGTTTACGGCGATCAGGGGAAGGAAAATGCCCAGACTCTGATGGAGAGCCGGGGAAAAACGGTCCAGTATCATTTCAACCAATTGAACCATGGCCGCGATGACCGCGATGAAAGCGATAAAATTCAGATAGCTTAAATCAACATCGGGCAGTCCGGCCCAGGACAGGGCGCCCTCTTCAAGGAAAAAGTGGTGAATCAACCAGTTGGCCGGGGCCGTAATTGTCAAAACAAAAACGACCGCAATTCCCAAACCAATTGAGGTCTCCACCTTCTTGGAAATGGCCAGAAAAGAGCACATTCCCAGAAAATAAGCCAGTAAAATATTTTCAATAAATATGGCTTTGGTAACCAGGGAAAGGTAATGTTCCAGCATCTCAGGCTTCCTCGAATTTTGTTAGCGAGCGTTGGGCCCAGATAAAAAGTCCCAGGATAATGAAGGCACCCGGCGACAACACAAACAATCCCGCGTTGCTGTAACCGGCATTGTACCAGGCCTGGGGAATTACCTGAAAACCGAATACCGATCCGCTGCCAAACACTTCACGGAAGAAGGAAACGGTAATCAGGATTAAGCCGTATCCCATGGCATTCCCCAATCCGTCCAGGAAGGCTTTCCCGGGAGGATTCTGCATTGCGAAAGCTTCCGCCCTGCCCATAACAATACAGTTGGTAATAATCAGGCCCACGAAAACCGACAACTGTTTGCTGATATCGTACATATAGGCGCGAAGCAACTGGTCGGCAATAATGACCAGGGAAGCAATAATTGTTAACTGGACAATAATTCGTACACGGTTGGGAATCAGTTTTCTTATCGCGGCAATTACCGTATTCGACAAACTCAACACAAACATTACCGCCAACGTCATGACCACCGCCGTGTCCATTTTGACGGTGACGGCCAGGGCGGAACAAATCCCCAGAATCTGGATCGCGATGGGATTGTTACTGATTAAAGGATCCGTTAATACCTGTTGTGATTTTTTACTTAAGAACCCCATGAATTATTCACCTGCAATATTTATTCTTATTTTATGGTAAAAGGATTATGCTATTAATTGACACCGGCACGTATTCTCTGGAAAAACGGAGCATACATCAGGATGTCCTTTTCCAGGAAACGGGTAACGCCCTTCCCGGTCATTGTCGCGCCTGAAATTCCATCCACCTTATGAGCCGCATCCTTATCGTTCGGGTTGACCTTACCCTTCACAATGTGAATACCCACGGTCTTGCCGTTTTTATCGACAATCTGTTTGCCCACAAAATTGGAAGTAAACCAATCCTTCTCAATTTCTCCTCCCAGGCCGGGGGTTTCCCCATGTTTGTAAAAGGTGATCCCCTTCACGGTTTCGCCATCCGGTTCGATGGCCAAATAACCGTAAATCGTGGACCAGAGTCCTTTTCCGGAAACGGGGATGGCATATCCGTCGGGTTTGCCGTTCTCCATTTTGACATAAACCGTCAATTTACCCTGGGGATCTTCCTCACCCTGTTCATTAATCCGAATGGTCTTTATTTTCTCGTCGAAGAGAGTATGGACTTCATCGGGCGATAATTTTTGCGAGCGGTCTTTCGGGATACCCAGCGATCGCAAAATGTTTTTCTTAATATCCAACTGAATGTTCAAATCCTGCTTCTCTTTTAACGAAGTCGCAGCCAGTGAAAGTAATATGCCCAGAATGATCGTAACGCTGGACATAAATCCGAGTACATACAAGTTACTGCGCATAGCGGGCCAACCTCTTTTTAATATTTCCCTGCACAACAAAGTAGTCGATGAGTGGTGAAAAAGCGTTCATCAGTAAAATCGCCAACATGGCCCCCTCCGGATAGGCCGGGTTAATCGCTCGGATAATTACCGTCAGGAATCCGATCAGGAACCCGTATATCCATCGTCCACGGTTGGTAAACGCGGCCGATACCGGATCCGTGGCCATGAATACAATACCAAACAAAAACCCGCCCATCACCAAATGGTATTGTGGCGGCAGGGTCAGCATGGTATTCGTCGAATAAGGAGCGAGGAAATTGGTGGTCAAGGCGGTCACAAACAGCCCGATAACACCACTAACCATTATCCTCCAGGAACCGATTTTCGTGAATATCAGCAGCGCCGCTCCGATAAGAATCATCAACTTGCTGGTTTCACCGATAGAACCGGGAATCCAACCAATAAACATATTGGTCCAGGAGTAATCAAATTGTTGTACGCGACTTAGTAATTCAACCGCGTTTTTGCTTATTTCCCCGGCGGGGACTGATAAAGCCGTGGCGCCGGAAAAGCCGTCCGGTCCATTGACCCAAACCTGATCGCCGGAAATGCTTTGCGGATACGCAAAAAAGATGAAAGCGCGGGCCGTCAGGGCGGGGTTAAAGATATTCATCCCGGTGCCGCCGAATATCATTTTACCGATAACAACTCCGAACGTTGTCGCCACGGCCACCTGCCAAAGGGGAACGGTGGGCGGCATAATCAGGGGGATTAGCAACCCGGTGACGAGGAAACCTTCGTCCACATCGCGCCGCCGGACGACGGAAAACAAGACCTCCCAAAATCCGCCGGTAAGATAGCTGACAAGTACAATCGGAATAAATGATCCCAAACCGGCGGCCAGATTACTCGTCCAGTCACGCGTGATCCCTTTGGCCAACGCTTCCTGGTAACCAACGTTTATAACACCGAAAACCAAAGCCGGGATCAAAGCCACGACAACGATAATCATTACCCGTTTCAAATCAATACTGTCACGAATATGGGGCCCCTCAATGGTTTCTTCATCGGTGTTGAACAAAAAAGTGTCGATCATCTCAAAGATGGGGTGCCAGCGTTTCAGCTTTCCACCCGATTCAAAGGCCGGACGAATCCGGTCCATTGTTTTCCGCAGGAATTTCATGATTTAAATAAAAGCTCCTAAAATGAAAAGGTTATCGGAGGGCCGAATCGTTGTTCCCTTTGTCGGCAACCGACTCTGACCAATCTCCACAAACCTTGCTTGTTCAAAATGTATGTCTATTGTGTTCACGATTTCCTTTCGATCGGTTCAATAGCCGCATTTGCGATCAGATTTCTTTTTCCATCAGATCCAGACCCTGGCGAATGGCCCGCCCCAAATTTATTTTGCTGGGGCAGGCAAATGTGCAAAGCGCAAAGTCCTCTTCATCGCATTCCAATATGCCCAATTTTTCCATTTCTTCAACGTCCCGCGCCAGAATACTGCGGTAGAGAGGATTGGGCAATATATCCATCGGCAATACTTCTTCCCAGGCGTTGATCGGTACCAGCGCCCGCGCGCTGCCGTTTTTCTTTGTGGTAAAATCAAACCGCTCATGCCCGAAAGCTGCATATGCGCGGGTCAGGGTGTATATCGTTTTTTTACTGCCCAACCGTAACCATCCCAGGAAGGGACGTTGTTTGTTCACCGGAATTGCGGAGACAGTTGTATCATAAAATCCCAGGTAGCCGTCAATACCCGCCTTGCGACCCGTCAGTACATCTCCGCTCAGGATGCGATGATCACCCTCTTTCAGTTGATCGGACAAAAGCGTTTCCAGTGCCACCCCCATCCGGGTTCTTACGTGAATGGGGTTTTTGACGGAAGGACCACCCACGGAGACAATAATTGTGGGATCAAACCGGCCGGTTAAAAACAGTTTGCCCAGGATAACCACCTGTTGGGCGGTTACGGTCCACACGACATCGCCGGGATTAATCGGATCGATGTGATGGATCTGAATACCCACGTTTCCGGCGGGATGGGGTCCCGAAATCCGATGCAAAACCACATTTTCGGCGCCGGTAAGAGCCGGTTGCCGGGATTTCGACGGAATGGTTAGGTGTACGGCTCCATCGGTCAACTGATTCAAGACCGTCAAACCGGCCTGAAAACTCCGCTCCTGCCCCTCCAAGGCCAGGTCCAAATCGACGGTTAAAGGCGCCGTATTCAATCCGGAAACAAATATCGCTTTCGGTTTATCATCCGGGTTCGCGATCTTGTTGAAGGGTCTCTGCCGGATCAGGGGCCACAGGCTCGCCTTCAATAAGGTTTCAATGATTCTCCCCCGGTCCAGTGAGCTCAGGGAATCCTGATCGTACACCGGTACGGTAAAGGTTTCCTCCTCGCGATCCAGGGCAACGACCACCTTCTCGATTACCCGTCGCGGACCGAATTGAATTTTCGAAACCGTACCCCCGCCCGGCGAAGCCCATCGCACCTGGGGATTTCGCTTGTCGAAAAAGAGCGGAGCGCCAAGTTGTACGACATCCCCTTCCTTGACAAGCAATTTCGGTTTCACATACCGGAATTCCACCGGAACCAGAGCAACCTTTGCCGGACGTTCTCCGGTTATGATTTCCGGTTTCGGCGCTCCCGATATTTTTATATTATGCCCTTTACGTATTCGTATATCTGTCATCTATTACTTACCATAATTAATTACATTCCCTGCGTGAAGAACATGAGCGACTGATTGACCCAATCGGCCACCGGCGACCAGAAGATACCGAACACCAGGGCCGGAATCGCCAAACATATTAATACGACCGTCACCATCGTGGTCGGGGTAGTCAATATGTTCTTATGTTCACCTACCAGAAACATCATTTTCATTACACGCAGGTAATAATATAATGAGACCACACTGTTTAACACGCCGATTATTGCCAACCAATAGAATTGCGGACCGGCTTTAATCACGGCTGCAAAGAGGTAAAATTTTCCGATAAACCCGGCCGTGGGAGGAAGACCGGTCAGAGAAAACATGAAAATCGTCATTACCATCCCCAGCAAAGGCATTTCCCACCCCAGGCCGCGAAAGGCTTCGAATGATTCTTCCCCGGTTTTATTTTTTACCGCTATTACCACGATAAACGCCCCCAAATTCATAAACAAATACATGACCAGGTACAGCATAACAGCGTATAAGCCTTCACCGGACAACAGGGGTAGAGCCATCAACATGTAACCGGCATGGGCAATGCTCGAATAAGCCAGCATGCGCTTCACGCTGGTTTGCTGAAGCGCCACCACGTTCCCCAACGTCATGGTTACCACCGAGAGTACCGCCAGCAACTGCGGCCAGGGCAAACCGGTGTCGCCGATCCAATTGGCAGCCGACAAAGCTCCTCCATTCGTGAAAACGGTATGGAAAAAACGGATCAGGATGGCAAATCCGGCCGCTTTGGGAGCGACCGACAAATAGGCCGTGATCGTTGTGGGAGCCCCCTCGTAAACATCGGGAGTCCAAAAATGGAAGGGAACAATGGATATTTTATACCCGAAACCGGCCAGGATCAGGATGGCGGATAAAATGAGGGCGTAATTGGCGCTGCCGTCAAGTTGCCCCAAGGCCGATCGAATCTCGAACAACTTGGTGGTGCCGGTCAAACCAAACAGGATACTGAGACCGAAAAGCATTAATCCGGAGGAAAAAGCGCCATAGATCACGTATTTTAAGGCCGATTCGTTGGAACGCCTTTCTTTCCTGAGATAGCCCGCCAAAACAAAGGAGGTAATCGACACAACTTCGATCGATAAATAAACCATGATAAGATCGAGCGCCGAAACCATTAAAAACATCCCGAAAACCATCACCGCGATCAGTACATAATACTCACCGGTTCGATAATGCTTTAATTCCTTGCTGTAGGGACTTACCATCAGGATGAAAAACGTGGCCAGGACAATTACCGTTTTAAAGAATCGGCTGAAAGGATCAAAGGCAATTGAATCCAGGAACAAGGTAAGTGGTTCCCGGGGTTGCACGAAAATCGCAACCTGGGCCAACAGCAGGCCTGCCAATACCCAATATCCCACTTTATACGACTGCGCGCGCCGATAATGCAGGTCCATCAGGATGGCCGCGATGGCGGTGCCCACCATAATGAGTTCCGGCCAGAAATTAGCTAAGCTCTGATAATTATCCATGGGACGTAATATCTACCTTACCGATGAGGGTTCGTTTCCAAGCGTTTACGCGTTTGTACTGAATCGTCATTTTACATTCAATTCAGGGCAACGGGACAAAACTACCGCCATAAAGAGTAATATGATTAATAATCACGGTTACCGTTTCCTTAATCAGATCCAGGAACGGCCGGGGATACACACCCAGGATCAACGTAATCACGGCCAGAGGAACGACGGCAAACAATTCCCGGCCGTTGATATCGGGCAAGTCCGAATATTTTTCGTTTAATTTTCCAAAGAATATGCGCTGGTACGCCCGCAGGAAATAGGCGGCATTCAACAAAATCCCAAGCGTGGAAATAATGACGATGAGACGAAACACCGGAAAAGCGCCGACAAAGCACATAAACTCACTGATAAAGCCCGATAAACCGGGTAG
The DNA here is from genome assembly GCA_027021785.1 of Fidelibacterota bacterium. GTDB lineage: Bacteria > Fidelibacterota > Marinisomatia > Marinisomatales > JAADGP01 > JAADGP01. Next base: position 11,737 of record JALUTR010000014.1, on the reverse strand, counting down.
GCCCAATCCGGCAAAAAAGGCCACGGCTACAACCCCGGCATAAACCGGCATCTGCTTTGCCAAGCCACCGAAACCGTTAATATCCCGATGATGGGCCCGGTCGTAGATAACGCCCACCAAAATAAACAACATGGCCGCGATGGTTCCGTGGTTGAACATTTGGAAGATCGCCCCACTGAGTCCGGCCTGCGCCGCGCCCATATTGGTGCCGTGGATGGAACCCGCCGCAACTACCGCGGCCATCCCCAGGAGTGCGTAACCCATGTGATTAATACTGGAATAGGCCACCATTTTTTTCAAATCCCTCTGTGCCAATGCACACAAAGCCCCCCAGATGACATTGATCAAACCCAATACGGCAATGGCACCCACAAACCACCAGACAGCTTCCGGCAACATACCATAATTAATTCTTAAGAGACCGTAAAGTCCCATTTTCAACAGGATTCCGGCCAGGATTACCGAAATAGCCGTCGGCGCTTCCACGTGGGCCAGGGGCAACCATGTATGAAGCGGAAAAATCGGCACTTTGATCGCGAACCCGATAAACAACAATACCCATATTACCTTGATGGCGCTTATTCCCCACCAGAGTACGCCATTCAGGGCCTCCGGAGCGGTTTGCACCAGAAGCTGAATATCGAATGTTTGCCCGCATGTAAAATACAAAGCGAGAATGGCAATCAACATCAGGACCGAACCGACCAAGGTAAACAGGAAAAATTTAATCGCCGCATATTCCCGCTGGGGACCGCCCCACATACCGATTAAAAAGTACATCGGCAACAGCATAACTTCCCAGAATACGTAAAACAGGAAGAAATCCATCGAAAGGAAAACCCCGATCATTCCCGTATCCAGGAGCAGGAAGAGGGCAAAATACCCTTTAACCGCCTTATTAATATTCCAACTTACGAATATCGCCAGGAACGACAACAGCGGCGTCAGAAAAACCATGGGCAGGCTCAGTCCGTCGACACCCAACTTATATGCGATGTTAAACGTCGGAATCCACTTGGCCTGTTCCACGAACTGCATTCCCCCGGTGGTGGCGTCAAATCGTAGCCACAGCATGACCGCCAGCCATAGTTGCAATCCGGTTGTAACCGCCGCCACAATTTTAATAACTTCATTTTTATCCCGCGGAATGAACGCGATGGCCACCATCCCGACAATAGGTAACCAAACCAACCAACTCAGAATATGTGTTTCCATCCTACATCCTTTAAAATTTTATTGTGCTTGAGCCCATTAAATTGTTTGAAAAACCAGGATTATAATGATGCCCAGAAGGGCAAACAAAAGGTAACTCTGCAAACGCCCCGTCTGCAGCCCCCGCAAGATTGCTCCGAAGTAACGGATCACGCGACCAATACCATCAATGATCCCCTGATCAAGACCATCGTAATCCAGTTTACCCGACAGGGTCGATAGCCAGGTTGTCACACGGCCGAAACCGTTAATGAAATATTTATCGTAGAGGTCCCAATCGAGGTAACCGATACGGTCAGCCAGACCAAGGACCGGGCGGTAAAGATACTTCGCATAGATCTCATCCACGAAATATTTGCCCGCCGAGAGGCGATAAAGAGGCTTGAGTTTATCGGCCCACGCCGCGGGTGAAAGTCGCCGTTTCAGGTACATGAGCCAGGCCAGCAGGATACCCAGGGCCACCATCACTATGGAAATTCCCATCGCCGGATAATGACTGTGGTGCATTCCTTCCTCTATTTCGGAAGCGATAACCGGGCCCATTTCAACCGGTACCACGGAATCACGGGCAACGATTAAGGTGCTGAACCACCCCTCGTCCGATAACGGATTCACATTCGGGAGGGTATAAAAAATGAACAAACACAGGGTTGCCAACAACACCAGCGGGAAAACCATTTCCCGGGGTGATTCCTTAATTTCACGATAAATATCGGGACGACGCGGCTGGTTGTGAAAGGTCATGTACATCAATCGAAACATATAGAAAGCGGTGATCAGCGCGGCGCCGAATCCGAAAACGGGCAATAAAAAGTGCTGGGGATACTTACCGGCAAAAGATAATGTGCCGGCAAGAATCGCGTCTTTCGAAAGAAAGCCGGAAAACAAGGGGACCCCGGAAATGGCCAGGGTACTGGCCATCATCGACCAGTACGTAATCGGCATCTTGGATTTGAAACCACCCATGTTACGCATGTCCTGGGGGTCGGTCTCATGATCCTTTTTCTTATGCAGGGCATGGTGCATGGAATGGATTACACTCCCGGCGCCATAAAATAAATTGGCCTTGAACATTGCGTGGGTAAGCAGATGAAAAAAAGCGGCCACATAAGCGCCGGTCCCGACGGAAAGAATCATGTACCCCAACTGGCTGACGGTCGAATAGGCCAACACCTGCTTGATATCGTTGCGGGTAATTGCAATCGTCGCCGCAAAGAAGGCGGTAAAACCACCGATATAAGCGACGAGAAGCAATGTGTCATGGGTCATCAAACCGAACAGACGCACCATCATATATACGCCGGCGGCAACCATTGTGGCGGCATGGATCAGGGCGGAAACGGGTGTGGGGCCTTCCATGGCGTCCGGCAACCAGATGTGCAGCGGAAACTGGGCCGATTTACCCACCGCACCCATGAACAATCCGACCCCTCCCAGGGTAAGCAGGGTGCCGGTCAGTTTCCCGGCGGCTACTCCCGCAAATATATCGCCGTAGGAGAAGGAACCGATCGCCGTGAAGAAAATCAAAATTCCGATAAAGAAACCGATATCACCAACGCGATTGGTGAGAAAGGCCTTTTTCCCGGCGTTGGCGGCCGAATCTTTTTCGAACCAAAAACCGATCAGGAGGTAGGAACTCAATCCGACCAATTCCCAACTCATGTACAGCAACACCAGATTATCAGCCAGGATAATGCCGTTCATACTGAACGTGAAAAGCGATAGAAAGGCATAATAGCGCGAATAGCGCGGATCTCCGGCCATGTACTTGAGGGAGTAAATGTGACTCATGCTGGAAATAAGCGCCACAACCAGCAGCATAATTATGGTAATATTATCGATCAGGAATCCCATCCGAATCTGAAAAGCACCCTGGTCGATCCAGGTAAAAGCCGCGCGCGTCTCAAAATCGGGATTATAATTCAACAACATGCCGGCAAACATGGCCAATGCCAGTATCAGGGTGGTTAAAACGGCCCCGATGGAGACCCAGTCACCCTGCCGCGGGAGGCGTTTCCCCAAAAATATTTGTATGCCAAAAGCTGCCAGGGGCAGGAGATAGATTACCAGGGCGTATTGAATGAATATATTCATCGTTGTAACTGTTGCGCTTCGTCGACGTTTATGGACTTAAAGTTCTGATATAAATTGATGATAATGGCCAATGCCACGGCCGCTTCGGCGGCCGCCATAATAATAACGAACAAGGCAAAAACTTGTCCGGAAAAATTCATCCCTCCGAACCGCGCGAAAGCCACGAAATTGATATTCGCCGAATTCAGAATCAGTTCAATGCCCATGAGAACGGCCACTCCGTTACGGCGCGTGATAACCGCAAACAAACCCAGACAAAACAGAATCGCGGCAACGATCAAATAGCTGTTTAACTGTTCCATTAATTGCCTTTCCGTGACAGGACCGCCGCTCCCAACAACGCTCCCAGTAACAATACCGAAGCCACCTCGAACGGAAGCATATAATCCGTCATTAACAATTTCCCGATTTCACCGGCCGTCCCCGGCGGCTCCGGAGCCGCTGCGACCAACCACGGCGTCCTGACGATCATCCAGGCTAAAGCGGCGAACAAAAGCAAAACGACGATTCCCCCCACCCCCTGCTGGACACTGGTATGCGAAATATCCACGCTGGTGATTTTGTGGGTCAGCATAATTCCAAAAAGAATAAGAATCAAAATACCACCGATATAAATCAGCACCTGGACACCGGCCAGGAAATCGGCCCAGAGGAATATGTAAAGACCGGCAACGCCGAAAAAGGTGAACAACAAGGCGATTGCCGAATAAAAAAGATTCCGGCTGGATACCACAATCAACGCCGATATCAGCGTAACCGCCACGATAAACCAAAAAGCCGCTTCGCCCATTAAGCTTTCACTCCTTCCGTTTCCGGTTTTGCCGGCGGGGTAGTAATTCGTTCCACTTCCTCAGGACTGATATTCGCGAAACGGTAAATCAAATTACTGCGGTCATATTCGGAAAATTCGTAATCGATGGGATGCTTGCCGGAATTGGGACCGCCGGTCATATAAATACAACTTTCGGGACAGGGATAGGTACATAAATTACAATACATGCATTCACTCATATCGATATCGAAACGGGTAACCAACAGGCGTTTTTTGGTATCGTTGGATGTGGTTCCCAAATCAACACCCTTGGGCACTTTTACGGTGGTAATATGGATACAACCCACCGGACATGCCCGCGCGCATTTCATACATCCGATGCAATCATCGATATCCACATGCAGTCGGGACCGGATTACGTTGTAATCGTTATGATCGAAACCGATCTTGCGCTCCGGGCGCGGCCATTTTTCCTCCGGGTATTGCAGGGTTACGTATCCCCGGCGAATATGCAACATGTGTTTAAAGGTCACTCCCAGCCCGATTATCAAGGTGGACACCGTCTCCCAAATGTTTACCAAGTAGCGGCTCATTGCTCCATCCATCCCTTCGACTTCAAGCGGAATCCGAGTGTGAAATTTATCCGATATATAATGACCACAATCCCACTCCGAAAATATTCAGCAACGCCAACGGCAATAACACTTTCCAGGCAACCCCCATCAATTGATCAACGCGCAAACGCGGAAACGTCCAACGAAACCAGATCATGACAAATATCAGGGATAACAATTTCGCGAAGAACCAGAACAATCCCCAACCGCCGGAATCCAGAAACCCCGGCACGGGACTTTGCCAGCCGCCGAGAAACGCCACGGTGGCGATCCCGCACACGATAAACATGTTGGCATATTCACTTAAAAAGAAAAAGGCCCAACGCATGCCGGAATATTCGGTGTGAAAACCGGCTACCAGTTCGGACTCGGCCTCGGGGATATCGAAAGGTGTCCGGTTCGTTTCCGCCACGCCGCTGATGAAATAAATGAAGAAGGCCAGGAAAGTGAAAGGATTGTTGAATATGATCCAGTTCGGCAGGATTCCCCAAATCAATCCTTCCTGGGCGCGAATAATGCCCTGGAGATCCAGCGTACCGGTGAGCATAACAACGACAATAATTGATAAGGCGGCCGGTATTTCATAACTGACAATTTGCGCGGCCGAACGCAAAGCGCCGTAAAGCGACCATTTATTATCGGAAGCCCAACCGGCGGTTATTAATCCGACCACACCGAGGGAGCAAACGGCAAGGAGGTAAAAAATGCCGAGATTGATATCAATCACCTGGATATATTCGCTGAACGGCAACGCGGAAATGGCGATAAAAGCGCCGATAAAAATGATATAAGGAGCAATGATGAACAACCGCCGATCCGCAGCCCGGGGAATAATGTCCTCCTTCAGAATTAATTTCAGCGCGTCGGCAACGGTTTGAAGTAATCCCCATTTACCCGCATGGAATCCGGCTCCCTGCCCCATGGGACCCAAACGATCCTGCATAAACGCGGATATTTTTCGTTCCGCGTAAACCGCCGCCAGCGCGTTTACCGCCATCAGGCCAAACAGTAAAAGACCGGCCAGAAGCAGCCACAGGATCAAATCCGGATATGGTAAATTTTCAAACATCAGCGGTCTATTTCTCCCAATACAATATCCAGGCTGCCCAATATGGCCAGAACATCGGAAATCATCCAACCACGGGCAATTTCATCCAGGACACTAAGCGCCGTGAAAGCGGGTGAGCGCATTTTTACCCTGTAGGGAACCGGTTTACCGGTACTGATAATGTAGTACCCCAAATCTCCCCGCGGACTTTCGGTCCGTTTATAAATGGACCCCTTGGGAGGTCGTACCTTCTTCGGCAGCGCGGCGTGAACATCGCCCTCGGAAGGCATTTGCTGCAACGCCTGGCGAACGATTTTCACACTCTCCAGCATTTCCTGTACCCGCACCCAGTACCGATCCCAGCAATCTCCCACCGTACCCACAATGCCCTGTCCCACCGGAATGTTAAACTCAAAGCGGTCGTAAACGGAATAAGGTTCCGCCTTCCTGAGGTCCCAGGCCACACCGGAGCCCCTCAGGTTGGGGCCGGTTACGCCGTAATTAATGGCCACCTCGGCCGGCATCACGCCGATATCGGCCGTCCGCTCAATGAAAATCTTGTTATAGGTCAGGAGATCGTTATATTCCTTTACCTTGGGTTCGAAATAATCCAGAAAGTCGTACGCCGCCTCCACAAATCCCACCGGCAGATCATGGGACAATCCCCCCACCCACATGTAATTGTATAAGAGCCGCGCCCCGCACGTCATCTCGAGCAGATCCAAAATGCGTTCCCGGTCGCGAAACATGTACAGGAAAGGCGTGAAGGCGCCGATATCCAGGCCGTACGTCCCCAAGGCCAATAAATGGCTGGCGATCCGGTTTAATTCGGCCATGATTACCCGGATGAACTCCACCCGTTCCGGGACTTCAATACCCATCATTTCTTCCACGGCCACCACGTAACCGAAATTGTTGTTCATGGAAGCGATGTAATCACAACGGTCGGTGTAAGGAATAACCTGCTCATAGGAGAGGTTTTCACAATGCTTTTCAAAACAACGGTGTAAATACCCGATAATGGGGGTGATTTCGGAGACGATTTCGCCGTCGGTTTTTACTTTTAACCGCAAGACACCGTGGGTGCTGGGGTGCTGGGGCCCGATATTAAGGACCATTTCCTCACCCTCTACCTGCAATATATTTAAATCCTTTTGACTCAACAGCTCATCCCTTTTTGAACGGTTACGATGGCCGCACCACGGAAGGGGCAAAATAACAAGCTGATATTTGAAATTGGTTCCAACATTCCCCCGTTATCAAATTATTCCCACTCTTCTTTTATCTTCGGGACCACGATACCGTGATACGTTTCCGGGGTTTCATAGTCTTTCCGCAAAGGCCAGCCAATCCAGTCATCCGGTAATAGAATACGACGCAGGTCGCGATGACCGGTAAATACGATACCGTACATATCATAGACTTCCCGCTCAAACCAGTCGGCAACGCGCCAGATCTTTTCAACCGAAGGTACTTCGGGGGTCTCTCTATCCAGAACAATACGAATTTCCAGTTTATGTTTATGTTTCATGGAATGCAGGTTGTAACGAACCTCCAGGTGCGCTTCCGGTCCCCAGTCCACACCGGTAATACATTGCAGGGAATCGAAATGCAGTTCGGGAGTGTCGTGCAAAAAGGTGGCGATTTCGAACCATTCCCCGGGTTTTATCTCCAGATAATCGCCGGTTTCGGTTTCCTGCTCAACAATGGCCGAAGGAAAGGCGTTTTTCAGAATGTTCAGGATGTCCTGGCTCATGTGCCGGTTTTCCTGGTTAAGGGCCGCTCGTGCCTGATTTTTTCCTGCAATTTCAACAGGCCTTCCAGTAAGGCCTCCGGCCGCGGCGGGCAGCCCGGGACATAAACATCGACGGGAACAACCAGATCCACGCCTTTTAACACGTGGTAACCGTATTGCCAATAGGGCCCGCCGCTGGTTGCGCAGCTACCCATGGCAATGACATACTTGGGATCGGCCATCTGTTCATATAAACGTTTCACGCGCAGTCCCATTTTCAACGTCACCGTTCCCGAAACGATCATGACATCGGCCTGTCGCGGCGACGACCGCGGCATCATTCCGATCCGTTCCAGATCATGACGGCTGGCGGCGGTGGCCATCATCTCAATCGCGCAGCAGGCTAAACCGAACTGGAAATACCAGGGCGAGGTTGAACGGGCCCAACTCAATAATTTATCGATGGAAGCGACAACAATATTGTCCTGGAATTTATGCTCCAACACACCCATGGTTATTTCGTCTCCGGATTATCAAGACCCAATTTCCGATAACGGCCCCGGGCATATTTCAGACGTAATTTTACCCAATCCAAATCGGACTTTTTCCAGACATAAATCAGGCCCACAATTAATATTAACAGGAAGATCGCCATCTCCACAAACGCCAGCAAACCCAACTCTTTGAAAACCACGGCCCAGGGGAACAAGAAAACCACTTCCACGTCAAAAATCAAAAAGATGAGAGCGATGACATAAAAACGGATATTGAATTGGACCCAGGCCGATCCCTGCGGCACTTCTCCGCATTCATAGGTGGATAATTTCTCGTAGTTGGGTTTGGAAGGGGCAACCAAACGTTGGATGAATAGGGGCATAGCGACAAGTATTATCCCCAGGAGGACAAAAAGTAAAACCGTTCCGTAGTCGTGAACCATCGTTCAGTAGGCCAATTGAAGGCTGGGAATTTAGACCGTGCGCTTTCCGTCAGTCAAGGTAAAGTTCCCCCGAACAGCATAATCAAATGTATTGTCGTGCACAAAGTGTGTACTCTAAATTTCACCTTATGTCCCGCTTTAATTCTTTCCTGGCCGTTCTACTGCCCTTATTCCCCCGCTGGTTCGCCAAACCGTTTGCCAAACCCTACGTTGCCGGTGAGACGGTTGAGCAGGCAATCGCGGTGGCGCGGAACCTCAATCATCGCGGATACGCCGTCACACTGGATATTTTGGGCGAACACATCCACTCCCGGGAAGCCTCCTACCAAATCCGTGACGCATACCGGCGGTTGTACGACCGGATCGCCGCGGAAGGAGTCCGTTCCACTATTTCCTTAAAATTAACTCATCTGGGCCTGGAAATTGATCCGGCCCTGGCCGAGGAAAATGTGCTGGCCGTTCTGGAAAAGGCACGGGAATACAACAACTTTCTACGTATCGATATGGAAAATTCGCCCTATACCGATCATACCCTGCGTATTTATCGGCGTTGTCGCGACCATTATCCCGGGGTTGGAGCGGTACTGCAAGCGTACCTGCGTCGCACGTTGGCCGATATTCAAAACCTCAACTCCGCCCGATTCAACGTACGGATATGCAAGGGAATTTACCGCGAGGATCCGACGCTTGCCTATCAGGATAGACAAGCGATTCGGGACAATTTCATTCGCGCCGTGCAAACCGTTTTGGAGGGCGAAGGTTACGCCGCCATTGCCACCCATGATATAACCATCATCGACACGTTGGAAACCTGGATCGAAAACCACGCGCTGTCCACCGACCGGTTCGAATTCCAGGCGCTTTACGGCGTACCGATCGGGCCGCGTTTAAAAAGATTGCTGGCAAAAGGGTATACAGTGCGGATTTATGTTCCCTTCGGCGCGGAATGGTTCGATTATTCCATTCGCCGCCTGAAAGAAAATCCGCACATTGTCGGTTATATTCTGAAAAATCTGTTCAAGCATAAACGCCAGGGCCGGTATTGATCCTGAGCCTTCGCCTGAACGGCTTGGTGATGGCAAGAAATATGATTATTGATAAAGGGAGAAAACCATGAACGAACCGGAAACGATCCGCAGGATTCTTCAATTCAAAACCATTGCCGTGGTGGGGCTGTCACCGAAACCCGAGCGCCCCAGTCATCGGATTGCGACATACCTGAAATCCGTTGGTTACAAAATTATCCCCGTGAATCCCGGCTGTTCCGAAATCCTGGGGGAAACGTGTTATCCGACGTTAAAAGACATTCCTGAGACGGTGGACGTCGTGGATGTATTCCGTCGACCGGAACACGTTTTGCCCATTGTTGAAGCAGCCGTTGAAATCGGCGCCAGGGCCTTATGGCTGCAGGATGGAGTGGTAAACGAAACAGCGGCGCAAAAAGCGGAGCAGGCGGGATTACTGGTGGTTATGAATGACTGCCTGATGCGACAACACCGGGCCCAACAGGACCCGGATTACCATCCCCATTGCGAACTGTAGGGGAGTCTTTGAGGAGCGAAGTGGACTCAGTTTTGGCTGCCTATTTGAATTCGACGGACAAGAACTAATCCGCGGGAAAGAGCCAAATTCCAAGAGCCAAGAGCCAAGAGCCAAGAACCAAGATTTGTACAATCAGGACTTTTTATCCGCTTACGCGGAAAAGTCCCCCCGATTTATCTGAGTCGGGGGAAAGCATCATTCCAAAATAACGAATTGTGGCTACCTGCCTGCGCTGTCGCTTCGGCAGACAGGCGGCGGATCGAATAACCCTCTGACTTGTCCGCCGCCGGATTGGTTCTTGGCTCTTGGCTCTTGGCTCTTCCGGTATACAGGATCAACTATCCAGGTCTCCGCGCCGACCCCAGCCCATTTTGGTTCGCAAAGTCTGGAAATACGAGGTATCCTCGAAAGTAATAAAGGCAATCTCGTAATCCGCTTTTTGAATCATGACGCGGGATTCGTTGCGAAGTGGTTCTTCGATTTGGCCGTCAACCATAATACCGGCCCCATCCAATATTTCCGGAAAGACAATTTCAACCACGGAAGAATCGGGCAATACCAAGGGACGGGAAGTCAACGTGTGGGGACAGATCGGTGTAATCACGATTGAGCTGACGCCGGGGGCAACAATCGGTCCGCCGGCAGCCAGGGAATAGGCGGTTGAACCGGTGGGAGTGGCGATAATGATTCCATCCGCCTTGTATTTGCCGACAAACCGGTTATCGGCCAATAGTTGGCAGGTCAACATGCGGTGCGTGTCACCGTTATCGATTACGAAGTCGTTCAATGCCGTGTAGGTTTTCGATTGGTCTCCATTCACAATATTTCCCCGGAGCGTCATCCGTAATTCAAGGGTGTAATTCCCCCGGGCGACCTGGTTCAGGCGGGTGTAAAGATCGGACAGGGTCACCTTGGCCAGGAACCCCAGGTCACCCAGATGGATTCCCAGTATCGGCACCTGGCGGTGCGCGATCGCACGGGCGGCGGATAAAATCGTTCCGTCGCCACCCAAAGCCAGCACAAAATCCATCCGCGAAAAATCGTCCGCCGTCCGTATGACTTTGTGCCGATACCGGCCGGGATCATCAAGGCTGTTTACGATCCGGGTTGTGAAAAAGACTTCCAGTCCCCGTTCATCGGCCCAGGACATGATTCCCGGCAGGGTATCCCAAAAGGTCGCCTTCGCCGTGTTGGCCCAAATGGCAAAGCGCCGCGGGGGATTCAATCCGAATCCTCCGCCGTCAGGGTGCCGTCGCTCTGTTTTACCAGGGTTTTTATTTTTTGTTCGGCCTGCTCCAGGGTCCGGCGACAGGTTTGCGTCAAACGAACACCCTCCTCAAACAATTCCAGGCTTTTTTCCAGGGATTCTTCACCGGACTCCAACTGCCCCACAATTTCTTCCAGGCGCTTAAAGGCGGCTTCCAATTGGATCGGTTCTGCTTGCTTATTCATGGCCAAACTTAGTGAAAAAGGGGTTGAATACGGAATAAAATAGCAACCCGTCCGGATTGACGATTGACGATTGATTATTTTCGATTGGGGACTTTTGCGCCGACCGCAAATCTCTCGGCGCCTCTGCGGTGAGTTCCCGAACCGCGAAGACTCAAAGGTCACAAAGGTTTATTAACCCAGATTATGCATTAACAACGAATCAAATGAATTAAACGAAAAAATATTAAGAGTTAGGACGAATCATTGAACTAAAATTTTCTTACCCGGGATAAATCCTTATTATTTCGATAGTTCCGTTTAATTCGTTGTTCCTATTGCATTATTTGGGATT
>JALUTR010000013.1 GCA_027021785.1 Fidelibacterota bacterium | reverse complement strand
AATCGCGGTTGAAAATGTTTTTCCCTATTTGTGGTACCGCAAGGCGATAACGGATGTCAGCAGCGTCGGTTTTCGTATCGGAATACCGGTTTATGGGACGGGCATAGATTACAGTCGTGTGTTGTATTCAAGGGAGAACAAATGGGACGTCCTCAACCTGGCCTGGAGCCTGAATCCGAACTACAATCTGGATTTCACCTATTATAAGATTCGTCAGCGAAAATCACGCAAGGGTGGTTCCGTAAGAACCACCTGGTGGGGTTTGCGTGGCATGTATATTCCCCATGGAATCATGGGAAGAACCAGTACCCGGATCGGGCTGCTGCTGGGGGGCAAACCGGGGAAACGGTTCGGTTATGAAATCGGTTATTTCCACGATTTTAACGCCATGCCGTTGGGGAAGGTTTTTGATTTGAAGTGGCGCTGGGACAGCGAACAAAACAAGGCACGTTACGGGGATACCCCCCATATTGATCCGGCCTCGGGTCTGCCGTCCGAATATTCACGCCTGACCGGTATTTCATTTCAAATTTTCTTTGTCCTGGGTCAAAAAGAAATCCCCACCGGGAATGAAACCCCCTCCGGGAATGGAACCTCCACGAACCGTCCCTGAATGGGTCGTTGCCAATGAAACCGGATCATCGTAAAGCCGTTCTGCGCAAAATACCGAATGGATTGTTTATCGTCACAAGCCGGTGGGATGGAACGCCGTCGGCTTCCGTTATTTCATTTCTGACTCAAACTTCGATCGACCCGCCGTTGATTACCATGGCTATCCGCCGGAGGTCGTTCTTATGTGGAATCGTTAAACGAAGCGGGCAACTCGCCGTCCATTTCCCGGAACCCGATCAAAAAGACCTGGTGTCCGACTTTTTCAAAATAAAAGAATATGATGCCCAATTCATCAATGGGTATCCGTATCGGATCAGTGATTTTGGGAATCCCTTACTGGATGATATACCCATGATCCTGGAAGGGGAAGTGGTTGAAATCGTTCCGCGGGGAGATCATCACCTGTTTATTTGTGAAGTGGTAAATACAATTATGCGTCGTGACACGGATGTGCTGACGATGCGCCATACGCCCTGGCATTATGGCGGCTGATTGTTGGTTTAGCCCGTCTATTGTATTATTCACTGTTGGCTCCGGCGGATCGCCCGGCGCCGATGACGTCCTTTCCCTGGCAAAAGGAAAAATACAACTAACCGTCACGAGGCGAATTTTTCCATGAAATATCGTTCCCTCCGTAAGGCCGTCATGGCCGGTGACTATTCCGCGGTATCGGAAATATTATCCGGAGCCCTGAAAGGCGGGGAAGCCTTGGTTGAATTTGTAAACGATTTCCTGTATCTGGGCGCCGGGATTGAATATGGCGGACCGGTAAACCAACACCCCATCCTGGCGCTGAATGCCCTGAAAAATATTATCGCCGATAATCGTCATCAACCTTCGGAAATACTATTGCGCTTTGCCCTGGACACGGTAGTTGACTCCCCGCTCCGCACCGGCGATTCGGCGGTGTTGGAACAGGTGGAGAAGAAAGGCCCCGGGTCCGTGGTGTTTGTCCGGGACCTGGAGGAGGCCCTACTCTCCGGAGACATGGAATTAAGCGAAACGGAAGCGGCCCGTATTCAGCTTGTGGCCGAAAATCCGGCCTGCGTTCTGGAACTCATCGCTCAAGTGACATTGCGGGAACCGGTCGTATTTGCCGGTTTTGTATATCATTTGCTCCGGGCGCATGCTTTTCGACGCAGCCGGGAGGATGCCTGGGCATATACGAAATGCGCCCTGAACGAATTGCGGAAATTTCCTTTGTCGGAAGCCGATTTTCAAGGGAATCAAACCCCCGACGGTATGCTGTCCCGTATATTAGCCGTTGATGATGTCGCCCTCTGGATTACTTTTGCCGCTGTCTGGCGATTGTGGGAGTTGGATTGTGTTCGCCGGGCCGGTTTCCGACGTGCCGTTTCCGCCTGGTTGTCGTCGATCGAAGTTGAAGATCATCCTGTCGGCAATGGGGAATCCTCCGTAAATTTGGCGGCGGAAAATCGGCGTCCTTCGGACAATCAATTCATTGTGTTGGCCGAATCAATTTGTTCGAACGAACATGATCGAACGCGAATTCAAGATCAATTAGTGGCGCTGGAGGCAATGCGTTTTTTCACGAAAAAAGCCCATTCCGCCGACATGCCGCTGATTGCTGCAAACATTAATAAGGTACTATCATGAAAATCGGCGATTACACGTTGTACGGCATAGTTACCAGCAAATTCGGACTGGATGGTGGAGCCATGTTCGGAATTATTCCCAAAGTTCTGTGGGAGAAGAAAGCCCCGGCCGATGATAAGAATCGCATAGCGATGGTGACGCGCTCCCTGCTCCTTGTCAGCGACGAACGGAAAATCCTGGTGGATACGGGCAACGGAAACAAGTGGCAGGAACGGTTTAAAAAGATTTATGATATTGACACCGAATCGGTCAATCTTGAAAAATCGCTGGGGGAATACGGTTTCGGACCGGAAGACATTACCGATGTTGTGTGCACGCACCTTCATTTCGATCACGTGGGAGGAAACACGAAATATGAGGGCCGGCGGATTGTCCCCGCGTTCCCGAACGCGACATTCTGGATGCAAAATGAAAACTGGACGTTGGCAAATTCTCCCGGCGAAAAAGACCAGGGCAGCTTCATGGAAGCCGATTGGAAAGTGTTGGCCGAAAATGAAATGATTCAACTGGTGGATGGGAAAGAGGCGTTTCTGCCGGGAATCGATATAATCCTGAGTTATGGTCATACCACGGGCCAGATGCTGCCGCTTATTTCCGACGGGAACACCACGCTCTTTTATTGTGGCGACCTGATTCCCACCACGGCTCACATTCCTTTGCCCTGGGTTATGGCCTACGACATCCAGCCCACGATTACCATTCAGGAGAAGAAGAGTTTGTTGCCCAGGGCCATGGAAGAAAAATGGATATTGTTTTTTGAACACGATCCCCATTATGAGGCGGGTACCGTCGGCTTCGACGGGAAACATTATTACTGTGAGTCCACGCTCGTCATTAACGATTAATGTTCCTCGGGGTACCGGCCTGATGGATATCCCCGGAATCAACAAGGTTGAATTATGAATAGTGTCCTGCTGTGCATGAAGAATTTTGAATTGGGAACCAGACTATCGGATGTGTTTACCCGGTTGGAATGGGCTGTCCGATTTATAGATGACTACGAAGTCCTGGGTAAGTCGGACGACCCGGCCGCGAAACTGGCGGTCGTGGATCTGGATGATCCGCTGACGGGATCGGTACATTTTATTGCTTCGTTAAAAGGCCTGAACCCCAATATTACCGTTATCGGCTACTTGAAATGGATGCGTAAAAACACCCATGATAAGTTCAAAGTCGCCGGGTGCGATATTATTTTGCCGCAATCATCGCTGGTGAAAAACATCCCCTCCCTGGTCCGCAACTTGTCGATCAATGGGCGCGTCGGTTAAAGACAAAATTGCGCGTGCCGCCGAAGTAATCGATCGCCTGAAAGCGGCCTATCCGAATGCGAAGTGTTCATTATCCTATTCCACTCCCCATGAATTGTTGGTTGCCACCATTTTATCGGCACAATGTACCGATAAACGGGTAAACCGGGTCACCAGGCAACTGTTTGAAAAATACCGCTCGCCTGAAGATTACGCCTACGCCGCCGTGGAGGATTTGGCCCGGGACATTCATTCCTGCGGTTACCACAATCAAAAAGCCAAAAGTATTGTCGGCGCCAGTTTGAAAATCGTGGAGGAGTTCGGCGGAAAAGTGCCCGGTACGATGGAGGCGTTGGTTGGTTTGCCGGGCGTCGGTCGCAAGACCGCGAATTGTGTGTTGGGGGAATGTTTCGGCGTACCCGCAATGGTGATCGATACGCATATGATCCGTATCATGAATCTGTTGGGGCTAACCGATTCCCGGAATCCGCAGGTAATCGAACGGCAATTGAAACAGTTGTTTGAGCCCCGGGATTGGGTCGGATTAACGCACATGGTAATCGATCATGGTCGCTCGATATGCATGGCAAGACGCCCGAAATGTGACGAATGTATTCTAAGCGACTTGTGTCCTTCTTCAGGAGTAAGCAATCTTGGGAGTGAGGGAGGTGGGCGCGGGTGAGTCGAATACCGTGCGTCGGGCTTTACCCCGCGCGGGGAAATGGGGGCTGACCTTTCGCTCATGTTTTGTCCGGCGGATTAATTTCCTGTTCGTTGCCGGGTCGTTCGCCGATCCGTCGAATCTCAACCTGTATGTTGATGGAATTATGCCCATAAACGATGCCTTGTGACGACGGGTAAACAACCGGCCGGGAACCGAAGGGATTATGTTAACAGGTGATAAACCGTTTGTCTCCTGCCACCTAACCCCTAAATTCTCAAGATAGTAATAATTGTAGGATGCAAATAAATGGGAAATCCATACATAACCAAAATATTTCATTTCTGTGCCGCCCATCAATACGGTCATCAGGAATGGACGGAAGAAAAGAATTGGTCTGTTTTCGGTCTCGATTCCAAACCGCACGGCCACAATTACGCCCTGGAAGTTACCGTGACCGGGGAGATCAATCCTGATACGGGGTTCCTTATTGATTTGGAAGAATTAAAAAGAATCGTCCGGGAAAACGTCCTCGATCTGTTTGATCATGCCCGAATCGATAAAGACCTGCCCTGGTTTGCGGATAAGCAACCCTCTTCGGAAAATATGGTGATTTTCATCTGGGAGCAGATCGAGAAAGAGTTGCGGGGAGCCGAATTATACCGGGTACGATTACGGGAGACGCCGACCATATTCACCGATTATTACGGGAGCGCCCGTTAATGGATTTTAAAAATCGTCTCTATTTAATCCTGGCGGGGATTTTTATTGCCTCGTTAATAACATCCAACCTGATATTCCAGAAATTTTTTACCTGGTCGCCCTTCGGTTGGTACACATTCGAAATATCGGCCGGAATATTGTCCTACCCGATCACGTTTCTGGTTACCGATCTGATTTCCGAAATGTACGGGAAAAAACGTGCCGACGTGGTGGTATGGTCCGGTTTTGTTGCCAGCATATTTGTCATAATCGTGGTGTTAATCGCGGATGCGGTCCCCAATACCGTCTGGTCACCGGTTAACAATGCCACCTTTCACCGGGTGTTCGGGCTGTTCGGTCCGGCTGTGTTCGCGTCCATGGTAGCCTATTTGACCGCCCAGTTCATCGACATCCGGATTTTCCATTTCTGGAAACGATTGACGAAGGGGAAGCATTTGTGGTTGCGGAACAACGGATCCACGATCATTTCCCAGTTTGTGGACACGGTTGCCGTTCTTTTCCTCCTGTGTGTCACCGGGGTAGTGGAGTGGGTGCGTTTCCCGGGACTGTTGGAAAACGGGTTCCTGTTTAAAATTATCGTCGCTTTGTGCGATACGCCCTTATTTTATTTGGGAGTCTGGCTCCTGAAAAAAAGGGTTCACGAAGATCCCGATGAGACTGTTTGGGGATATCATTCATTTAAGGAAGAAGCATTATAATGGAAACAATCGATAAATCGCGAATCGAATTATTGGTCCATGACCTGTTGTCCGTCATTGGCGAAGACCCGGAACGGCCGGGACTGAAACGAACTCCTCTGCGGGTGGCGAAATCGTGGGAATATTTTTCGGGAGGATATCGTTCGAATCTGCAGGACCTGATTAACGACGCGGTATTCGAAGAGGAGTGCAGTGAAATGGTGGTGGTGAGGGATATTGAATTTTTCAGCATGTGTGAACACCACCTGCTGCCCTTCTTCGGCAAGGCCCATGTGGGGTATATTCCCGATGGAAAGGTGATCGGCCTTTCCAAAATTCCGCGGATCATCAACATGTTTTCCCGAAGGCTGCAACTCCAGGAGCGGTTGACGCACCAGATTGCTTACACGTTACAGGATGTATTAAAACCGGTTGGAGTGGCCGTGGTGATGGAAGGGCGTCATTTGTGCATGCAGATGCGGGGCGTGGAAAAACAGAACAGTTACGCCACTACGTCGGCGATGATCGGGGAATTCCACGATGAGGTGGAAACCCGGGCCGAATTTTTAAGCATTATCGGGTTACGAAATATATGATAAGCGATTGTGGTATTTTTTACTTTATAGCATGTTGTTTCCCGCGTAGCACCCGACGAGTTGCCCGGTGTAAAAAGGATATATTATGGAAAAATATGATGTAGCAATACTTGGCGGAGGTCCCGGCGGTTACGTGGCGGCAATCCGGGCCGCCCAACTGGGGCTGAAAACGGTAATCATCGATAAGGATCGATTGGGAGGAATCTGCCTGAACTGGGGCTGTATTCCGACCAAAGCCTTGCTGAGGAATGCGGAAGTATTGCATCTGGTGAAGAATGCGAAAAAATACGGTATCGAGATTCCCGAGTATACGGTGAGGTTTGATCGCACGGTAAAACGCAGCCGGCAAGTGGCGGAACGCCTGTCAAAAGGGGTTGAATACCTGATGAAAAAGAACCGCATCACGCACCGTATCGGCGTTGGTGTGTTAAAGAGCGCAACGGAATTACTTATAGACAACAACGGGGCCGTAGAGTCCGTGGTCGCCGAAAAGATTATCATTGCCACCGGCGGCAGACCGAAAACATTCCCGGGACTGGAAATGGACGGAAAACAGGTGATCGGCGCGAAAGAGGCCATGGTGCTGGAAGAGCCGCCGGAGCGCCTGGTAATCATCGGAGCCGGGGCAATCGGTGTGGAATTCGCCTATTTCTTCAATGAATTCGGTTCACAGGTACACCTGATCGAAATGCTGCCGCAAATCCTGCCCCAGGAAGACGAAGAGGTGTCAAAAACCCTGACCCGGTCCTTCATCAAGTCGGGCATTAAGATTCACACCGGAACAAAAGTTCGACAAATCGAAAAACTTGGAACTACGATTAAAGTTCATACTGAGTCGGGTGACGAAACGAAGATTATCGATGGTAACCTGGCCCTGGTCGCGGTGGGCATAACCGGGAATATCGAGAACATCGGCCTGGAAAAAGTGGGTGTGAACACGGCAAATGGTTCGATTGCGATCAATGACCTCTGCCAGACAAACATCCCCAACATCTATGCCATCGGGGACGTGACCGGGCCGCCCTGGCTGGCCCATGTGGCTTCCGCCCAGGGACACGTGGCCGCGGAACACGCGGCCGGACATACGCCGCAACCGGTGGATTATGAAAACATACCTTTTTGTACTTATTGTCAACCGCAGGTAGCCTCGGTTGGATTGACCGAAAAAGCCGCCAGGGAACGGGGACATGAGGTCAAAGTCGGCAAATTCAATTTTATGGCCAACGGAAAGGCGCTGGCGGCAGGCGACAATACGGGGTTTGTGAAAATTGTGTTTGACTCGCAATATGGGGAAATACTGGGGTGCCGGATCATCGGGCCGGAAGCTACCGAGCTGATTGCCGAATTGTGTATTGCCAAAGTCCTGGAATCCACCTGGCAGGACCTGGCGCTGACCGTCCATGCCCACCCGACCCTGTCGGAAGCGATCATGGAAGCCGCAATGGACGCCTTCGGAAGCGCCGTTCACCAATAGGTTCAGATGAAACATTTTATCGTATCAGTTTATTTGTTCCTGTTATGGGGATGCGCCGCGGTTTTTCCCCCGCAATGGCCGGCTTCACTCCCGGTTGATCCCGGTAGAAAGTACTCTCCGGCTGAATTACAGGCCGATTTCGATTACCTGTTTGAGACACTCGAGAGCGTTCACCCCAATTTGTATGCCTATGTATCCCGGGATGAAATAGATGAAGCCCGTGAACAGGCAAAAACAGAACTGACCGATTCCTTATCCGTAATTGATTTCTGGAAATCCGTTGCGCCGGTGGTTGCGCGGATCGGGGACGGGCATACCTCTCTCGTATTCCCCTATCACTTTTGGAAAGCCTATCTGGAGAATGGAGGATCGATATTTCCGTTTGACGTTCGTATTAAGGATCAGCGGTTGTTCATCACCGGGAATTACAGTGCCGATTCCACAATCGCCATCGGCGATGAGATTCTTTCGATCAACGGGCAACCCGCAGGAGCGGTTATTGATAAAATGCGGTTATATGTCAGTGGAGAAAGAACCGGGTTTAAAAATATCCTTCTACAGAAGAATTTCGGACCCTTTTTATGGGCGCTGTACGATTACGGGTCCACGTTCGGAATCGAATTCGATTCGCGTCTTGAAGATGTCCGGTCATTCGGAACCGTGTCCGGAATCAGTTGGGAGGAATTCAAACGCAGCAAGGGTAATAACAGTACCGAAACAAAAAAAGTATTTTATTCCTACACCTCTTTTCCGGATGAAAAAATTGGCGTCATTGATTTCCGGGCGTTTGTCGATCGGGCACAATTCAATAATTTCCTGGAAAACACATTCACACATATCCGGGAGAATGATATTCAATATTTGATCATCGATCTCCGTAAAAACGGCGGCGGGGATTCCCGTCTGGGTGATGCGCTTTTTAATTACATCACCGATCAACCGTACACCCAGGTGACGCGGATGGAGATCAAAACCAGTAAGGTTTTGAAATCATTCGTGCGCAAGCGGTATGTGAAGTGGTATTTCTATCCCTTACTGCCGTTGGCAATTTTCCAGCCGCAGGGGCGGGCAATTCTCTTTTCAAAAAACGGGACAATCACTTCTTTTGAGGGGACTCCCCGTAAGCCGGGTGAAAATCCGCTGCGGTTTTCGGGGCAGACGTATTTGCTGATCGGCCCCAACACGTTTTCCAGCGCAAATATGTTTGCCACGGCATTCAAATGTTATGACATGGGGGTGGTTATCGGCGAGGAATCCGGCGGACTTACCGTGGCTTATGGCGACGTGGTGTCGTTTTCATTACCGAATACCGGTTTGCGTGGCGGCGTGTCCTACAAGAAATTCACCCATCCCTGTGGCAGGGAAGACGGGCACGGGGTCATTCCCGATTATGAGGTGAAACAGGATGTGCAGGATACCATCGACGGAATTGATACGGCAATGGAATTCACCAGGGAACTGATCCGGAACGGAGAATATTGATGGCTCATGTTTCTGATATTGGGATCCCTTCCCCTTCGGAGAATTATCGGGGAATGCCGGGACTCCATGCCGTCGGGGAACCGGAAGTCCGATCCTGTTTCCGTATCATGGATTTAGGTCATGCCGAATTTCAGAAAACCTGGGATTTGCAGAAGGAATTGCAGGCCAAACGGATCCGGAACGAGATTGACGACACGTTAATTTTAGTGGAACACGAACCGGTCTACACCCTGGGGAAAAATGCCGATGCCGATCATATTCTTCAGAATCACCCGCCGGGGATTAAAATATTTCGTATCGAACGGGGAGGCGACGTGACGTACCACGGGCCGGGACAATTGGTCGGGTACCCGATCCTGGACCTTCGGAATTATGGCCGGAGTATCGGATGGTACATGCGGACATTGGAGGAGTTGATCATCCGCACCGTGGCGGAATTCGGTATTAAGGCGGGACGGAAAGAAGGGTTAACGGGCGTTTGGGTCGACGATGAAAAAATCGCCGCCTTTGGAGTGCGCGTTTCGCGATGGGTTACGATGCACGGTTTCGCGTTAAACGTTCACACCGATCCGTCCTATTATCGGGGCATAATTCCCTGTGGTATTTTCCAGTACGGCGTCACTTCCATGCGGGAGGTGTTGGATCGTCCCGTTTCCCCGGAAAAGGTGAAGGAAATATTAATCCGGCATTTCACAATGTTGTTTGATCGTAAGCAATTCGGAGGAGAATAATAATGCCGCGGCTACACGGATTTACAAAAAAGGATTTGCTGGATGTTTACCGCAATATGATCAAGGCCCGGTTGCTTGATGACAAGATGCTGATCCTGTTAAAGCAGGGCAAAAGTTATTTTCATATCGGTTCATCCGGCCATGAAGCGGCCCAGATCGCGGCCGCGAAGGTAATGCGTCCCGGGGAAGATTGGGCTTTCCCTTATTATCGCGACGCGGCATTTTGTCTGGGGCTGGGGATGACCGCCCGCGAACAATTATTGAGTTTCCTGGCGCGCCGGGACGATCCGAATTCCGGCGGACGACAATTGCCGCAACATTACGGGCACAAAGCATTGCGGATCGTCAGTCAGTCCAGTGTCACGGGCACGCAGTTTTTGCAGGCTGTCGGTTGTGCCATGAGCCGCCGTTGGGAAGGGACGAAGGAGATTGTTTATGTTTCTTCCGGTGAAGGGACAACCAGCCAGGGTGATTTTCACGAGGCGCTGAATTGGGCCAGCCGGGCCAAATTGCCGGTAATTTTTCATATCGAAGATAACGAATATGCCATCAGTGTTCATGTTTCCGAGCAAACGGCCGGGAGTTCGGTGTATTCGATGGTTTCGGGGTACCAGAACCTGGCGCGGTTTAATATCGACGGGACCGACTTTTTCGAGGCTCATCTGGCTTTCCGGAAAGCGGCCGAGCGGGCACGAAAGGGAAAAGGACCGGCGGTGGTGGTTTCCCGCGTCGTCCGTTTGTTGCCCCACTCTTCTTCCGATGATCAACGCAAATACCGTTCGCGCGAAGAATTGGACGAAGACCTGTTAAAGGATCCGATCCTGAAATTTGAGAGGACATGTGTTGACGCGCAGGTCATATCACAGGCGGAATTCGACAAGCTGCGCAAGGAAATGGCGGACGCGATAAATGCCGACGCGGAATGGGCGGAACAACAGGATCATCCCGACCCCGACACGGCCACCGACCATGTGTACGGCCCGCGCATCGAGGAACAGGAAAAGGATTATCGTCCGGTCGCTGACAGGATCGTCATGGTGGACGCGATTAATCATGCCCTGAAGGAAGAAATGGAACGAAACCCCAGGATGGTGATCTACGGCCAGGATGTGGCCGACCCCAAAGGGGGCGTCTTCACGGTTACGCGGGGACTCACTGATACGTTCGGCAAAGATCGTGTTTTCAATTCCCCTTTGGCGGAATCGTCCATCGTCGGAACAGCTATCGGCCTGGCCGTGACCGGCTACAAACCGGTGGTGGAAATTCAATTCGGCGATTATATCTGGACCGCCATGATGCAGCTCAGGAATGAAGTCGCCACCCTGCGTTACCGTTCAAACAATCATTGGACCTGTCCGCTTGTAATCAGGGTACCCGTGGGAGGATACATCCACGGCGGATTGTGTCACAGCCAGTCCATTGCCGGGTATTTCATGCATTTGCCCGGGATTTACATTGCTTACCCGTCGAACGCGGCGGATGCCAAGGGATTGTTGAAAACCGCCTGCCGCATGGAAGACCCGGTTTTGTTCATGGAGCATAAGGGATTGTACCGGCAGGGCTATGCCGCCACCGCGGAACCGGACGAAAATTATACCTTGCCTTTCGGTAAGGCGCGGGTTGTCCAGGAAGGGGATGAATTGACACTTGTTTGCTGGGGGGCAATGGTTCAGAAATCCATCGAAGCCGTGACCCGGACCGGTATTGAACTGAGGCGGGTCGAAATCATCGATTTGCGCACGCTGAATCCTATGGACGTGGAAACGCTCCGCCGATCGCTGGAAAAAACCGGGAAAGCGCTGGTGGTTTATGAAGACAATCTGACTAACGGTCCCGGCGCCGAAATAGCGGCCATCATCGCCGAGCGCTATTTCGACCTACTGGATGGCCCGGTGCGTCGCGTGGCGGCCAAAGATGCGCCGGTTCCCTTCAACTGGTTCCTGGAAGAACGAATTTTACCGCAAATAGAGGATATTGCCGGGGCAATAATCGACTTGTTGGAGTATTAACCATGATTATCGATATCATCATGCCCAAGATGGGCGAATCCATTACCGAAGGGACAATCATCGAGTGGCGGAAGCAAGTCGGTGACGTTATTAAAAAGGACGAGACCCTATTGGAGATCGGAACCGATAAGGTCGATTCCGAAATTCCATCCACCCACAGCGGCACCTTAGTGGAAATATTGGCGGAACCCAATCAGGTGGTGGAGGTGGGAACGCCCATCGCGCGGATTGAGGTCCCCGACGAAGAAGTGGACGGGAAGGGCGGCGGCGCGAAAAGCGAAGGCAAAACCGCAGAAAAACCACCGGTGACGGTCGAGCAAAAAGCAGTGGCTCCGAGGAGTAAAAAACGAATTTCGGGGAAACGATTATTCACACCGGTGGTAATGAAAATCGCCCGGGAAGCGGGAGTGTCACCGGCACGGTTGGAGTCGATCCCGGGAACGGGCAGGGGAGGACGGGTAACCAAGAAAGATATCCTGCGCTATCTTGAAGGAGAAGACAGGGCCCCGGAACGGGTCGTATCGCCGGAGGCGGTTGGGGAACCGGTACCTGTTTTGGGTGTGGAGCGGGAAACGATGAGTCACATGCGCCGGTTGATCGCCGAGCATATGCGTCGCAGTCTGGATACCTCGGCCCACGTGTATGTGATGACGGAAGTTGATATGTCACGGATCGTGTCCTTTGTCTCCCGCCACGGACCGGAGTTTAAGGCTGAAGAGGCGTTCAGCCTGACCTACACGCCGTTTATTATTGCCGCGACCGTGAAGGCCTTACAGTCATTTCCGCTGTTGAACGCTTCCCTGGAAGATGATGAGATCGTTTATCACAAACATATAAACATGGGGCTGGCCATTGCTCTGGAAAAGGGCTTGATGGTTCCCGTTATCCCGCGCTGCGAGGAACTGAATTTCCTGGGGCTGTGCCGCAAGGTAAACGATTTGGTCACGCGGACACGCAAGCAACGGATTCTGCCCGATGAATTACAGGGTTCGACGTTTTCGATCACGAATTTCGGTGTGTTTAATATCACCCTGGGAACGCCGATTATTAACCAGCCGAATGTGGGAATCCTGGGCGTGGGGACGATTAAAAAACATCCGGTGGTAATTGAAGGAGCGTCAGGTGATGCTATCGGCATTCGGAGTGTCATGTTTCTATCCCTGGGCTTCGACCATCGCCTGGTCGACGGCGCCGGCGGGAGCCGGTTTATCGACCAGGTAAGGAAAAACCTTGAAACGATGAACCTGGAGAGATTGTTTTCATGGCAATAGACCATGTGTTAAAACTGTACGCCGAGACGATTCAATCGCCTTATCTGCATTACGGGTTTTGGGATAAACCGCAGCTAATTGATCCTGCAAAACTGAGACTGGATGACATAATCGAAGCCCAGGAACGATACATTGAACATTTGTCGGGATTCATTCCCGACGATGTGCGGTTGATACTGGATGTGGGATGCGGGATCGGGGGGAATGCCGGTTATCTGATCGATCGCGGTTACACCGTCGAAACGTTGTCGCCGGATACGTATCAGGAAGAAGCGATTCACCGGCGTTTTAATGCTTCGGTCCCTTTTTACAGGACGAAGTTTGAGAAGTTCAGCTCCCCGAAACAATACGACCTGATTCTTGAAAGCGAGAGCGCGTGTTACATTAAGATGGGCCCCGGCTTTGAAAAGGCTTATGAAGTATTGCGCCCCGGTGGGTATTTATTGGTCGCCGATTATTTTGTCCATCATAACGACGGTTCGCAGAATCCCCACCTTAAAGCCTCCCATAATATGGATGAATACCTGCGCAGGGCAAAAGAAAATCGGTTTACGCTTATCCGTGAATACGACCAGACCGAAAACACCATGCCGACACTGGATGCGGCCCGTGTTTTCGTGCAACGTTTTATGGAGCCGACGGTGGAATACGCGTTAAATTCGCTCCGGCGAAAAACCCCCAAATTATTGACTTTCGTCAAAATGTTGTTCGGAAAGCGGATCAGAAAGAAGTCCGCTCAACTGGTACTGATCGACAGCGCGGCTTTCCGGAAATATCGACGGTACATGATTTACCTTTTTCAAAAAGATTAGAACGTAATGCACGGAACACGACCCCCTGAAATCATCAGGAAACCGAAGATCCGGATCCAAATCGGAGCGGGATATCGGTTTGTTGAAAAGATCGTGCATACTCATGGTCTGAACACGGTATGTGCGTCGGCGCGTTGTCCCAACATTTATGAATGCTGGGGGCAGGGGACAGCCACGATCATGATCCTGGGGGATGTGTGTACCCGGTCCTGCGGATTTTGCGCCGTGAGGACGGGCCGGCCGGAAGGGCCCGACACCGGGGAACCGCTGCGCACCGCCCTGGCGGTCAGGGAAATGGGACTCAGGCATGTTGTCATCACATCGGTCGACCGCGATGATTTAAAGGATGATTTCGGGGCGGGCGCATGGGCCGAAACCATTATTCAAATCCGGAAACATGCGCCGGGTTGCACCGTAGAGGCACTGACGCCGGACTTCAGGGGATATCGGCCGGCCCTGTTGAAGGTTTTTGAGGCGCGGCCGGATATCTTCTGTCACAACGTGGAGTGCGTGGAACGGATAAGCCGCCGGGTACGGGCGCAGGCGGATTGGCAGCGGAGCCTGGAGGTCCTTCGGCAGGCTGCCGATTACGGACTCCTGGCCAAGTCGGGCATTATGGTGGGATTGGGAGAGACGTTTGACGAAGTGGTTACGACCATGGAACAGGTCGCGAAACGGGGCGTGAAAATATTCACGATCGGTCAATATTTACAGCCAACCAAAAAACATTTACCGGTGGTAGAGTATATCGAAAAAAAACGATTTGATGAATATCGGGAAATCGGATTGGGAATGGGTTTCAGGGTGGTTGAAGCCGGCCCCCTGGTCAGGAGTTCCTATCATGCCGACGAACAAGCGCGGTTATCCCGTTTGTAGTATGCCGGGTTTATTTGCCGATGAGATTATCAGGATGAGGTTTTTCATTAATAAAAGTAAACCTTCGAGGATTGCCTGATGGAACAACAAAAAGGGTTGGTGTATGGTTTGATAATCATTGCCGGTCTGATCTTGTCCCGGGCGGTCTATGTTGAACAGGATGCGGGTCGGCCGCGTATTACGCAAAAAGACAATACCGTCCTGGTGGATGGAAAAGTTCCGCCGGCGTTATCAGGCATACCGTTTCACATGTCTTACCTCGATGAGGATACGTGTCTTAAGTGCCATACCCGGGGGCGGACAATTGAACTCATGAATCAGAGTTATGTTGCCCCGAAGATGGAGCATGAATTCCGCCGGGATTGTGTTTCCTGCCACAAGATTCCCAGTTCATAATGGCCGAGAAAATAAAAATACGGATTAATTCCTGCCATAATCGCACACCTCTTTCATTGGCATGTTCTTTGTCTTTGAGGAGAAGTCAGAAAAATTAAAGGATTATCATGAGCAACGAATTTGACAAAGATTATACATCAGAAGTTGAAGAATCATACAAAACCGAAACGTATCCGGTCATGCCGCTCCGGAACACGGTTTTATTCCCGCAACAGGTTATTCCGATTTATATCGGGCGTGAGAAATCGCTCAAACTAATCAATGACCTGAGTCCGAATAATAAACATATTGTTGTGGTTGCCCAGGAGGATGGATCGATCGAGGACCCGCAACCTGAGGATTTGTATGCGTTTGGCACATTAGCTATTGTTTTGAAAGTGTTTGATATGCCCGACAACAGCAAGTCCGCTATTGTCCAGGGCGTGGAGAGGGTAAAGATTCTCGACTATGTCGGAAAAGACCCTTATTACATCGCCGCTATCGAAAAGATCGAAGAAAAGGAACCCAAAGAAGATATTGAATTGGATGCGCTGGTGAACAACCTGCGTAAAAATTTCCGTGAGTTGATCCAGGTCGCTCCCAATCTGACCGAGGAACATTCCGGTATGCTTTCGAACATTCAAAAACCGGCCCGGATGGCCGACCGGGCGATTTCCCTGTTGACGGTGTCGAACGCGGAAAAACAGGACATCCTGGAGGAACTGGATGTTAAGAAGCGGGTGGAAAAGGCGATTACGATTATTTCCCGTGAAATTCAGCGCATCAAGCTGGGCGAGGAAATCCAGAGCGAGGTCCAGGACGAGATTGCGAAATCGCAGCGGGAATATTATCTCCGGGAGCAAATGAAGGCGATCAAGAAGGAACTGGGAGAAGATGAGGGATCGGTGGAATTGAAAGAACTGGAGGAGCGCATAGCCGCGGCCAAGATGCCGGAGGAAGCCGAGAAGGTGGCCCTGAAGGAACTGGACCGACTTTCCCGTATCCCGACCCAGTCGCCGGAATACACCGTTTCCCGCACCTATATCGAATGGCTGACCGATTTGCCGTGGGCCGTTACCTCCGAAGACCGGGTGGATGTTAAGGAAGCCAAGAAAATACTGGATGAGGACCATTACGGTCTGGAGAAAGTCAAGGAGCGAATACTGGAATACCTGGCGGTCAGGAACCTGAAACAGAAGCGTGATCCCGAAGGGCGCGTGAAAGGCCCAATTCTCTGTTTTGCCGGTCCTCCGGGAGTCGGGAAAACGTCGTTGGGCAAATCGATCGCGCGGGCGATGGGCCGCGAATTCGTACGCATTTCTTTAGGTGGTGTCCGGGACGAAGCGGAAATCCGCGGTCACCGGCGTACCTACATCGGCGCTTTGCCGGGCAGGATAATTCAATCCCTGAAAAAAGCCGGCACCAACAACCCGGTATTCATGCTGGATGAAATCGATAAACTGGGAATGGACTTCCGGGGCGATCCTTCTTCGGCCCTGTTGGAAGTATTGGACCCGGAACAGAATAACGCCTTCAGCGACCATTATCTCGAGGTGAATTTCGACTTAAGCAAGGTAATGTTTATTGCCACCGCCAACTACCAGGATCCGATTCCGCCGGCCCTGAGAGACCGAATGGAAATCCTGGAATTTTCCGGCTATATCGAGGACGAAAAGATCCAGATCGCAAAGCGGCACCTGATTCCCAAACAGGTTGAGGAAAACGGGTTGACGCCGGAGGATGTGACTTTCGACAACAACGCGATTAAGGAATTGATTCGATCCTACACCCGGGAAGCCGGGGTCCGGAACTTAGAGCGCGAGATTGCCAATGTTTTGCGGAAAGTCGCCCGGGATAAAGTTGAAAAGGATGGAAAGCGAATTCGGCTGACGAAAAAGAGGATAAACGATTACCTGGGAGCGCCGCGGTTTTACCCGGAAATCGCCGAACGCACCACCAAACCGGGGGTCGTGACAGGATTGGCCTGGACGGCAGCGGGTGGTGATATTCTTTTCGTGGAAGCGTCGAAAATGAAAGGGAAGGGGAACCTGACCCTGACCGGTCAATTGGGGGACGTAATGAAAGAATCGGCTACGGCGGCGCTTACCTATGTGCGTTCCCATACGGACATCCTGGGAATTCCCGATGATTTCCATGAAAAAACCGATATCCATGTCCACGTGCCCGCCGGCGCGATCCCCAAGGACGGACCTTCGGCCGGAGTCAGTATGTTTACGGCGCTGGTTTCGCTCCTCACCGGGTACCCGGTAATAGAGGGTGTAGCCATGACCGGTGAGATTACCCTGCGCGGAAACGTGCTGCCCATCGGCGGAGTTAAGGAAAAAGTGACGGCGGCCCACCGTTCCGGCATAAAAACGATAATTTTGCCGGATCACAACCGCAAGGACCTGGAGGAAATCCCCGATCATATCAAGAAAGACCTGACGTTTTATTTCGCGAAAGAAATGATGGATGTAATTGATGTGGCCCTGCCGCAGATTAAGAAGGAACAACGGAAACAGAAGAAAAAGTCTTCCGGGGAAAAGGACAAAAAGTCGTAATTTTCTCACCGTTTTGGGCGTTTAGCTCAGTTGGTCAGAGCGCTGCCCTTACAAGGCAGAGGTCACAAGTTCGAGTCTTGTAACGCCCACCGACGAAAAGCCCCGTTTCACGACGGGGCTTTTGATTTTGGAACGGGAAGGTAGGCGATTGTAGCCGTCATTTATTTTTCAGTAACGAAGTTTTTTATTATTACTATTACGTTTCCTGTACTTTGCAGGGTACCAGCGGAAGAAACAGGTTTAACCCACATTTCACCAAACACTCTATTAACGTAGTGCCGATCTTTTTGTGTTCCTATAAGTGCAATTATTGTTGAAATAGGTATTTACAACTGTAAAAGATCAGTTAGGACAATCCTTTGTGCCGTTTTACGTTGAGTGCTTTCCACTTAAGCATTGGTTGGTTTTGGATACGCTGCCGGAGGACTGTATTGACAGTCAAGATTGTAGCGTCGATTTCCCCTTTGTCGAGTAATAGATCAAGGAATTCTCTTTCGGCATCCGTAAAGGGTAAAACGAAAGACAGGTATTTTCGGCATTCCTCAACCAGATGGGTGCCATATTCCTCAGGGGCAGTCTGGGCTTCTATTGAATCCAAACGCAACATGGGGAATAACTGCCTT
Organism: Fidelibacterota bacterium; assembly: GCA_027021785.1. Classification (GTDB taxonomy): domain Bacteria; phylum Fidelibacterota; class Marinisomatia; order Marinisomatales; family JAADGP01; genus JAADGP01. Next base: position 1,649 of record JALUTR010000013.1, on the reverse strand, counting down.
TTCAAATCAATTGGATCAAAGGTTAGATCATCAACAGAAACCGTCCTCCAGTCTTTGCGATTCATGGCGCCGTAAACGACGAATCCCAGGCGAAGTCGGTTGTAATCAACATTGTCCATTCTAAAAATTTTATAACTGTCATATAAATCCCGGGCCTGCGTGCGAGACATTAAGGCGGATAGCTTTCCGGCAGCCAATTCATGTAGATCGAGGATGGGAATATTTTTGGCCTTGAAATCCCCAAGGAGATGAGAGTCCGTATATCGTATATCCCAAAGCGGCTGTCTAAGCATGAAGTTTAAGTCGACTTCCAGGTTACCTGATTGTTCAGAGGAGATCTGGTAATTTAGTCTCCACTTCCCGCCGGCATGTTCATTCGGCGCTCTTTTAATGGTGAATCCTTCCCGGGAAAAGACAGCTTGAATTGCCTTTTCAACCTTGGGTCTATTGGCCAACATGTCCTTACGATTAAGATTGCCAATATAATTGAGGTCAATATCTACCGATAATCTGGGCATGTCCAGCTCAAAAAGATTCAGGGCTGTTCCACCCTTTAAAACCCACTTTCCTTTGAGGAATGGGTGTGAGTTCAGGGCGTTTAGCAGATTCATTAAATGGAGGACCTTTTCAATTATTTCCTCCTTAAAGCCGGTTGATTTGGTTACTGGTAAGATTTCTGACGGTGAGAACCTCACAGCACTTCTCCCCAGGACTTGTTCAGTATTTCGACAGGAACCATCAAGTTCCAGTTTTTAACCCACCGGCAGCCTTCTCGCTTGCTGCGCATAAGATAATGAGGCTGCTTGGGGCGCAACTTGATTAATGGTTTTAAGTGGGCATCATCCACCATTAAGGTTTCCTTATGTTGCTCTAAGAAAAAGCCAACTTTTGCTGCAGTGGTTGCATTCCCCAACAAGAGAGCATATTCAGCGACTTGGTCCAGATCAAAGAACTCGACCGATTCCAGGGATCGCCAGATCTCCTCCCAACTCCCGTTCAGGTACGGTCGATTCAGCACGTCTACCAGTGTTCTTTCTAAGTTGGTTACCCGCAATTCTACTCCGGAGCGGTTGTGGGTGTTAACTCCGAACATCTCTTGTCCTTTTCTCTTGAGCGGAGAAGGTACGGGAACTCCCCTTATTTCATGAGACTGAAACCTGAACGGAAGTGATTTACTTGTCGTTGCGTATAGAAGCCTCGTAAAGGCCGAGTAGGCTTTTCCGTAAAATTCGAGGGCAGTGTGGTACGAGATAACCGCATCGGTTGTTGCTTTGGCTGCTACAAGGTAAAGATCGACCGGGTATGATTCCGGGTTGCTCCCTAATGGGATCGTTGCATAAAGCCCACGACGCACAAGTATTATACGCCCCTTTTTACGGTAATAGGTTAGTAGCGACTTGCGGGTGTTCGGGTTGCCGGATCCTATACCGGATAAAAACCGGTCTAGTTCGTCCACTGTGAAAACAGCGTGTTGTGACAGGAATTCATTCAACTTCATAGGCCTGACCATTTGACAATCGTTTGATATAGTAGCAATAATGTTAATACTATCGTGTGGATTTGTCAATAAGTATCCTTAATGTTTTGACAAATTATAGAGATAATACCAACGATGTTAATACTTATTAGTCAATATGTCAAAATAATGG
>JALUTR010000012.1 GCA_027021785.1 Fidelibacterota bacterium | reverse complement strand
TCAAAAGCGTATCCGGATTGAAAGACTGAAATTGCAGTTAAACGATGAAAAAAGACGCCTTGAAAAGGAATATCAAAACCTGGTAAATCAAATCCGGATTGACACGGAACGAATGGAACTCCTGATTAACAATATATCCAATCAGGAGTCGATTTACCGTTATGAAAGGGAACGTTACAATTCCGGTTTAACTGAATACCGGGAAATGACGGAAGCCAATAAAACCGTTCTCCAAAGCAAGCAGGCTCTGATTTCATTGAAATTAAGGCTGTTTCAAAACCAGGATAAATTAAAAGTATTATCAGGCAAGTGGGATCGTGTCATCGTGGCCTATCTGGATAAATTACCGGACTAACGAAAAGGAATATTGCGGTGAACGAACGCTTATTCCGGGCTAAAAGGAGTTGTAATGTTTGCTGTTAACCGCCCCATTACCGTTCTCATGGTCGCCCTTGCGCTGACCTTGTTCGGTTGGCAATCATTACGACAATTGGAAACCTCCCTTCTACCCGAGATTGAGTATCCCGAATTTGTCATTGTTACCGAATTCAAGGGCGGCAGCCCGGAAGAAATCGAACAGGCGATCACTATTCATCTGGAAGAAGCGCTCTCATCATTACCCTCCCTTCAGGATATCGTATCATCTTCCCGTGACGGGTTGTCTGTGATTACGGTTCAATTCCATTGGAACATCGATCCCCGATTTACCCTGCTCCGAATTCGGGAAAAAATTGACGCGGTTTACGATCGCTTCCCAAGGGGAACGGTACGTCCGTATATACTGGATTTTAACCCGGGTTCGATGCCCGTGATGGAATTGATTCTGACGGGGGAAGCGAGTCTGACGGAATTGGGGAATTTTACCCGGGATGTGCTTAAACCCCGCTTTTCCCAGGTCCCGGGTATCGCCGGCGCGAACGTGATTGGTTCGCCTGAACAGGCGGTACGGATTGAAATGGATCCCACTGCCTGTGCAAGACTTGGGATCACATCCGACCGGATTATTCAATCGGTTCAAAATAACCTGCTTGATAAATCCCTGTCGTCCGTAGTGAAAGTCGGCTATGCCGAATACCCGATGACGGTCGAATTCCCGCTAAACGCGCCGGAAGAACTGGCCAAAATCCCGATTGAGAACCGGGAAAACATCCCCGTGAGACTGGGAGATGTAGCACGGGTCAGGAAAAAACCGTTGGCACATCAGTCGCTTGTTTATCATGACACAACCGAGTCGTTGTTGATTCAGTTGTTTAAGGAATCAGGAGCAAGTACGGTCCGCGCCACCCGGTCGGCCCTCGATTTGGTTAAAGAAATATCTCAAACGTACCCCGAAATGCGCCTTTCCGTTATAAAAAACCGTGGTGAATTCGTCCGGCAGGCCATCGCCGGTTTAAAACAATCCATATTGTTGGGAGCGCTGCTGGCATTTCTGGTAATTCTGTTCTTTTTGCAGGATGTGCGTTATGCCCTGTTGCTTTCAATGGTAATCCCGGTAAGCCTGTTGTTTGCCTTCAATGCCCTCTATTTGCACGGTATTTCTTTGAATATTATGACCCTCGGCGGGTTGGCCCTGGGACTGGGACTTATTGTCGATAACGGTATTGTCGTCGTGGAGTCGATTTTTCTGGAGATGGAGAAAGAGCGCTCTCCGCGCGCCGTATTGCGGGGAGTAAAAAAAGTTTCCCGCGCAATTACCGGTTCCACGCTCACGACCATCGCGATATTTCTACCAATTGTTTACGTGGAAGGCTATGCCGCGGCGCTGTTTAAACAACAGGCGCTCACGATCAGCTATACTCTGGTAATTTCGTTATTGGCGGCTATTTTTCTCATTCCGGCGGCCTTTTACTATTTTGTAATGAAAAGGACAAAGCCCCGCAGGCGATCAGCGGTGAAGAAAAAACAGCCCCGGGAATTCTCGCTTTTCGGTCCTCTGTACCGTGTATTTCAAAAAGTGTATGGCGCGACAGAACATACCTATCATAATCTACTTATTTATGCGCTTGATCATAAAAAGCGAACGATAGGGTTGCTCCTGCTCTTGTTCGTTATCGCCGTATTTGTATTTGAAAAGGTGCCCAAACGATACTGGCCGGCGGTGCCCTCAGACCGGGTGGAAATGAAAATTGCCGTGCCTGCCACGATCCCGTTTGATATTATCAGGGACAAAACCGAACGTAGTCTCCGGAATCTGATGCGACTGTCTGAAGTTGTGCATGTAACGACCCGTTTGGTCGATCCGTTGAAGGTGTCGACCAGGTCTTTTCAGGACCTGAGTGAATCACCCGGCAGCTACTATGTCTATTTTTCGATATCCCTGGATCGGGCGATCCGATCCTTTGCGCCGGTTAAGGATCGGATTTTACGACGAATTGTTCTTCCCCGGGATCATTTGTCTATCTATCAACCGACCGGACTTTCGCAGGAAATGGGCGGTTTGTCTACGAAAAATTTTGTTGTTTACATTACCGAGGAATCCACCGGCAGTCAGGAAGAAACCGCCGAACGACTGGGCGATTTCTTAAAGACGATTGATTATTGTAAGGAAGTGTCGGTTGAAAAGGGTGGGGAACAGTTGGTAAAGGCGGTTACTTTGGATCCGCTGCAATTGTTGTTTAACGATATCACGCCGGATGTGATCACCGGGAATCTGATCCTTCACACCGGCGAAAAAATAATTGGCTCCTGGCAGGAGAAACTCCGTGGCATTCCGGTTATTGCCGCGTGGGATACAGCCGGAACGAAAGATTTGAGTCGCCTTTTGGGCGAATTTATCGAACCGGGAAAATCCCTGTATCGCACGGAGCAACTCGTTTCCCTGCGGGATACGATGAAAGTCCGGGAAATAAAACGGGTCAACCGTCGACCGGTAATTGCCGTGCAGGCGAATGTTCCGACCCGCAAACTCCGGGACATCGCTGACCGTGTCAGCGAATGGTACGATAGTCATACCGATGCGGGCGTGACTGTTACCATTGCCGGAGAAAGTGTCCGTATTGCCGAATCCTTTCAAAACCTCTTCCTGGCTTTTGGGATGGCTGTCGTCTTTGTCTATTTTATTTTGGCGGCTCAATTTGAATCGTTTGTGCACCCCCTTAATATCATGCTGACGGTCCCTATGGGGTTGGTGGGCGCGACCCTGGGACTGGTGCTTTTCGGACAAAGCCTGAATGTGATTTCGCTCATCGGCATTGTTATGTTAACGGGCATAGGAGTGAACGACGCCATCATCAAGGTGGATTACATGAATTATTTGTCGCGTCGGGAAAAAATTCCGCTGCGGGAAGCCGTGTTGCGAACCAGCAAAGAAAAATTCCGCCCGGTGATTATGACCACGCTAACAACAATAGTCGCAATGTTGCCGCTGGCCTTTGGATTCGGCGGAAACGTAGAAATGAACAGACCGTTGGCGATTACCATTATCGGCGGACTGTCAATCACAACCGTTCTGACGCTGATCATAACTCCGGTGATGTATGAAATCGGTGAAAGTTTGAGAGCCCGAAGAAGGATGTTTGGGAAGAAATAATAATCTCGGAAACGTTGAAAAAGATTACAGACAGAAATACCAGGCCGGACGAAATAGTCCGATTAAACCAAAATTTGTCCGACAAATTCGGCCTCCGGTAAAAGTCCATTTTTGATGAACATTTAGGTTGAAATAACCCCGAAGGTCATTGATCCCGATTTCAATCGGGGGGTTGAATATGAATAGGAAAGAGGAAGAAGAGAAATACAACCCTGAAGTTAACGACTTTCAGCGGCAAAGGATGCCGGTTGTTGCCAACCGGTTTCACCGGTGGTTATTCATGTTCATTCCGAAACGTCAGAATGTTTTCTGTCTATGCCATGAATCTTAATTCGTTTACTTCGTTTATTTCGTTGTTAAAGAACAACAAAGGCTAATCGTGGTCTATTTTCTGCGCTGGATTGTAAAACACCCCGTTTCGGTAATGCTGTCGGTGATCGTGATTGTTATGCTCGGGGTGCTGTCCCTTATCCATATACCCATTGAAATCAAGCCCGGTCAAACCGAACAGGGAATTCAGATTGTCGCCTATTGGAAAAAGCATCCTCCGGAGACGGTTCAAAGGCAGGTAACGCAGCCTTTGGAGAATATTGCGATCCAGCTCAAAGATATCTCCGCGGTTGAATCGTCATCCGGGATTGGGATTGCCGTTATTCAGTTGAAATTCCCGGAAAATACGGAATTGAAGTATGCTTATGTGGAACTGCGGGAACGTCTGGCGACGATAAGGAATGATCTCCCGCCGGACATTGATCTGCGGGTAGAGCCGTTGTTTGCCGATGAGGAAGCGGAGCAGGATTTTAAACAGGCCTTCTTTGATCTCGAATTGATTGGACCCTTTCCGTTAAATGAATTGCGTCGAATCGCCGGGGAAAAGGTTGTTCCGCAGTTGAACGGCATTGACGGGGTCAGCCGGATTGAGCTGTATGGCGGTTCCGACGGATTTGTCCGGATCGATATAAACGAGGATATCCTCCGCGCCCTGGAGATTGATCCGGAAACCGTTCAACGGCAAATAGAGTCTCATTCGATTAATCGGGGGCTCGGTCATGTGCTGGAGAAAAAGCAGTCTAAAATGCTGATTATGGATATTCGTCCGCGGGTAATTAACGATCTGGAGCGAATCCCGATTCGCGAAGGGCTACAGTTAGGCGATATAAGCCGGATATCGTTTACTTATGAGGATCCCACAACCCTCTCCCGTCATAATTTTGATCCTCTGGTGTTGCTCAGGATATTCAAAATACCGGGATCGAACGCGCTTG
>JALUTR010000011.1 GCA_027021785.1 Fidelibacterota bacterium | reverse complement strand
TCTTTCTTGGCTTTGTTTTCATCCTTCCAGTATTGAACATAATCCAACACCATTGAGGCGATGAAGTTGAGGGTTTTTGGGGCCTCCGGATAGATGCAATGAAACAAGTGGTATGTGTCAACAAACCAATTTCGAAGGGGTATCCGGTATGCAATAAAATACGCTGCATCATATGCGCCGTTTTGGGTAAACTTAATGGCACGGTTCGCATTAATGCGTTTGATGGTTTGCCAAACCCACACCTCATCAGCTTCTGTTTGCCAAAAGCATCCAGTGGGTACCAGCGGGTTGAGAAAAGGGAATACAAAAGTTTCCACTCGGCCGTCGTTGGATAGTCCTGTATATCCAATACACGTAATCCCATCCTTGGTTTCAATGTCGGTGCTGATTGCGATTGCATCATCGAGGAACCTCTCCGCCTCCTGACAATCCCCAAGTGTGCGACAAACCTTGTATGTGAATGGGGGCTGTGGTTTTTGTTTGTCCTTCACCCAACGGGCCAACTTCCCAATATCCGACAACATTATCCAACTACCATAATTAACTTCAAAAATACTTGACAACCGATCAACACACAAAACCGGCACACCCTTATAATGATACACACTCCCCCTCGACACGTTCAACGAATTTTCACTCTGTGTCACAAACCTCAGCACGCTATCATCGTTCGCCACAATCACTTTGGGGGAGAATGTTGCAATCAACTTATCAAGTGCGGCCTCAATCTGGGGGAGTTTTTCTTGATTGAGCACCCATTTATTCTTTCCCTTGGGCACCATAACATCTGGGATTGTGCGCCAGAGTGTTGCGTGAATAACCGAGGCGGGGGAAATTGAAGCCTTTAACAAAATCTCATCGAGGCGAAACTTCAACCTTGATGAAATGCCCTTGGCGCCCGACAACCAAAGAACTCGATCACTCATTTTCAATCCCAACAATCTGCAACGTGGCATCCATCACATTCAAACACGCCTCAAAATTGGCAATGCTTGGAACTGTACGCCCGCTTTCCCAGCAACGAATTGTCTCATAGGCAACCCCGGAGCGCCGCGAAAGTTCTTTAATTGTCATTCGGCGCCCAATTCTCAAATCACGAAAAACCCGCACCGGGGGAAGTGGGGACAATCGTTTGGGTTGCCTGTTCATTTACCAAATCAAAACCAAATCAAGAAAAAATATGGGGGTGATGCTTCATCAACAAAACATCACCCCCAATTCATTCGCCGCCGATTACTGCTGTTGGGCGGCCGCGAGGTTCTCTGGGACGGGACGAACCTTTTCCAGATCGAAGTTGGAATAGGTTTTGTCCTTGTCGTCCTTGTCGGTCTGCACCCTGATCGGCGCGACGAACTCGTGTTCCTCACTGTCCTTGAGCACGAGTTCGAACGTGGGTTGGGTGGAACGGAAGCCGGCGTCGATGAAAAACGCCTTGACCCGGCCCAAGTCGTCGAGAAGGTCGGTGATCCAAAAACTCTCGGTGTGGAACTTGCCGACCAGTTTGGTTGCGTCAAGCTTGTCGTCGCTGACGCCGTAGACGTCAACACACTCACACTTGAACGACACCACCGGTTTCACCCCGTTTTTGGAGTTTTTCGGCGCCATGCCGGCCTCCTTGATCCGCCACCGGAAAAGACCGGCGGGGAATTTGGTGCGCCGAACGGCCTCCAAACTCTCGAACGGAATGTTGGCCAGTTCGGCAAGAGTCACTTGCTGACCCTCGAAATCAAACGCGTCGGGGATATTCTCACTCACTTGTGCACTCCTTTTCAGGTTTTGTTGTGAGACTTGGGGTTCTTCACCCGGACAGAAGAGCGATCGCCGTTCCGTCCGGACCTTCGACTTCGGTCAGGTTTTCGAGGTCGGTCGCATAGTCCGGATCATCCAGACTGACCTGAACCTCCGCATCCAGATCGAACTCCGAAAACAACCTGCCGATGAGTTCCTTCACAGTCATAGCCTAGGCTCCCTTTCTGGTGTTGGCATTGAGGAAGGCGAGTGCCGCTGGTTTCTCGCCAGTTTTTAGTGTTCTTGTTGTTTCTTTTGGCGGCTGGGACAACAAACCCCCAACTGTTTTGCGTTCCGGCGGCTTCAATTCACCGGGCGCGTGATAAACAATCGCTTGTTGCGGTGGAATGTCTTGGGGGTTTGGCGGTAGAATGCCTGTCATTTCTGCAACATGCTTGAATTGCAAATCTTCCCAATTAAACAATCCGGGCGGAATGTTCTCGCAACCTCCATCCCGATCACTCGTTCCCGCCGTGTTGATTTTGACTGTGCCGGCGCGATTGCGATTGAAATACAGAATATCCCCGAACGCCTTACCAACTTGCATTCCGTGTGGATTGCTGCTGGATTGAGGTTGTTCGCGGCTCCAAACCAATTTCCGTTCAGAACCCCGCCCCTCATATTTCTCATAGATGGTGGAGTGCGCCACCACAATCAAATGCGATTGAAGTTGGCGCCCCTGATTGAGAAACCAATTCAAAAAGTTCCCCTCATACTGGTAGAAATCCCACTCCGTTTTGCGGGCATCTGTCAAATCAATGCCCTTCTCGATGGCGATTGCCGACTTCACACTCCACGTCAGCGCCCCATACGTATCAATCACAACAATATCATTCGATGTGAGCTTGCTCGGATCAACCTGATAATGGGCATGATCCTCATTCAACATCACAGAAGCAATGCGTTTTGACGTGATGTCCCAATTGAATTTGCGCCCCTTGTAAAAGAGTGTGACAAACTCCGCCATCACCGGGCGATCAAGCGCGTCAATCACATTAACAACCGTGATGCGCTCCTGTGCTTGCGGACTTAATTGTGCGAGAATTGACGGGGGCTTTTCCCCACAAATCAAAATCACATTAAACCCAGCTTCGGCCGCCGTGCCTGCCCACCAAGTTTTCCGACACTTGCTCGGCCCATAGGCCAAAATCCTGAGAAGTCTTTCTTCGGCGAGTGCATCGGCCAGCGTTGACATTACACAATAACTCCCTTGGGTTTGATGATCTTACCGGGTTTGATTGTGGAAATCTTTGCAATCTGTCTGAACTTGAGTGCTTCTGGAATGTCGGTGAGCCCCAACCTCTCAATTTGCAATTTTACCTGGGGCCAATAGTTGGACATCAAATTCGGGTCCACATCATACAACTTGGCAATGCTTCGATAGAGAAGATCATACCGATAGATATACTTCTCGTCGTCATACTCCAATCCATCCACTTCCTCTTTCCATGCAGCTTGCGCCGTGATGAAGTAATAGAAAAGAGCGTGGCACATCTTATCCCGAGACAAGAACCCTTTCGGGATGCAATAGTCTTCAAAATACGGGTACTTGAATTCGATGCGCATTTCTATTTGCTCACATGCTCCAGCAATTCCTCATACGTATAGTGAAACCGGTCGCGATTGATGCCCGAAACCGGAAAATCTGCGATCAAATACATCACGCCTTCATCGGAATACGCGAGTTCCTCCACTTTCATCCTCTCGCAAAGCAACTTCAAATCATAACCGGCATCAATGGTTGTGTACCCGATACCCGGCACATAGGCATAGAGCCCGTAGACCATTTGGTTCTTTTTGTTTTCCATCACCCCGCCTCCAAACTTAGTTCCAACTCAATCCAAGGCTCCGGAAATGGTGCGGGTTTTGTGTCCGGCGCATCCGGCCCCAACAACATCCCCATAACTTGTTTGAGCGAACGTGAGTTGCAAATTTGAAAAAACTCACAATCCTTGCGCCAAGCTCTGCATGACTCGCCGGCCCGATTGCGATGAAACCATTGTTGGGAAAACTCCCAACGGATTGAGTGCAGCGTTGCCAGGAAGCCCCGTGCCCAATCCTGAATGTCTTCACGGTTTTTCTCAAACGAATACAATCCAACCCGCGGTGTCCGAATGTCAATGTGTGCGGCCAGATATTTAACGACAAAACCCTCAAAATTCCCCCCAAGAACATGCTCCAACACCATACCATACGGCAAGCACTGCTCATCATAGGCAAACTTTGCCGTCAAATCCAAACTATCATCCCGAAAGGTTTTCAAATCAACAACCGCGAACTCATTCATTGTTGTAACATCAAACAAAATTGCATCAATAAACCCGACATAAACAACCGGGATATTCGGCACCCGTTTCACCTTCAACGGATTATCAGGCTCGGGTTCATAATGCCATTGTCCGTCGAGCGAAAAATCCTTCAGCACAATGCGAAAAGGAACTTCGATGGCGGGGCGCCGAACTCCATCCTTGCAATCAATTTGTGCAATCTCATAATTGGCAAGGTGTGCGTGCGACATAATCTCCATTGCCGTCGCATAGCACGCCTCAACTGAACGTGGGTTTGTGGGGTTGTTGTTCAAATCAACCGGATACTTTGTGAGCAATTCGAAAAGCGCCGCCTCTCTATCCCCGGTCACAAGATATGTCTGATACATATTGTGCATCGCTTTCCCAACCTCGGGCGCAAGTTCCCTTGTTTGTTGAGAAAGCCCACAAAGTTTCCTCAATTCAAATTTCCGGTGGCAACTCTGATACAACTTAATGCTGCTGTTCGAGAGTTGCAGAAACTTGATTGGGTAATTCACCGCCTCTAAATATTGCGCAGTTTGGGTCATCGCGAGGCCATCCCAAAATTCATCTTTCTCAAAATCTCAAGCGTTTCATTCACATCCTTCTGCGCCGCTTCCCGTTTCTGTGCACGCTCCGATTTCTTGGCGACTTGCACCCCAAAACTCTGTCGGAGGGCGCGCACCATTAAGCCAATCCCTTCCGGTTTCAAAATCTTTGCAAGTTCGGGCGTTTGTTGCAAATT
>JALUTR010000010.1 GCA_027021785.1 Fidelibacterota bacterium | reverse complement strand
GCGCCAATCGTAAATCGTCCGGTACACGGTTGGAATATTATCGCCACGGCGGCGTTTATTATCTTACTGGCAAACCCAACTTTTATATCGGATCTCGGATTCCTTCTGAGTTTTACGGCGGTTATTTCAATTATCTATTTTTACGGTCTGTTCGAGAAGATATTACCGGACAGGCTTAGAGTCAGTCAAATCAAAAACACGTATGTGAAATATACCTGGGGACTGTTTCTGGTTTCCCTGTCCGCTCAAATCGGGACGCTCCCGATTACCGTCTATTATTTCCATAAAATCCCTATAGTCGCACTGGTCGCGAATATCATTATCGTGCCGTTGATCGGGATTTTGGTCGCGCTTGGATTCGCGATTCTATTTTTCGGGTGGATTCCCGGAGTGGGGGTTGCGTATGGACAATCAGCCTGGGTGGTCACAAAACTAATCTCAATCGCGGCAGATAAGTTTTCCGCCTTTCCATGGGCTTCTTTTCCTTTACCGCAAATTAACACGTTACACATAATTCAATACGGTTTATTGGTTTTTACCATATTTTCGATTTTTCATCGTTCAGGGAGGAGAAGGGCTGTTATCAGCGGATTACTGATCGTCAATCTGGTTGTCTGGTCGTGGGCCTTTCAACACCGGGGTTTGAACGTGATTTTCCTGGATGTGGGACAAGGTGATGCCGCCATCGTACGTTTCCAGGATGGCAAAACCATGCTTGTCGACGCCGGATTGCGGCGTCGTGAAAAAGATATGGGTCGGGATGTGGTGTTCCCGGTGGCGCGATACCTGGGTATATCCAGGTTTAATTGGGTGGTCATGAGCCATCCCCACAATGACCATATCGGCGGCCTGGTAACAATTGTGGAAGAAATTCCGATCGACACCATCTGGGATACGCACGTCGCTTACGATTCCTGGACGTATGATTATCTTCTGAAAAGAATTGAACAAAAAGGAATCCCTTATCGGCGGCCGCAATCGGGCGATGTAATACGAATCAACGGTCAAACAATGATTCAGATTTTGGCTCCCGATACGGCCTGGATAAAAAATACAAACAATGTCAATGATTTAAGTATCGTCTTTCGGTTGAAATACGGAAATACCTCGGTTTTATTTACCGGTGACCTGGAAATGGAAGGAGATGGGTTGCTTTTACCCTATGAATCCGCCTTAGATTCCGACGTGTTAAAAGTAGCCCATCACGGATCGATCACAAGTACGACACAACAATTGCTTGAGAAAGTAACGCCTGAATTGGCGGTGATTTCGGTCGGCCGGAGGAATAAGTTTCACCACCCGTCCCCGTTGGTAATGAAGCGCCTGCGGGAAAACGGCGCGAAAATAGAAAGGACCGATAAGAACGGCGCCATTTGGCTGTTTTCCGACGGGGAATCGTTTCGGGAGGTGTCATGGCGTTGATTGCCGGTGTGGATGAAGCGGGCCGTGGTCCCTTGGCGGGACCGGTTGTGGCGGCAGCCGTCATATTGCCCGACGAACACACGATTGAGGGATTGCGGGATTCGAAGAAATTGTCCCCCAAAAAACGCGAACTGTTATTCAACGTCATCCGGGAAAAGGCAATTGCCTTCGGAGTGGGAACAGTTGACCCGAAAACCATTGATCGAATCAATGTAAGGCAGGCTACTTTCAAGGCAATGCAAATGGCCCTGGGACGGTTAGGACAAAAGCCCGATAAGGCCCTGGTTGACGGTGAGGCCTTGCCCAATCAAATTATTCCTAATGAGGGAATTATTAAAGGGGATAATCTTGTGGATGCGATTAAGGCCGCTTCGATTATCGCCAAAGTGACCAGGGATCGCATGATGTGTCAGTACGATGTCATTTTCCCCGAATACGGATTTGCGCGCCACAAGGGATACGGTACCCAGGCGCATATGGATGCCCTGGCGAAATGGAAAGCAACACCGATTCACAGGAAAACTTTTTCCCCGGTTTCCGATCATTGGCCTTCGTTAAACTGGTATCGAAAACAGCGGCGGATCGGCTGGCTGGGGGAACGTTTGGTGGCATTGAAGTTCCTGGCCTCAGGTCACAGGATTCTTGACATGAATGTGAATTGTAGTCCCTTTGGTGAAATAGATTTGATTGTGGAAAAGGACAGTGAAATCATCTTTGTTGAAGTTAAAACGATTTCCAAGGAACAATTAGGCGCCCCGGAATTAAAAATCGACACGTTGAAATTGTCAAAACTGGAAAAAGCCATCGACGCGTATCTTGTGCAGCATGATGTTGGAAAGGATATTCGTCTGGATGCCGTCGCTGTTTCTTTGATTCGCGGAAAGCCGCGATTTAAATATTTTCGCGCCATTGAAATGGATATTTTTTAACCTTGGCACGTAGGTTGTCATTATTAAATTCTCCGTCTCCGGAGTAATCAATTATGAAGGTATCGAAGAAGACCGCCAAAATACTTTATGAAATTCGATCGTTGCTTACGATTGTAATCATTGCGTTATTGTTGAAAGTGACCATTGTGGAGGCATACATTGTGCCTACCGGTAGTATGGAGAATACGATTATGACCGGTGATTTCCTTATTGGGAATCGTTTTGTCTACGGAATGCGTACTCCCGATTGGATTGGAATACCGTATACCGATATCGGATACAACATCCCGTATATTCGTTTCCCGGAGTTTCGTGTCCCGGAACAGGGAGATGTGCTGATTTTCAAATATCCCCGCGATCCCTACCATAAATATGTGAAGCGGTGTATCGCGGAACCGGGCGATACATTGGAGGTTATTGCGCGAAAAGTATTTGTGAACGGGAAGGAATTTCCGTTGCCCAAAACCGGGAAATATATTTCCCCGATGCTGCCGAAGGATTATAAGCAACAGGAAATATTTTTAGGAACGCAGGGGAACAAGGATTACTTCAAACCGTTGCGCATTCCTAAAAAAGGCGATGTATTTCCTCTAAATGATTCGACGAACTGGCGTTATTTACTGCCTTTGATTTTAATGGACGGTCACAAAGCCGCGCTGGTAAATGAGTCGGTCGAGTACGATTTCACATTGATCGACCCTAACGATCTTTACCGTCGCAAAGAGACCCGGGAAGTCTATCAGGATTATTTCCCTAACGGGAAGTTGTTAAATCCCTGGTCTCAGTCGATACGAGATGGGGATTTTGCCTTTCTATATATTGACGGTATTCCGGCCAGGGAGTGGGGGGAATACGTGGTGGAGCAGAATTACTATTGGGCCATGGGAGACAACCGGGATGATAGTCTTGATTCGCGGTACTGGGGTTTTGTTCCGGAAAACAACATTCTCGGAAAGGCCTTGTTCGTTTATTTTTCATTGGATCTTGATACCTGGATGCCCAGATTCAATAGAATCGGAACGGTTATCCGTTGACATTTTTCAACTTGCGTGTCCATGTAAAGGTATGTATTTTACTTCACTTTAAGTACCCTTCTACTATTAATAACGAATAGGAATCCAAGGATGAGGAAAAGAAATAGTTATTCCTTATTATTCGTGTTATTCGTTCCCTTGTTAGCCCAGGAAATAGATACGACGACTACAGCGGCAGACACCGTAATATCGGAAATCTCCGGAATTGATACGACGGCGGTCCCTACTGACAGTATTAAGGCTGAAGTCCGGGAAATGGAAGCGGATACCACCCAATCCGTCCCCGCACTAAGTGTTGAGGCAGTCGATTCGATTCCTCCCGAATTAATGGGATTGGATTACGGTTACAAGGGCTATGCCTGGGGGACACCCAAGGAGATCATGCCGAAATTAGCCTATATGGACACGGCCTATTATGTCGGTGACAGCAGCACGGTAATAATGACCGGGAAAATTGGTGAAAGCGATGTGGCGATTACCTATGCTTACGGAGATAGTGGATTCTGGAAAGTCGAGATAGATTTTCGTATCAATCAGTTCAATATAGATGACCAGATCAATCAATTCACGAATATCGAAAAAAACATTACCGAAATATACGGTCCTCCCAAAGCCACGAGTCAGGTGATATCCGGTCCGACATCATCGTATTCGGATTTGATGAATATAAAATTCACCAGGGCCTATTATCACTCTTCCTGGAAAGTAATGCCTTGCCAGATTGAACTGATTTTGCATTCAATGGTCCAAACCCCGGCAACGGATTTGCCGATAATTGAAGGGAATACCAGCTTTTTGCGGTTGATCTATTACAATCCTGATTATATGGTCATTCATTCCGATGTTCCGGAAGCCGAAAAATTACCATCCATATTCGAGATCTTCTAACCTACCCACCTTATACATCGATCAAACGGCCATCTTTAATTCAGCAAGTAGAGAATGGGTGTTAAATAACCATGAAACAATCAGATACGCGTATATCAATCTTTTGCTGATAAATTATTTACCGTCAGTAATCCCGTAGGATGCGGGGAAGGGTGATTAATTCATGAGTCGTATTCGAACCTGTCCATCGTAACTGCGAGTAGATGGAAAGGACATTATTGTGAAAATTGGCGATTTCATCACCCACTTTAGGATCGTATAACAACAATAATAGGGTTAGACATTTGGAAATATGATAATAGGAAGACAATTACCTACCAACGTGTTATGTAAACCCTTTCCTGTCTATCGTTCCGAACGACAGATAGATCGAAGTAGAACTCATTTATTTCTAACGAATTAATCAGGCTAAGATGGAAAAGTGAAATTATTTGGCACGCTTTTATTATCGATCCAACTGTCGACCTGTATTGAACCACCGGCGATGGTACGCTACTTTAATTATTCCGGGAATCCGGTGGAAGTCGTTGAAATGTGCAAATCGATTTTGGATTCCCTGCAATACGAGATAGAAATTTATGCGCCTGAAAGCAGGGTGATTATTACCGCTCCGCAGAAAGTCAGGAAAGATTTCCGAAGGTATAGTTACTCGGTTGTCATTCAGGTAGAGGATTTAATAAAAGTGATATTGGTGTCCAAGCGGCATATTTTTAAAAGAGGATCCGAACTGTCGCTGGGGGGAAAGGAACTCACGGAAATGCAGGTTACGGATAAACTTCCATATTCCATTCAGCAAAAAATATTTTGGCCCCTGGCCGTGGAATTCAATAAGTATGGTTGGGAGGAATTTGATCCCGGTTTGAATAGTGTTACGGAAAATCGTTTGCTACCATCAATATATAATTAACAAATTCAACTTCGTATTATTGAGTAACTATAGGTAATTTCGGACATGAGTATTGAATTTGATAATGCAGAAGGTCGCCAAAAATATTTGACGGCTAAGTTAGATGATTTACTCGATGGTATTAACGAAAGTTATGGTAAGGTACTTTTAGATGAACTGATCTCAAGATTAGAAAAAACAATCAGTGACTTCAACGATGAAGTTCAGGGATTAATGGATCAGTTAAAGAAGAATACGGAAAAGAAAGAAAAACTTTTAAAAGATATTATTGCATCTGAGGGCAAGCCGTCGGATGTTACCGCTGAACCAGTTCACGATGAAGAATCTCAAAGAGAGATAAGTGAATGGGAACGCCGGTTGGAATCATTGGTAACTAATCGTTGAGGGAAAAATGAGTGTTAAGGATAAAATAATTTTTGGATTGATGGTACTGCTGATTATCGGCGGTGGCTACATTCAGTACAGTTATACGGAAATAATGAAGCATATGGATTTGATGGATAAGAAACAGATCACCCATGTGGATGAAGTGAACAAAGAATTTCGTGAGGATTTGAGAAAATTGAATTTGCAGTTTATCGGGCGGGGAAAACATCTTCGTAAGGCTCAAATGGATATTATTGCGAATACCAAATTGGTGCGGGATATAGCCGATTCATTAGCCACTATGATTAACGATGTGGAATATCAATTAAATGAATTGGATCGTGATGTTAATAAGCGATTCAGCACCATTGAGCAAGATATTGAAGATATAAATGACAGTTTTGAGGGTGAACGACGCCGTAACCGGACGCGATTTAATAATCTTGAACGGGATCTCAGTTTGATTAATATACGGTTGAAAGAAATCGAAACGTTAGGCATCATTCAAAAGGAAAAAGCCAAGAAACAGGAAAATAAATAATCGAAGCTTTTTATACACCAATTTTTAAGGATAAAATAAAAAAGGGCTTTTGGAGGCCCTTTTTTATTTATTGGAAATGAGGGATCGAGCATGAGGAAAATTCTAAAGTATCACTTTAAATGGAACACTCAAATCGAATAAAAAGTGGGGTAGACTTCACAATGACCTCGGAACAAAATGAAGCTCTACCCCTTCCACATACCAAAGGCACCGAACCAGCACCTCATGTGGTTAAAGTAACAGTTTAAATGCCTAAAAGCAAGAATTATTTTTGGGCAAAAAAGTGCCGAGGGTCGGAGTCGAACCGACACGTCCAGAAGGACACTGGTTTTTGAGACCAGCGCGTCTACCAGTTCCGCCACCCCGGCAAAATTGTATAAAGAAATTAGAGGTTCATTAAAAAGAATGTCAATATATTTGGAACGTAAATAACTGAGGAGTCTGAATCATGTCCTACAAAACTATTCCCGAGCTGTTTTTCCATTCCGTAGCCGCGAATCCCGGGCAAAAGGCCTATTTTGAAAAGGTTAACGGCGAATGGATAGGTTTAACCTATGGTGAAGTTGGGGTTTTAGCGGAACGATTTGCCGCGGGTTTGGCCAGGATGGGTATCAAAAAGGGTGATAAGATCGCTATCCTGTCAACAAATAATCCCCGCTGGTCCATAAGCGATTTTGCAGTTGCCGGGCTGGGAGGAGTAACCGTATCGATTTATCCAACATTAATTGCTTCCCAAATAAAATATATCATTGATGATTCGGATACCCGATACGTGATTGCCGAAGACCGGGAACAAATTGACAAAGTTCTTTCATTTATTGATGAAAGCCCGGGGTTGGAAGGCATCATCGCCATGGACAATACCAGTGAGCCGGACAAAAATATTTTCAGTTACGATGAAATCCTGAAACAGGGCGATGAATATATAAAGGAAAAAGACTTTTCGTTACGCGAGGTTTCCAAAGCGGTGCAACCCGATGATTTGTTGACGCTTATCTACACCAGCGGTACTACCGGAAATCCCAAAGGAGTGATGCTGACCCATAAGAACCTGGTGTCAAACGTAATCAGTGGTCGAAAAGCAATTGATGTTGGTTCTTCGGACATATTCCTGTCTTTTTTGCCGTTGAGCCATAGTTTTGAACGGATGGTGGGACATTTTACCGCTTTTTCGGCGAACAGTACGGTATATTATGCCGAAAGTGTGGATACGGTCGCCGATAATATGGGCGAGGTAAAACCGACGGTTATGACCTCCGTGCCACGGTTGTATGAAAAAATGTATTCCAAGGTGCTGGAAAAGGTCAGTAAAGATCCTCCGCTTCGACAGAAAATCTTCTGGTGGGCCATTGGTGTCGGGAAAAAGGCTTCCAAATTCTTCCAGCGTAACAAGAAGCCGACGGGCCTGTTGGCGTTTCAATTCGGAATTGCCGATAAATTGGTATTTTCGAAGATAAAGGAACGGGTGGGGGGACGGTTACGGTTCTTCATTTCCGGCGGAGCTCCCTTATCAAAAGAGATCGGCGAGTTTTTCGCCGCGGCCAACATTGCCATCCTCGAAGGGTACGGTTTGACTGAAACCAGTCCGGTTATTACCTGCAACCGGGAAACACTATATAAATTCGGGACGGTGGGGGCGCCCATTGATGGGGTGGAAGTAAAAATAGCCGAGGATGGTGAAATCCTTTGCCGGGGCGACAATGTAATGGCCGGCTATTATAAAAATCCGGAGGCTACGGCCGAAGTACTCGATGCGGATGGGTGGTTTCATACCGGTGATATTGGAGAATTTGATGAGGACGGTTACCTCCGGATCACCGACAGGAAGAAAAATTTACTGGTCACCTCAGGCGGGAAGAATGTTGCGCCTTCGCCGATGGAAAACGCCCTGGTAACCAACAAATACATTGAACAGTGTGTCGTGATCGGAGACAGCCGGAAGTTTATTTCAGCCTTGATTGTTCCCGCTTTCGACCGTTTAAAAGAATGGGCCAGGGAACAGAATCTTGATGTGGATCCGGAAGATATTGAAGCTCTTATTAAAGATCAGAAGGTGAATGCACTGTACGAGGAGATCATCGCGCAGGTGATGGAGAATTTCTCGCGCTATGAACAGGTGAAGGCTTTTCGCCTGGTCCCCAGGGAATGGACGATTGAAAGTGGTGAATTGACACCGACATTGAAAGTTAAGCGTAAGGTGGTGGAGACCAATTATGCCGATTTGATTGAAGAGATTTATTCCGCGTAGGTTTCCAATGAGTTCGAAAAGAATCGCCGTTATAGGGTGTGGGTCCTGGGGCGGTACGATTGCCCAGGTATTGATTAATCATGACCACTCCGTAACAGTCTGGCATAAATTTCCTGATGAACTGGAGGAAATGAAACGGACCCATCATCATCCGTTTTTGCCGGATTTGGTTTTTTCGGAAAAACTGCAATTTACCGGGTCACTTGAAGAGGCTGTATTTCCCGCCGAGATCATTGTGATTGCGGTTCCTTCGCATATTGTTCGTCCTTTGCTTCCGGAAATCATGCCCTACGTGTCGGATTCGGCTATTTTCGTAAACCTGGCAAAAGGAATTGAAAACAATACGTTAATGACCATGAGCCAGGTTATTGAATCTGTTGGAAAGGTGCCCGAAGACAAAATCGTTACACTCTATGGGCCCAGTCATGCCGAGGAAGTGTCAAAGCAGATTCCTACAACCCTGGTATCGGCTTCCCGGTCTCTGAATACCGCCCGTGTGGTGCAAATGGTGTTTTCGTCTCCCTTCTTACGGGTATATACCAATGATGACATATTGGGCGTCGAACTGGGCGGATCGTTGAAAAACGTGATCGCAATTGCCGCCGGAATTTGTGATGGGATCGGCTACGGCGATAATACCAAAGCCGCATTGCTGACCCGGGGTATCGCCGAAATGACAAGGCTGGGAGTAGCCATGGGAGCCAGACGTGAAACGTTTGCCGGTCTTAGCGGAATCGGAGATTTAATCGTAACCTGTCTGAGCAGACACAGCCGTAACCGATATGTGGGGGAAGCCATCGGGCGGGGAAGAAAATTAAAGGATATTCTGAGTCAGATGGAGATGGTTGCCGAAGGAGTAAAAACAACCAAGTCGGTAAAACAATTGAGTACGAAATATGTCGTGGATATGCCGATTTCCAACGCCGTATACGAAATATTGTTTAACGATAAGGAACCCCATCAAGCCGTCAAGGAACTAATGACGAGAGACTTAATACACGAACATTGATCCCACCTAATTTGCATTGGGGACCAAAGCACAAATGCTTAGTGCACTTATTTAACCTGTATTTATTCACCGCAAAGGCGAAAAAGTTATTGAAAATAAAATACTTGATTACGAACGATGGGGAACAATTGGCATAATCCCGTAAGTTATTCAGTGCTCCTGATCGATTGACATTACTCCCCTTATCTCCGAGGGCTCGTCGGCTGAGGAAAACCCGGGTTAAGTCGACAACCGAGGACGGTTGTCGTACGCTTGCGTGACGACAGAGGGCAATTGTTCAGTGCACGTATTATAGTCGACAACCAGGGATGGTTGTCGTACTAACATTTGCGGATTACGACAATTATTTTTCGGCCTTGGTAGTGAAAATCAATTTAAGGTAATTTTTACCGTTGCCCTTGTAGTTCAACGGATAGAACAAGTCCCTCCTAAGGATTAGATGCAGGTTCGATTCCTGCCAAGGGTACATAAACAGGAGAATATATGCTTAAACCGAGAAAAAAGATTACCAAAAAGGAAATCAAAAAAGATCCCTTACTGGAAACGATTTACAATATCGAAACCAGATTAAGAGAAAATCGTCGCACCTACCTGCGTATTGTGGTCGGGATAATCGTTCTTTTGGTAGTGGTTATCACTTTAAATAACAGGCGATTAAAGGCGTTTGAAGCGTCCGAAACACTGTTAGGTGAGGCGCTGGTTTCATTGGAAATCGGCGACTTGGATAACGCACGTTACCAATTGGAAGAATTGATCGACGAATATGGCAATACCGATAGTGGTATCCAGGGGTATTATTTCTGGGGCAAGTTTAATTATGAGCAACAGGATTATGAAGCCGCTAATAATGCCCTGTCGACTTTTGTCGCTGAAAGTTCCAACAAGTTATTGTTACCCGCGGCTCATCGTATGTTGGCGGAAATATACCGGCGTGAGGGGGATGACGCAAAGGTGGAAGAACATCTCAGGCAGGCGATAAAAACAAGCGAAATACAATCAGTTAAGCAGAATAATCAGTTGGATTTAGCGATTTATTTGATGGAAAAAAATAAAACGGATGAGGCTTTGGCCATCGTGGACAAAGTGCTCGAAAGCGAAGAGTTGGGAGACATCATTCGTCAGAATGCGGAGAAACTTTTGGGGCGCTTGCGAGGGTGATTTATCAGAGGATAATTACCTTGTAAAAACGATTAAAAATAAATAACTTCAAGGCTGAAAAGTGGGTTGACAAAGCCCACTTTTCGTTTGTACGAAAATGGAGAAAATACTGGAGATAATTAAAAATTTGCTGGATGAGGATGTCTTTTTATTGGATTTGAAGGAAGATGTCAACAGCCAGACGTTAAAAATATTTGTGGACTCGGCGCGGCCGGTAACTTCCGATATGACAACAAATATAGCTAAAACAATCAGAAAATCGGGATTGCTGGAGACCTTTTACCCCCAAGGGTACCGGCTCGAAGTATCTTCGCCTGGTGTCGGAACGCCGTTGACACATCCGTTTCAATTTCGGAAAAATAAAGGTCGAACTTTATCGTTAACGTTAAGTAACGGTGCCGAAAGTAGGAGCATAAAAGCAACGCTTATGGATGTGACCGACCAGGGAATATTGGTATCAGATAAAACGGGCAAAGATCAATTTATCGCATACGATGAAATAATTAATGCCCGTGTTGTGTTAGAATTCAAATAAAAAGACCGGAGGAAACTTGATTAATAGAGAGTTAATCGAAGTTTTTTCAGAGATCGCCCGCGATAAAAATGTTGAACGGTCTGAGTTAGGGACGATCCTGGAACAATTGTTCCTGTATATCATCGAAAAACAGCAAGGTGATTCGTCGAATTGCAGTGTGATTGTCAATTTGGATAAAGGTGAGATAGAAATTTACGCGGAAAAAAAGATTGTTGATGAAATCACGGATCCTGTTTGCGAAATTACTTTGGACGAGATATTGAAAAAGGATCCCAGTCTGACCGACCTTGAAGTCGGCGACACGTTTGTCGAAGTCATCGATCCCACGGTATTCGGCCGGCGAATGATTGCCCACGCCAAACAATTTTTCGCTCAGCGGATACGCGATGTCGAACGTAAATATATTTACGATGATTATTCGCAGCGAGTGGGTGAAATTGTAATCGGGGTCGTTCACCAGGTCCAACGGGACAATGTTTTCGTTAATATAGAGCACGCTGAACTTCGGATGCCCAAAAAAGAGCAAATCCCGACGGAGAGATATCGTCGCGGCGACACGATCCGGGCCATTATAAAGTCGGTGGAAATCACATCCAAGGGGCCCGATATTATCATTTCCCGCAGTGACAACCATTTCCTGTACAAGTTATTTGAAATGGAAGTCCCTGAGATTGAGGATGGTATCATTGAGATTCGTGCCATCGCGCGGCATCCGGGCGAAAGGTCCAAGATAATTGTTCATTCCCACGATCGGCGGATCGATGCGGTGGGCGCTTGCGTAGGTATGCGCGGAAGTCGCATTCAGGGTGTCGTTCGGGAACTGAATAATGAAAAAATTGATATCATTAATTACAGCGAGCAGCCGGAAATTCTCATTTCCCGGGCTCTTTCACCGGCCAAGCCGGCAAATTTATATATTGATGATGAACGTAAATACTGTGTGGCAATTTTCAACGATGATGAATTGGATACGGCCATTGGTCGGGGAGGAATGAACATTAACCTGGCATCCCGGGTGACCGGATACCGTATTGATGCATACGGTGTCAAAGAATATGAAAAACTGCAACGTGACCACAGCACGGAATTGAAAGATGTTCCCAATTTCCCGGAATCCGCTATCGCCGGTTTAGGTGAAGTGGGAATTACGACGGTGGGTGACCTGTTGTCTGCTGAAGAAGACGTGTTGATGAGCGCTGCGGGTGTTAATGACGAAATCCTTGAACAGGTATATGAAACGGTTCAAACTTTTATCGAAACTTCCGATGAGGATGACGTCGAAGAAGATCTTCCGGAAGTATTTGAATCCGAGGAAGTCGTAGAGGAATAAAAATAGAGTATTTTATGGCCAAAAGACCGGTTAGGATTTTCCAGATAGCAAAGGAATTAAATATCTCACATACTGAGATTTTATCCTTCTTAAAGGCACGGGGAACGAATGTTGCCAGTCACATGTCACCCGTGGATGAAGAATTATACCAGGTGATTTTGGCTGAATTTGCCAAAGATAAGGAACGGGTGGAGCGCTTCAGGAAGGAGCAGGTACGTCGTGAAATCCATGACACTCGCTTGCGTGAAAGACAACAGTCGGTTCAAAAACTTAAATTGTTATCCATTGATGAACAGCGCAAGATCGAGGAGCGGGAACGACAACTGGCCATACAAAAGGCAAAGGAAGAAGAGCGACGGCGGAAAGAAGAAGCACTGAAGAAGGCCGAAGAGGAAAAGCGGCGTAAAGAAGAGGAAGAACAGCAAAAGAAAAAAGCCGAACAAGAAGCCCTTAAAAAGAAAAAAGAAAAGAAAAAAGACGCCAAAAAAGAAGTTAAAAAGCAAAAATTACGCAAGGTTAACCTCTCTGAAATACAGGCCCAGATCGGGCAGACGGCGCGGAAACAAAGGCAGAGAAAAGACACCAAAGACGATACCGTAGTGCAGCAGAGCGCCAGAGACCAGGTGCGGCAGACTCTGGCCAGGCTCGATACAAAGACGAGAAAGAAAACGTATAAAAAAGAGCGACCGGACAAACAGAAAGAAATTGCCGTCGAGGGAAAGCAGGTTGTTAAGATTCCGGAATTTGCCAGTATCGAAGAACTTTCAAAGTATTTTAATGTTTCCCCCAGCGATGTGATCCATAAATGTTTCAATTTGGGGGTGCTGGCGACTATTAATCAGCGTTTGGAATGGGATGTAATCGAGTTGTTGGCCAGCGAGTACGATTTAGAGGCTGAAAAACTAGCGGATGTTGTGGGTGAAGATATATATTCGTTAAAAGAGACGGAGGAGGATTTAACCGAAGCTGAGCCACGCGCACCGGTAGTGACCATCATGGGACATGTGGATCATGGTAAAACGTCACTTCTGGATTATATACGTAGGGCCAATGTAGTTGCCGGTGAATCCGGGGGCATTACTCAGCATATCGGAGCTTACAAGGTATTTATAAATAATGGCGGCAGTATTACTTTTTTGGATACGCCGGGGCACGAAGCATTTACCGCGATGCGAGCCCGGGGAGCCCATATCACCGATATTGTTGTTTTGGTCGTGGCGGCCGATGATGGTGTCATGCCACAAACTATTGAAGCGATCGACCACGCGCGGGCGGCAAACGTTCCGCTGGTTGTTGCTATTAATAAAATTGATAAACCCGGCGCCGATCTTGACCGAATAAAACGGGAATTGTCGGATCACAATATTCTCGTCGAGGACTGGGGCGGTAAAATACAAAGCATTCCGGTTTCCGCTAAAACGGGAGAAGGAATTGAGGATATGTTGAACGCTATCCTCCTGGAAGCGGAAATGCTGGAACTGAAAGCCAATCGAAAATGTCTGGCGCGTGGTACGGTGATCGATTCCCGTCTCGATAGGGGTTACGGACCGGTAGCCACCATCCTGGTTCAAAAAGGTACCCTGAGAGTCGGCGATCCCTTCATCTGCAGCGATTACCCGGGTAAAGTGCGTGCTATTATCAATGAGCGCGGACAGCGTATTAAGGAAGCTTTCCCGTCGGACCCGGTGCAGTTGTTGGGATTTGAAAAAGTTCCCCAGGCAGCCGATATCTTTACCGTTGTTGAAAGTGAACGGGAATTAAAAAGGATCGCCGCCGAACGGCAGCGAATTCGTCGTGAAATCGATCAAAGGAAAATCGCCACTCACTCACTGGATGCTATGTCGGCGTTGATCAAGGAAGGCTCAATTCAACATCTGCCGTTGATTATCAAAGGCGACGTGGACGGTTCTATAGAAGCCTTATCCGAGACGTTGGAAAAACTGAACACGGATGAAGTGGGTATCAACATTATTCATAAAGCGGTGGGGATGGTAACCGAATCGGATGTGTTGTTAGCGGAAGCATCGAAGGCGGTGATCATCGGCTTCAATGTGCAGGTTGGGTCCAACGCACGGTTGCAGGCCAAACAAGCGGGAGTGGAAATCCGAACGTACAATATTATTTACAATGCCGTTGAGGATATCAAACTGGCCCTGGAAGGATTGTTAAAACCGGATGAAGTGGAAGAAATATTGGGCCGTGCAGTTGTTCAGGCACAATTCAAAATACCAAAAATCGGATTTATCGCCGGCACAAAAGTGACCAGCGGTGTAATAACCCGTAATGCTATGGCCCGGTTGATTCGTGATGATGAACCCATCTATGAAGGCAAAATAACCTCCCTGAAAAGATTTAAGGATGATGTAAGGGAAGTTAAGGAAGGCCTGGAATGTGGTATCGGGATTGACGGTGTCTCCAAATATCAAGAGGGTGATATTATAGAGGTATACGAGATCAAACAGGTTAAGCGCAAACTTGAAACACGTTGAAACCTCAATTACCGTATAAACGAACCGACCGTTTTGGACATCAGCTCCAACAAATATTAGGAGAAATTGCGCGTAAATATTTTGATTTCTCCCATCTCGGGTTTATTACCTTTACAAGAGTCATCGTTTCACCCGACCTTCGATATGCAAAGATATTTTTTAGTGTAATAGCCTCGCAGACCGAAACAGAGAAAATTCAAAAGGAACTTAATCGATTGCGAAAAGCTTTTAAAAAATATTTGGCGCCTGAATTACACGTAAAGAACATCCCCGATCTCCGATTTTTCTATGATGATACGGTTGAATATCAGGAAAAAATCGAAATCCTGTTCAAGACAATGGATCGTGAAACCAAGCAATGATTGTGAATATTTACAAGCCTGTGGGTTGGACATCCTTTGATGTTGTTAAGAAAGTCAAAGGCATTACAAAAGAGAAAAAAGTCGGCCACGGAGGAACTCTTGATCCGTTTGCCGAGGGGGTTTTGATTATCGGAACGGGGAAAGATACGAAACAGTTGAACGAAATAACGAACAGCGACAAATCTTATCTTGGCGTACTCAGGTTCGGCGAGGAAACGAATACGCTGGATTCAGAAGGAAGAGTAGTGAAAACAGCTCCGGTTCCCGATATTTCATCGACTGAAATAAAGGCTGTTTTCAGCCGTTTCATCGGTCCACGGGAACAAACCCCGCCCATGTTTTCCGCGAAAAAGGTTAATGGTGTTCGATTGTACAAGTTGGCTCGCAAGAACCTGGAAATTCACCGTAAACCGAATACGATCCATATTAAAGCTTTGGATTTGGTTACGTCGGAAGAGGGACAATTAACCTTTGCGGTGACTTGTTCAAAAGGCACCTATATTCGTGTCCTGGCCAGCGAGATTGCCCGGGAACTGGGAACTGTTGGCCACTTGATTAAGTTGGTCAGAACCCGTGTAGGGAAATTTTGCATTGAGGACGCGATGACCATACCGGAATTTGAGACATCATGGTTATCTACCGTCAGTTAGATCGTATCGAACCGTTGGAAAGCAGCGTGTTGACGATCGGCAGTTTCGATGGTCTTCATCGCGGGCATCAGGAGATTATTAAACACGCGGTAACCCTGGCTCATGCCAAAGGGGAAAAAGCCGTTGTGATTACCTTTGATCCTCATCCCCGGCATGTCCTTGATTCGGGGAAGAAAAAATTGCCGTTGTTAATCAGTATTGATAAAAAATTAGCCTTGTTTGAAGATTTGCAAATTGATGTCGTTTTGGTGATTCCATTCACCCGTGAATTTTCCCGGGTTACCGCGGTCGAATTCATGGAGGAGATTGTTTTTCATTATTTTCATCCCACGGATATTATTATCGGTTACGATCATCATTTCGGGTATCACCGCGGCGGGAGTCCTGACTTTTTAAAACAGTATTGTTCGAAAAGAGGGATTAACGTAGAGGTGATCGGCCCGGTTGCCGATAAAGGTTCCGTTCTTTCAAGCACGCGGATACGCGAATTAATCGCCGACGGTTTTATCCGGCGGGCGAACTTTGAGCTGGGATGGGTATACGGATTCCGGGCAAAAGTGGTTCATGGGGCAGGGAGAGGGAGGAATCTGAAATTCCCCACCGCGAATTTTATTCCCGTTGAGGAAAATCAATTACTTCCGCGCGAAGGGGTATATTTCACAAGGGGAAGAGTTGTTGGACAACAATTATATGGAATGTGTAATTTAGGGGTTCGACCGACATTCGGGGAGAAAGATTTTGTGATGGAAGTTCATTTCTTCGATAACGAGATGGATGATTTGTATAATCAGGAAATCACGATCGAATTTTTAGAGCGCATCAGGGACGAAAAGAAATTTGCATCCCGGGTAGAATTGATAAAACAGTTGGAAATTGATAAACAATATTGCTTAGAATTATTGACTAAATATGCATAGGAGGAATTATGCCACTTAGTTCCGAAAAGAAGAAAGAGATTATATCTAAATTTGGAAAAGATGGGAATGATACGGGATCTACGGAAGTTCAGATTGCTTTATTGACACAAAGAATTTCTGATCTTACGGAGCACGTAAAGACTCATAAAAAAGATAATCATACGCGTCATGGTTTGGTGAAGCTGGTATCGCAGCGGAAAAGACTGTTAAAATATTTACGCCGGACAAATCCGGATTCGTATGTAAAGCTTATTAAAGCATTATCCATAAGAGGATAAGATAGGAATATTACATGGTACAATTTGAAACTGAAATTGGTGGTCGGACTTTATCGATCCAGACCGGGAAAGTTGCTAAACAAGCCGCCGGCTCCGTATTGGTGACATATGGTGAGACTACCGTTTTAACGGCGGTGAATGCCGCTAACGAGCCACGAGAGGGAATTGATTATTTTCCGCTTCAGGTGGAATACCGGGAACGGTTTTACGCGGGGGGAAAAATCCCGGGTGGGTTTTTCAAACGCGAAGCGCGACCTTCCGAAACGGAGATTTTAACCAGTCGTTTGGCGGACCGGCCGATACGCCCCTTGTTTCCGAAAGCATTTAGGTGTGAAACCCAGGTGGTGGTCACGGCTCTTTCCAGTGATGGTGAAAACCTGCCGGATGTTCTGGCCGGAATTGGCGCTTCCGCGGCCCTTATGATTTCGGATATCCCCTGGGAGGGTCCGATCGCAACCGTGCGCGTCGGTCTGCACGACGAGGAGTTCATCATCAACCCCACGCGGACACAAATAGAAACATCAAAGCTTAATCTGGTCGTTTCGGGGAATGAACAGTCGATCGTTATGGTCGAAGGGGCGGCTGAAGAAATCGCCGAAGAAATCCTGGTCGAAGCCTTGAAATTTGCCCATGATCCGATAAAGGACATTATCAAACTTCAGAGACAGTTAGTTGATTCATTGGAGATTGTCAAACGCGAAGTTGTTGTTGATGAAGTGAATCCGGACCTTGAGAAAGCCGTGTTGGAGGTTGTTTCCGATCAGGTGCGTGAAATTATTCGTATTGCCGATAAAAAGGAACGGGAATCAAAAACCGATGCGTTAATGAAAAGCGCATTGGAATCATTGGAAGAAACCTTTCCCGAATCCGAAAAAGAGATTAAACAGATTTTTCATGATGTGGTGAAAAAGGAAGTTCGGGAAAAAACCCTGTCGGAGGGAAAGCGGATAGACGGTCGTTCATACACTGAAATACGGCCGATTACCATCGATCCGGGATTTTTGCCTCGCACTCATGGATCCGCCTTGTTCACACGTGGTGAAACCCAGGCGCTTGTGGTTTTGACGCTGGGAACAAAACGGGATGAACAGATAGTTGATGAGATGGACACTGATTCCAAGAAAAATTATATGCTTCATTATAATTTTCCGCCCTACAGCGTTGGGGAAGTTGGCCGTATCGGGTTCACCAGCCGGCGGGAAATCGGGCATGGGAATCTGGCGGAGCGGGCGTTGAAACCGGTTTTGCCACGGTATGAGAATTTCCCATATACCATTCGATTGGTCTCGGAAATATTGGAATCCAATGGTTCTTCTTCAATGGCATCCGTGTGCGGCGGATCGCTGGCGTTGATGGATGCCGGTGTTCCCATTCGGGGACATGTGGCCGGGATTGCGATGGGTTTGATTTATGATGAAGAACGCCATGCGATTCTGAGCGATATTCTTGGGGCCGAAGATCATCTTGGAGATATGGATTTCAAAGTGGCGGGAACCAGGGATGGAATTACCGCCATTCAGTTGGATATGAAGATTGACGGTATTTCGTTCGAATTACTCACCGAGGCATTACTCCAGGCGAAAGAAGGGCGTAATTTTATTTTAGGGAAAATGTACGAAGCATTACCGGAACCGCGATCCGAGATTTCTCCTCACGCGCCACGCATTATGACGTTGCAGATTAACCCTGAAAAAATAGGTGAGTTAATCGGTCCCGGCGGGAAAAACATTAAAAGGATAATTGCCGACACGGAATGCCAGATTGAAGTGGAAGATGACGGTACGGTAACGGTTTCCAGCCCGGACGCAGAAAAATGCAAAGATGCCGTTGAACTGGTCAGATCAATCACTATGGTTCCTGAAGTAGGGGCGGAGTTCGATGCAATCGTAACCCGGCTTATGACTTTCGGAGCTTTTGTGGAATTTGCTCCCGGGAGGGAGGGATTGGTGCATATATCTGAACTGGATTGGAACAGAACCGAGCGTGTTGAGGATGTCCTGAAACCAGGTGATCGTGTTAAGGTGAAGCTTATTAAGGTCGATGATCAGGGTCGGTATGATTTCAGTCGTAAAGCGTTGTTACCGAAACCGGAAGGT
This sequence comes from Fidelibacterota bacterium, assembly GCA_027021785.1. Lineage (GTDB taxonomy): Bacteria > Fidelibacterota > Marinisomatia > Marinisomatales > JAADGP01 > JAADGP01. The sequence continues at coordinate 1,133 of JALUTR010000010.1, read as the reverse complement.
TATCGTCCGCCGGCGCATCGCTCGGATTCGAAGCGACATCATCAGCATTCGTTCCGTAAAAAACGGTTCTAACAAATAAACCGAGGAGGAACTACAGTATGGTTATTGGAGTTCCCAGAGAGATTAAAGCGAATGAGGCCAGGGTTGCGTTGACACCCCATGGCGCGCTGGAGTTAACCAATAACGGTCATCGGGTTTTAGTTGAGACCAAAGCCGGTTTGCAAAGTGGATTTGTTGATGAAGATTACCGTTCCGTAGGCTGCCATATTGTAGACGATCCCCGTGAAATATTCGAATCTGTCGATCTGATTGTCAAGGTTAAGGAACCGCAGCCGAATGAAATCGCGATGTGCCATGACAATCTCACAATGTTCACCTATTTTCATTTTGCGGCTTCCGAAAAGTTGACCAGGTCTTTTCTTGCGACCGGAGCGACGGCTATTGCGTATGAAACCATCATGTTGAGTGATGGTAGTTTACCATTGTTGATTCCGATGAGTGAAGTAGCCGGTCGCATGGCTGTCCAGGAAGGGGCTAAATATCTGGAGAAATCTTTGGGAGGCCTGGGGATTTTACTGGGCGGAGTTCCCGGTGTGGAACCGGCAACGGTAACCATCCTGGGGGGCGGCGTTGTGGGAACCAACGCGGCTCATATCGCCGCCGGTTTGGGAGCCAGTGTGTACATCCTTGACACCAATATGCACCGATTGCGTTACCTGGATGAAATCATGCCGAAAAACGTAACAACCATTTACAGTAACCGGTACAACATAAATGAACTCCTAAGGAAGACAAACTTATTGATCGGCGCCGTCTTGATCCCCGGATCCAAAGCGCCCAAATTGGTCACACGTGAAATGCTTAAACTGATGAAACCAGGTAGCGTCGTTGTGGATGTCGCGGTGGATCAGGGGGGGTGTGTTGAAACGTGTACACCTACCACCCATGAAAACCCAACCTTCAAAATCAATGGGATTATTCATTACTGTGTCGCGAATATGCCGGGTGCTGTGCCGATTACTTCAACCATTGCTTTAACTAACGCGACTTCCCCCTACCTGCTAAAATTAGCGGATCAGGGTATTATTTCGGCGTTGAAAAATGACCCTGCTTTGTTGCAGGGTTTGAACATG
>JALUTR010000009.1 GCA_027021785.1 Fidelibacterota bacterium | reverse complement strand
CAGACGGACTATCTGCCGGTGATTCAAATTGCCGAAGTTACCGGCACCTATGGCATCGCCTTCTGGTTGATGGTAATTAACATGGGTGTTTATTTATTCCTCAACAAGATGGGCGAACAGAAAAAGATATTAACGCTCACCGGGATCATTTTCATAAGCATCTGGCTTTTCGGCGGCATCCGTTACTATAGTGTCCTCAACGAACCCGCGGCAAAGCAGGTTACGATTTCCGCTATTCAGCCCAACATTGACCCCAATGAGAAGTGGGAGCGGAGCAATCGTTACAAAAATATCGCTTTGATGGATTCCCTGTTGGAAAAGGCTATTCAACTCAAACCCGATATGGTTTTGTGGCCGGAGACAGCTTTGCCGGCGTATCTTCGCCTCTCCGCTTCGGTGCGGAAACCGCTCCAGAAGAGAATGGAAAAGGCCGGTATTCCGTTATTATCCGGTACCGTGGATCGGACCATTGGTGAAAAGGGGGAGAAATATTATTATAACGGATCGATTATGATATATCCCGACGGGAGATTGAAAATGTATTATAAGATCCACCTGGTGCCGTTTGCCGAGTATATACCGCTGTCCGGATATTTCCCCATCCTGAAAAAATTAAATTTCGGGCAGGCGAACTTTACGATGGGGAAAGAGTATACCGTATTTGGAATTGATTCGGTGAAATTCTCCAATGTAATTTGTTATGAATCCAGTTTACCTCAATTGGTTCGTAAATTTGTTCGCGAAGGGGCACAATTCATAACAATTCAGGCCAACGACGGTTGGTTGGGGAAGTCCTCCGGTCCGTACCAACATTTTGAGTTGGCCCGGCTAAGGGCGGTTGAAAACCGTTTGACAATTATACGCAGCGCGAATACGGGCATTTCCGGGGTGATTTACCCCTCGGGAAAAATTGTCGAAAAAGTTCCTTTGGGTGTGCAAAAGGTTTTCCTGGCCAAGTTTCCGATAATGAAAAATTCAAGTATTTACGCTCTTTACGGAGACGTATTTGCAATGGTAATAACAATTATTTCGATCGTACTATTGGGGTATGCATGGGTAAAGCGGCCATAGCGCTACTAAGCGGATTATTACTTATTCCTTTACACGGGGCACAACCGGATTATTTAAGTCCGGAGTCGAGACCGCCTATTCTTCAATCCCTGATAGTTCCGGGTTGGGGTGAATATCTTGTCCGGCAACCCAAACGGGCAAAAGTATTCATACTGACCGAAAGCGCATTGTGGGTGTCGTCGTTTGCCAGTTTTATGATTTCACGGATTGAGGAACAAAAATATATCGCCTTTGCCGCGGATCATGCCGGCGTGTCAACGGACGGCAAGAACAAGGAATTCTGGATCGATATCGGGAATTATCCATCTACCGAGGAGTTCAATACGGAGCATCTCCGTTGGCGCGATTTCGAAGCCCTGTATCCGAACACGGATGCATGGCAATGGGAATGGGATTCAAAAAGAGACCGCAATCGTTTTGAGCGGATACGGATAAGAAGTGATCACTGGGCTTTGATCGGAAAATTCCTTATTGGCGGCATTGTCATTAATCATATTGTTTCGGCCATCGATGTGCTGTACCTGAAGAGGATAGCGTTGGAACAACAGATAACGTACGCCCCGCTTTACCGGACTGAATCGAACCAGTTTACTTATTCCCTGTCCATCACATTTTAAGTATTCCTTATGTTCAGAAATCCGATTGTCGAATTGTGGTTTTTCTTATGCCTGGCCTTTTCGATTCTGTTAACGGATTCGTTTGTGGCGGGACTTGTGAATGGCGGGATTTTCATTTTTCTGTTCATCATGAATCGTCATCTTGTGCGGCGTGTATTTTTTCGGATAAGGCCTTTCTTGTTTTTGATTCCGGTGATGTCCGTATTTTATATCGGATTCTCATTTTGGTTTACAAATGAAACGCCGGTTGCGATTCTTTATATTGCCGGCAAGGCAATTGTCACGTTACTGTTGCTGGTCATGGTAATGTCATTATATCTGGAACGTAACCGGTCGCGGGATATCCTGACTGCTTTCCGGACCTTATGGCGAAAAATGGATCGCCCATGGCGGGGAGTTGAGGAATTCTTTTTGTTTTTGGGATTAACGTTGCGGTTCTACCCCACATTTCAGCGTGAGTGGGAAGCGACGCAACGCGCACAACGAGCGTTAGGACTACATCAAAACATGTCCCGGTTTGGGCAAATTAAATTATTGATTCGCACCCTCCCCGGTATCGTATTATATAACTACCGGAAGGCGGATGAAATGGCGATTGTGATGAAACTCCGGGGATTCGGGCGGGTCGTTCCCCGCGGGGTTGCCTTCCCGGTCAACTTTACTTTCACGGATGCTCTGCTCCTGTTTCTAATCCCCGGTATTATTTTTGGAGTTCGTTACTTTGCCACGGTTTAAAATGATTCTTCAGTATGACGGGAGCGATTTTTCAGGATGGCAGATACAGGCGAAAGATCGCACGGTACAGGGGGTACTTGAAACAGCCCTGGCCAGGTTTAATCACGGGGAAGGGGTTAGAGTAACCGGTTCCGGTCGAACCGATGCAGGTGTTCACGCCCTGGGGCAGGTGGCCCATTTTGACCTGGATACCGGTCTCGATCCCGATTCATTATTGCGAGCGATTAACGCCAACTTGCCGGAGGATATTCGGTGCCGGGAATTGGAAGTGGTCGATACCGATTTTCATGCCCGGTATTCCGCGAAATATCGGCAATACCGTTACCAATGTTACACGGGTTCAAACATTCTGTTTCGCAACCAGGCCTGGTTAACAGGACCGTTAGCGTCCGAAGATCTTAATTCATCCGCGGCAATTGTGGTTGGGGATCATGATTTTCTGTCGTTTGCCAAGTGGAATCCAGACCTGGACCATTATCGTTGCAGGGTTGATCAATCCTTATGGTTTGAAGACAATATGATGTTAATTTACCGCATCGTCGCCAACCGTTTTTTGCACCATATGGTTCGCTATTTGGTTGGGTGCATGGTGGCGATTGCCAAGAACCGGTTTTCAATCGAGGAGTTTAGTGACCTTTTATACTCACCACGCAAGAACGTGCATTTATTTAAAGCACCTCCGCAAGGGTTAATCCTGGAGAAAGTAACCTATGAACAGCCAATGTAAACTATTTATCAGCTCGGTAATGTGTTTTATTTTAGGTGTCACCGCACTTTCGGCCCAATCGGATATTGACTTGTCGCGGCAAAATGCGATTACCAGGGCCATTAAAAAAGTCAGCCCGGCAGTAGCCAGCATTAACGTGATCCAATTGAAGGAATATGCTACCCGCTCACCATTCTATGACCCTTTCTTTCAAAATTTTTTTCCTTACGAGCTCCATCGCCAACGCGTAAAGAGTTCGGGTTCGGGAGTCGTGATTAGTCCCGATGGATATGTGCTTACAAATTATCACGTATTGGAAAATGCTTTAGAGGTGGTTGTGACACTTCCCGGAGGGGAAGAATACAATGCGGAAATCGTTGGTACTGACCGGGTGACCGACCTGGCGCTCTTGAAATTGGACGGCAAGAATTTTCCCTATGCCGAACTCGGGGATTCCGACGATTTGATTATCGGGGAATGGGTAATCGCATTGGGTAATCCATACGGATTATTTGACGTGAGCAAGCAACCTTCGGCTGCCGTTGGAATTATCAGCGCCGTAAACATGGATTTCGGGCGTCAGGAGTCGGGGCGGGTATTCCAGGATATGATTCAAACCGATGCCGCGATTAATCCCGGGAATAGCGGTGGTCCGCTGGTAAACAGCCTGGGGGAAGTTATTGGCATTAACACTTTTATTTTTACCGGGTCCGAGATGACTCAGGGATCGATTGGAATCGGATTTGCCATTCCGATTAATCGTGCGCGCGCCGTGGCCGAAGAATTGAAAAATTCCGGGCGCATCGATCGCAGTTTTTCCACCGGTCTCCATGTCCAGCCATTGACCCGTCGCATCGCCCGATATCTTGATATTCCTTTCAGTTCGGGTGTTATTATTGTCGAGGTCGAACCCGGCAGTACTGCCGATCTGGCCGGGTTGAAAGCCGCCGATGTTATCCTTTCGGTAAACGGCGTAAAAGTAAAAAACGCGAAAGATATTTTTGATGTGATCGAGGGAAATTATCTCCGACCGGGCGACAAAATAAAATTAAAGATATATCGTGACGGTAAGAAGAAATCGGTGACTTTGGAATTAGGTAAAATAAAAGATAGTTTTTGGTAGAAAATGATTGCGCCGGAAGGACGAAAAATACTTTTGACCTTGTTTGCGATTACCTTTGTTTTCGGTATCGTTGGATATTATTATTCCCTGAATTGGCTGTTGTGGTTGTCTGCCATAAGTGGGCTCCTGTTTCTGTTTTGTCTGAATTTTTTCAGGGATCCAATTCGGGAGATTCCGGACGAAGAAAACGGCATTATTTCGCCGGCGGACGGGAAAGTTGTGCTCATAAAAGAGGTGAATGATAAGGAAGTGGGGGGGGAGGCCATACAGGTCTCCATTTTTCTGAATGTATTTAATGTCCATGTTAATCGCGTTCCGTTTGATAGTACGGTGCGATCGGTATCGTATCGCCCCGGGAAATTTCTGGCGGCGTTTAACCATAAAGCTTCGGATGAAAATGAACAAACGATGATCGTGTTGGACACCTCCGAAGGGGTGATGAAAGTCAAACAAATTGCCGGATTGATTGCCCGGCGGATTCTTTGTTATGCTTCTGATGGGAAAAAATTCTCGCGGGGAGACAGGTTAGGATTTATAATGTTTGGTTCCCGTACGGATATTATATTCCCAGCCGCCGTAACCGTTAATATTGCGGTTGGTGACAAAGTAACGGGTGGTAAAACAATTATCGGAAAGTTCTAAATGAGGAAAAAGCAATACCGAAATAAAAAAAGGCGAATCGATAAACGGTTTATTCCTAATATTTTCACCGTATTCAATATGTTTCTTGGGTTTTTGGCAATCGGTCTCCTGATGAACGGTGAGCCGGTAAAAGCCGGTTGGTTGGTCCTGTTCGCGGGATTTTTTGATGCCATAGACGGAAAATTGGCGCGTTTATTAGGCATTCCTTCCAAGTTCGGGACCGAGTTTGATTCTTTCGCGGACACGATTTCTTTTTGTGTCGCTCCATCGCTCTTGATTTACCAGTCATACGTCGAAGGGATTCCTCCCCTGCTGGCCGGTTTCATCAGTTTCGTGCCGCTGTTGTTCGGAACGATTCGATTGGCAAAATTCAACCTGGACCAGAGTGATGGCCCAAAGCCATATTACATCGGTTTGACCACGCCCCTTAACGCGTTGTTATTATTCGGTTACATGTTATTCAGTTACCAATTGTACGGTCATACCGGCGACCCCAGGGTGGCCCTGGTTTTGGCTGTAGTGTCGGGATTCCTGATGGTAAGCCCGGTCCGTTTTTCGAAACTACCGCTCCTGTCGTTCAGACAAGGGAAGTCAAACACTCTCCGTTTGGCCGGGATCATTGTCCTGGTATTGGCGTTGATTTTGTGGCAGGGAATTGTCTTATTCCCCATATTGGTGTTGTATATTACCTGGAGTATTCTGAATTGGATGCTCCATCCGCATCGATTGGAGAATGAGATGGTTTATACCGGCAGACAAGAGGAATAAATTGAACAAACGATCCCTGACAATTATCATTATCGTGCTCTTCGTGGGGGCGATGATCGGGACATTGTTGGGCGAGTTGTTGGGTTGGATCCTTCCCGAAGGTGTCGTCAAAGAGTTTTTTCTCACCGCAGTCCATTTTGATTTGGCAGGACTGGTCGGGGCGGAATCGGGGGTAATCGTCCTGAACCTGATAATGTTCACGGTAAAATTCGGATTGACCATTACGATAAATTTTACCAGCCTGATCGGATTGGCAACGGCTTATTATTTTTTACGGTATTTTCGTTGAATTACCGGGTACTTCAACCAACTATCTGCCGGAAAGATAAAATAAGAGGATACACGTTGGTGTTCTGTTGTAAATTTAACATGAATTTGGAGGCAATGTAATGCAAGCTAATGAAATAGTATACGCTATTTTTAACTTGGGACCTTCTGAGATCCTGTTGATATTTCTGGTTATTCTCTTGTTGTTCGGAGCGAAAAGATTACCGGAATTGGCGCGTGGTTTAGGTCAGGGTATTCGTGAATTCAAAGGAGCCGTTGAGGGTGCCAAAAAAGAGATCGAAGATGCCAGTAAAGTGGAAAAAACCGAAACAAAAACCGAAACCGAGACAGAGACCCAAGAAAATAAATTATAGTTTATAACAACAAACCATACTGATCGGAATTATAATCGGTATTTAAGTAGTTCTTCGCGTTATGTTACATATTTGATGTTTTTCGGTGCCATCCGTCCCGGCACTTGTGGATCGGTAACATAGCCAGGCGATGAGGGACCGAACAGGAAACGATACCATTACTCAGGATGCTTTATTTACCTCCGGCTGTGTCTTCCGGATAAATACAATAAGCGGATTGGAAAACTAAATTTCCCGCGGAATCGAAAAGGCGGCTTTCGCGTATTAATGAGGAAAGGAAATGGACATTAACCGGTTACATACAAAGATTCAGGAACAAGGGCGATTGGCGGATCGATTGGACGATCTGAATATCTTCGTTCGTACGCGCCGGGAACAAGGGGAAAAGGAAGCTTTATTGAATTCCGGTCTTTTATCGGGGAATACGATTGCCGTCAAGGATAATATCGCCATCAAAGACGAACCGTTGACCTGTGCCTCAAAAATATTAATGGGATATACGTCGCCGTTTACCGCAACCGTTGTGGAGCGGATTATCGCCGCCGGCGGCGCTATTATCGGGCAAACGAATCAGGATGAGTTTGCCATGGGTTCTTCCAGCGAAAATTCGATATACGGGCCGGTACGTAATCCGAATGATCCGGAACGGGTAACCGGTGGTTCAAGTGGTGGATCGGCTGCCGCCGTGGCAGCCGGGTTGGCGGATTTGGCGGTCGGTTCCGATACGGGAGGCTCCGTTCGCCAACCGGCCGCTTTTTGCGGTGTTTACGGTTTGAAGCCGACCTACGGGCGCGTATCCAGATATGGCCTGGTGGCTTTCGCCTCCAGCTTCGATCAAATCGGACCATTGGCCAATTCCGTTGATGATTTAATCCGTCTTTTTGTTACAATCGCCGGACATGATGATAAGGATTCCACTTCGGCCGATACGCCGGTCCCGACCCTGGAAGAATGTCTGGATGGTCCGGTGCCGAAGAAAATAGGAATACCACGTTCGCTATTAAAAAAGGGGGTCGCCAAAGAAATCCTTGTTCAATTGGAGGTCCTGGAAAATTTCTGTCGGAAATCAGGTATGGATATTGTGGAAATATCCCTGCCGCATGCCCCTTATGCCATTGCCACCTATTATATTCTGGCCACCGCCGAAGCCTCGTCAAACCTGGCCCGTTTCGATGGCATCCGATACGGATACCGGCACCCCAGTGAAAATTTGAGTGATCTTTATGAATTAAGTCGGGCGACAGGTTTCGGTCCGGAGGTTAAACGACGAATCATGTTGGGAACCTATATTCTGTCCGCCGGCTACTACGACGCCTATTACACCAAGGCCCAGAAAGTACGTACCCTGATCAAACAGGATTTTATTGACGTGTTCAGGGAAGTCGATCTGATCTTTTTACCCACTGCCCCGACAACCGCTTTCAAAATAGGAGCTTTGATTAATAATCCCCTGGAAATGTATTTGGCTGATATTTTTACGGTTCCCATCAGCCTGGCGGGAGTTCCCGCGATAAGCATTCCCGCCGGAAAGGATCGCAACGGTCTGCCGATCGGATTGCAAATTGTCGGGGATTATTTTCGCGAAGAAACTATTCTCTCCTTCTGTCGTAAAGTAGAACAAGCAAATTTGTTTTAAGCCAAGGAATATTTGATATTTGGGTGTGGTAAAACACCGTATTGATGTCAAATTCCCGGAAGCGACAGCGAAAATCAACGTGTTATCAACGGCGGTATTCATATTATGAAACGTAAATCCGGTATTATCGAAAAGCGATGATCGATTTCGCACAACCGTGGTACCTGCTCCTCCTGGGGTTAATCCCCTTCCTGGTTTGGTGGTATGGGAAAAATGGGCGCCGGAAGGAAGGAACCCTGCGTATTTCTTCCGACCGGTTATTTGAAGGATATTTTATTAAAAGAGGGGAATTACGGGCCGGATTATTGCGCGTCACGCAGTTATTGATGATTGGGTTGATTGTTATAGGTTTAGCCCGTCCGAGAATCGTCGATACCCTGGAAAAGACCACGGTCGAAGTTGTTGATATTATCCTTGTGCTTGATATCAGTAGTAGCATGCTGGCCGAAGACTTCAAGCCCAATCGCCTGGAGACGGTGAAAAAGACCGCCAAGACCTTTATTAAAAATCGTAAGGGCGATCGTATCGGGTTGACCGTATTTGCCGGTGAATCCTTTATCCAGTGTCCGTTAACGGTTGATACCAATGTTTTGCTGAGCCTGCTGGACGAGGTCCAGGTTGCGGAAAGGGAATATGACGGAACGGCTATCGGAATGGCAATCGCGAATGCAATCAACCGGTTGCGCGACAGTAAAGCGAAAAGCAAGGTGATGATCCTGTTATCGGATGGCAGCAACAATGCCGGTGAATTGGACCCCTTAACCGCGGCCGACCTGGCCAAAGAATTCGGGATTAAAATCTATACCATCGGCGCCGGAACCAATCGATCCGTCACCCGTTTGGCCGACGGTCGGTTTATTCGTAATGAAATCGATGAAGCCACACTAAAGGCGATCGCGGAGCGAACGAACGGACAATATTTCCGCGCCGTCGATGAAAGGTCCCTGGCGCGTATTTATGACGAAATCGATCAACTGGAGCGTACCGAAATCGAAGTAAAGGAATTCAATCGTTATCGGGAATTGTATGGGTGGTTGTTGCTTCCGGCCCTGCTTCTGGGATTCGGTTATGAAACATTGGCTGTCTTCGTAATGCGGAAAAAAACCTGATGAGCTGGCGTTATCCGGTTGTTCTTGGGCTTTTTGTGTTATGGGCCGTGCTTTGGCTCGCATTGCGAAGTTATAACAAACGACATGGTAAATTATTTGCTCAAAGTTCGGAATTGTTGCTGAACAATTTGTTGGGACGGTTGGATTTCCGGAAACGTAAGTGGAAACAGCGCCTGGGTTACTGGGGCATTATTTTCCTGATAATCGCCGCCGCCGGTCCCCAGGTCGGCACACGCGTTAAACCGGTGGAACGGAAAGGGATCGATTTGGTATTTGCCATTGATGTTTCCGTTAGTATGAATGCCGAAGACGTAAAACCAAACCGCCTGGAAAAGGCCAAATACGAAGTGGCCCAGATTATTAAAAGTCTCAAGGGAGACCGGGTGGGGCTCATTGTGTTTGCCGGTTCCAGTCATATGTATCTGCCCCTGACAACTGATTACGAGGCGGCTCTCTTGTTTCTGGATGCCATCGACACCAAAATGATCCCGACCCAGGGAACAGCCCTGGGGGCGGCCCTGAAGTCGGGTATTGCGGCTTTCCCCGAAGAAAGTGATAAATACAAGGTACTGGTCCTCGTTACCGATGGTGAAGATCATGAAGGCGAGGCCGTCGCAATTGCGAAACAAGCCGCGAAAACAGGGATCGTTATCCATACCGTCGGCGTCGGAACCGTTACCGGGTCTTTAATCCCGATTATCGATAAAAATGGAATGAGGGAATACAAACGTGACCGGCAAGGCAAATTGGTCACCTCCGTGCTGAATGAAGATATTTTAAGAGAAATCGCCTCCGCCGGTGGGGGTGTATTTATTCGCTTCGATAATCGATCCGCCAGCTATAAGGAACTCCTGTCTTCCATAAACAGCATGGAAAAACGGACGATCAGTACCCACGAATTTGCCGAATATGAAGATCGTTATCAGATATTCGGGGTTTTCGCCCTGGTATGTTTTGTGCTTGCTTTCATGTTCCCGACCAAGCGAAAACGGGGTCAGGTTTGGAGGGGGCGTTTTGTCTGAATTTAAGACCGGATTAACCATTTCGGCTCCCGGGGAAAATACCATGATAAAGGTCGGTCTATTTTTATTGTTTGTTGTTGGAATGATCCTGGGCAGGGAAGACGAGGGGCTGGAGTTTTATCAGCAAAAAAACTTCGCGAAGGCCCGGGAATACTATGAGGAGGTCATCCGAAAGCATAATCAGAACGCCGCGGCGAATTTCGGGTTGGGTGCGACGGCTTATCAGCAGGGTGATTTGGCGTTGGCAATGGATGCGTTCGAAAAAGCGCTGGGCACCAATGACAGGGATTTAAAGGCAAAAGCCTATTATAATATGGCAAACACGCTGTACAAGCAGCAAAGGGTTGAAGAAAGCCTGGCTTTTTACAAAAAAGCGTTGGAGTTGAACCCGGACGATCTTGACGCAAAATATAACTATGAGTTGTTGAAATACAAGGCACAGCCTCAGAAGCAACAGCAACAAAAAGGGGATAAATCAGAACAAAAGAACCAGGATAAGAAATCGCAGCAAAACGAAAATAAGTCCCAACAACAAAAATCGGAATCCAAACAGGATAAATCAAAAAATCAGAAAGATAAGCAATCGGAGCAGGCGAAAAAGGACGAACAGCAGGAAAAATCCCAGCCGAATGAACAATCAAAACCCGAGCAGGAAAAAACGGAACAGCAGCAGGCGAAACAGTCGGACAAAAAACCTCCGAACCAGGATCGGGTTACCGCCGAAGCAATATTGGACGCTTTAAAAGATAAGGAACAAATCGCTCAGAAACGTCAGTTGGCGCGGCGCGCTTCGCGGAAATTGGAAAAGGATTGGTAATTTGTTTCATGGGTTGTCAAAGTCCGAAATCGGGAGTCCGCAAGATCCAACCCTGCAATTCGCGGGGGATGGAAGAGTGCCATATTTAATGAGCATATTAGCCGATAAAACGATTTCAGGTTCCGATGAGGATAAGGGCGTAATTACCCGTAAATTCGATTGGCAGTGAAACCGAATAACAAAAATAATCAACCCGGCGGGAATCCGCGAAAAACTCATGGGGGTGTAATCGCGCGTTATCGTTGGTGGTTACCCATCTTATTAACCGGTTTTTTCCTGTTGAACACTTTGCAGGCGGTGGATGTTGTCGCATCCGTCGACGTTAATACGATAACAACCGGTGAAGTGTTTACTTTTAAGATCGAGGCGATTGATGCGGATGAAAGCCCCAGGGTTGATATTTCGCCCCTATTGGACGATTTCACAATTGTAAGCGGACCCAGCCAACAGACAAATATCCAATGGGTAAACGGCAAAATGAAGGCTTCCCGCAGTTTGACCTGGACTCTGGCGCCTAACCATGCGGGGATGATTGCCATTCCATCGTTACCGGTAAAAGTCGGTAAGCGGACATTAAGGACCAATTCGCTCCAGATAAAAGTTACCAAAACAAAACAAATAACAAAGAAGAACGACTTATTTCTGGTGACCGAAATTGATAAGGACGAAGCTTACGTCGGGGAACAGATAACCATTACATATAAACTATACAGCAGGGTGAATATGTCCATTACCGACATCCAATTTCCGGAATTTGTCGGCTTCTGGACCGAAGAATTATTTGTTCCGAAACAGATTGATTTCAGGGACACGCGAATCCAGGGCGTACGTTATAAAACAGCAACCTTATATAAAATAGCTCTTTTCCCAACAAAAACAGGTGATTTGGATTTGTCCCCAATGACCGTGAAATGCCAGGTTGTTGTTCGGAAATCGCGTCGTTCAAGAAGTATATGGGACGATCCTTTTTTCAATTCCGTGGATCCCTTTTTTAATCCTTTCGGTCGTGAAACAACGACCAAAATTCTTCGTTCGGCCGACAAAAAGATAACGGTTAAGCCATATCCTCCGGGACAACCGGCCGATTTTACAGGCGCCGTAGGCGACTTTAATATTACCACCACGTTGGATACGACGGCTGTCAAGATCAATGAAGCGATTACCTTAAAAGTGGTTTTAAAGGGCACGGGCAATCTTTCTCTCTTCAGTCTTCCTGAACTCACATTTCCACCGAGCCTGGAGGTATTTCCGCCTACTTCCACAATCAAGAAAGAACCTTTCCGGGATAACATTACCGGAACGATTACCTGGGAATACATTCTGATACCGCGCCAAACAGGTCGTTTTTCCATTCCCCGGATTGAATTGCCGTATTTTAATCCGGATGACCGCCAATGGCACCGAACGGTAAGCAAGCCCATTCAACTGAAGGTGTCTCCCGGGAAAGGTTCGGTCATTGCCACTTCCGGATACTCGAAGGAAGAAGTTACTTTATTGGGAAAGGACATTCGCTATATTCGGTCACAAGTGCCCGATTGGATTCAGAAAGGGACACCGAAATTTTCAACCGGCACATTGATATTCTATTCTCTGGCGGTGCTGTTTTATTTTATTCCCGGGATAACCCGGAATGTGCAGACCAATCGGCTCGCGACCGCTAAAACCAGGCGATCAAAGAAAGCGCTCAGAATCGCGTTGAAGAAATTAAACCGGCCTGCCGATGATATTTTCACCCGGACGGCGCATGTGATTTACCAATATCTGCAGGATAAATTCCTTTTGACCTCCGATAAATTGGACCCCCATACGGTTTCATTGCTCTTGGAGGGGCGTTTATCGCCGGTTGACCTGGAAGACCTGATAAGGCTGCTTAAAACCTGCGACGCCGGGCGCTTTGCCCCCGGCGCGGAAGTTGCCCGGGAAACACTGGTAACGGACGCGAAAACATTATTAAGGCGAATTGATAAAAATGCGTAGGCTGATTCTTGGTTTGGTGGTTGTGTCTTCTTTGGCGGTTGGCCGGAACGCCCGGGACGTCGATTCCCTGTTTATTGCCGCCAATCAATACATGAATCGGGAAAAATATGAAGACGCAGTCAGGTTGTATGAAAAAATCCTGAGCCAGGGATATGAACATCCGGACCTGTACTATAATTTGGGTAACGGGTATTATCGTTTAGGGTTTTTGGGGCAGGCCGTGTGGGCTTATGAAAAGGGGCTTCGTTTTCGTCCCCGGGATCCTGATTTAAGGTTTAATCTGGATTTGGTCAACGCCCATATCCGTGACCGAATCGAGATACCGGAAACGTTCTTTTTATTGGAATTGTACCGGGCTTTAAAGTCACAATTCACGTTGTCTGATCTCCTGCTTGTCGGTAGCGGATTATTGTTGCTGGCATCGTTTTTATTTGCCGTCAATCGGATTTCCGGGAACCGGTTTAACCGTATGTCAAAATTTATCGGTGTTATATTTGTTTTGGCAATTCTGGTTCACGGTGTTGCGCTGGATAAGTACTGGGAGTTGTCCGATAAAAGGGAGGGCGTTGTAGTTGAGCGTGAAGTGGAAGCCTTTTCGGCGCCGTTTGAGCGCCGGGATGCGGTTTTGTTTAAGGTCCATGAAGGTATCAAAGTGGAGATTACGCAGCGCCGGCCGGACTGGATCGAAATTGTATTGTTGGATGGGAAAAAGGGGTGGGTGCGCGCGAACTCGGTAAGAGAATTATAGATATTGGCTTAATTGCAGGGTATTATTCGACCGGGATGATAAGGTGTTGATAGTACATCCGAGAGAAACCTAATTTTACGAAACCGTTAATATTAAATATGAGCATATTCCTGTTGAATAATTCACCGGCCGGGGGCCGACAGAAGCGGGGTTAAAGAGTAGTCCATATGCGCATTCCGTTTTCAAATTCGATTAAAATACTTTTGGTTATACTGATGGTTCCGGCAATTTATCCTCTTTTCGGGCAGGATGAGAAATTGGAAGAGTCGTTTGATTCCAATACGCTTAATGATCCCGAACCTCATTGGCCTGTGGTTGTAAATCCTTTGATTAAGGAACCGGCATTGAAGCTTGAAGAAAGTAAATCGGACACTTCAAAAATAATAATCAATGGTTACCGGGTGCAGGTCCTGGCCACGAAATATGCGGAGAAGGCCGACAGTTTAAAACAAGTATTGCGGGACTCTTTCGGCGATGAAGTTTACGTAACTTACGAAGCTCCTAATTACAAGGTTCGCGTCGGAAACAGTGTTGATCGTAAGCAAGCGGAAGGTATCCAGGACAAATTGAAGAAAATGGGATATTCATCGGCCTGGATTATCCGAACCCGGGTGGAGGTTAAATCGGCCGGCATACATGATTAAGGCGTGAAGACGGAATCCGCCTATTTGTGGAATACGCGAATGTGGCGCCCGGAGGGCCGATTGTTTAAGCGGGGGAAAATGTTTATTTAATGGTTATTCTTTCGATGTTAATTGGTATAGCAGGACTGGATTATTCACCGCAGAGACGCCCCGATACATTCCTTCATTGTTACGAGGCAGACAATGAGCGCAGAGTCGATTAATGAACAGAAGGTTACAGTGCTTCTCATCAATGTTACTTTGGTACAAAAGTTTAAAATCATTTTTTTCTAACTTCCAGGAAACGGGAATCAGGATTAAATCGGAAAATAATTCCTCCAGATCATTTAATATGAACAATACGGGTACATATTTGAAAATCCAAGGTACAATATTGGTCCCAAAGAAGATGCCGATCACTATAGGGTGGTATCCCGTTCGGGGGTAAAATAATTCTATATTGGATCGATTCAGATTTTGCCCAAACATGTACCCGCAGACTGTTATCCCTTTGGTTGCATGACTAAATTGTGTCCTTCTTCCTTCTTTACAATATTGAAGAAGTCGCAGGATAAGCACGATAAGCGCTTTTCCGCGAAGGATCCCTGAACTTTACCACCGCAGAGAGTGCCTACTACAGCCCAACAGATTCGACCTCCCTTAATTCCACCATTTAATCCATTGAAGGAAGAATCCGATGCTGCCGGACAGACACCTAGATCAGCGACTTTAGCCCCACCGGGTTCCCGTCCACACTTTTTAAATTCCCAACAATTTTGTTTATTGCTCATTCTTATTTTCCTTTCTTTTATTGTGCGTTTATTAACTCCACTTTTTTAATCTCCGTTAACCTAATAATTACTGTATGAATGATATACAAAGATCGTACCATCTTATAAAAACGGTATCTTATGGAAAGACATAATGCGTTTTACATCCAAGGCAAGAGAAATGAATGGCCCTGACAGCCGAGGGAAACGGGGAACGGTTTATCGGTAAATAATGGTAAAAAATACCCGTTGAAGGAAAATAGTTCACTTCCGGATTGGATACACGTATTGAACCCGATTGAAGGCAAACTTCATTATTGTGTCAGAAATAGATCGATATTGTTTTATTATTATGATTGTTCAGTAGTAAAACAGTGCTAAAAGATGCTGTGTAAGTTATAAAATAATAAATACATACAATTCAAGTAAAAAATTTCTCAGAAAAAGTAAATAATACTTGGAATATTACCGGCGTTAGATTAAAATTTATTTAGTAAACGTTTGCGGTAACGTTTGCGAACTACCCCAAACCAACACTAACAAACCAACGATCCAACCAAAAATAGGAAGGGTAATTATGAAAGAAAGCAAAATAATGCTGTTTGTATTTATTACGGTGATGTTAGGCATGGCCGGAAATACATTGGCAGTAGATGTGATTGACAATTTCAACAGTTATACGAGTACCTCATCGTTAACTACCGTGTGGAAATGGACAGGTGTAGCTTCTGGCAGGGGCGATAACATGTCCATTGTATTGAACACGACCGACGGATACAGCAGTAGCAAGGCACTGCAGGCAACCTTTAACTTTTCGAACCAGACAAATCCCAAAGGTTATACAGGTCGTTCGTTGAATAATAATAGTGCAGTAGACTGGAGACCGTATGACGGTATCAGTGTCTGGATAAAGGCCGTGAGCGAAACCGGGAATACACCTCAGTATGTACAGTTGGCTTACCATGAGGGAGATGGTGGTTCCAATGGTTTGTGGGGAGACAAATTTGAATCGGCTAAAGTTTATTTAAATAGTCTGGATCCGGCCGGAGAATATGTATTTCTGCGTTTTTCAGACTTTACACGCTATGATGGTTTTGGTGGGGACCTGGATAATGGAATTCAGGATCTTTATGATGTCCGAAGTATATTCGTATTTCTGAAGTATGACGGAACTGCCACCCAGACCAGTTCGGCGACGGTACTGGTGGACGATATCCGGATGGTGAGTTCGCTTTCTTTTGTCCGTCCTCCTTATCTGCAGAATGTGACCCAGACCAGTGTGAAAGTAATGTGGGGCGATAACAATGCCACGAATTCACCCGTGTTTTGGGGTAGTTCAGCCGGTAACTATACCAATAGCGCTGCCAGTTCGGTTATTACCGCCCAGGACGGCAGTAAAATTCACACGGCAACTATTTCAGGCCTGACAGTCGGGGAAAAAGTTTATTATACCGTGGAGAGTTCGAATTGGAATGATGCCACATATTATGCTACAGCGGCGCCGGCCAGTGATGCATCTTTTCGATTTACGTTTTACAGTGATAGTCATACGGATAGCGATATAAATCAAACTGCTATAATTAATACTATGATTTCACATAATCCAAGCATTGTTCTTAATGGCGGGGATAAAGTTGCCGAGGGAGCAATATCGGAATTTAATAATTTCTATTTTTCAAATGCGGCCCCACTGCTGAAAAACACCCCTACCTTTAGTACAATCGGCAACCACGATATGCCTTATACCAATCCGACAAATACAGTAGACAAAGATTATAATTACGACACGGATGTGAAGAACTATCATGATTTATTTGACCAGCCCGTAAACAACAGTCTTGAGGACGGTACGGAGGATTACTATTCTTTTGATTATGGTAATGTCCATTTTACATGTATTAATAGTCAGAGGACACAAAGCGGGGGAACACAGGGGTCAGCCTATTATAATCCAACATATAACGATTCAATGCGAGCTTGGCTTGCACGTGACTTGCAGGGATCAAATAAACCGTGGAAGGTTGTCTTTTTTCACAAACCGTTTTACATGAGTTGGCAAGAACAGCAGGAGTGGGCTTCCATTTTTGAAGCGAACGGTGTTGCGCTTGTTTTACAGGGCCATCGCCATAATTACATTGCCCATGAATACAATGGTGTAGCTTATGTCATGTCCGGTGGCGGAGGCGGTGGATTAGGTGAAGTTATTTGGGGTGAATGGGCAGGTTATAGTATCGGAGCATTCCAGGACTATAATTTTGTTCAGGTCGACGTTACTTCCTCAATGCTGCAGGTTAAGGTCTTTGATCGCAACGATGTAGTTCGCCATTGGATTAATATTGACAATACGGGTAAAGTGACTTACCCCCCTGTTGAATTATTGGATAATTTTCAAGAATACGCTGATGATGCCGGTCTGCAAGGAGCCTGGAATATAGTAGGAACTTCACAGGCAACAAGTGTCAACCGCTATTTGGATACCGGTGGTATTACGGGCAACGACAATGTAATGCGGGTACAGTTTGATTTTGCCAGTGGCAATACCGACGGTTACGGGTGGGTCGGAACACCGGGCTTTCGGAATTGGTCTGCCGATAAGGCTGTCAAACTTTGGGTCAAAGCCAATACTGTCGGTTATTCCAATCAATACCTGGAATTCCGTATCCATGAAGGATCGGGAGGTGAGAAATGGAAATCACCACAGATAAACCTGAATAGCCTGGATCCGAACGGCGAGTATGTTTATTTAAATTTCAATGATTTCGTTCGATATGATCCGGGTACGAATGCCGATCTGCAGGATAATAAAATAAATAAGGCTACGTTGGTCCGTTTTTACCTTATCCCCGGATTCAACGGTACTGCCACAAGCAATGGTTCATCTACAATCTGGGTAAATAATATTAATGGGATTCTTAACGATACAACTACAGAAAAAACGCATTTAGATGATAATTTTGAAAGTTATGCGAATAACAGCGCATTAGCCAGTAAATGGAATCTTGTTTATAAAAGTGCGGGGGTTACATCCTTCAACGTGAATTTGGATGGTACCGGAGGTGTGAACGGTAGTAAGGCAATGAGAATGGATATCGATATCCCTTCTAATACCCAGCCTGCTACAGGACTTGGAGATAATTGGGATCCTTGTATCTATGGAATTACCGGCTATGAAACACCCGCCAGTGGACGGACCAATTTATCTAATTATTCCGGTTTAAGATTATGGCTAAAACCGGGACCGGTATCAGGGGATGCAGGTATTTACTTTAAGCTTAATCTTATTGAAGACGAAACAAAATCAGACCCGGAAAAATGGATGTCGCCTAAAATATATTTAAGCAACTTGGATCCTGCCGGTGAATTTGTCTATTTCGATTTCAATGATTTTACGGAATACTACACAAACAGCGGCGCGCCCATGGAGAGAAGTAAAATAAAAATATCTTATCTCTGGTTAGCTTATGATAACACAACAACACAGCGTACTACGGCTACAGTCTATGTTGACAGTATCAAATATCTGGTCGAATTACCCCCCGATCCGAACGATAAGACACACCTGGACGACGATTTTGAGAGTTACGCTACTACTGCAGATCTGCAAAGCCAATGGGGAACTGTCTACGGGAGCGCGGGAGTGACGAGTTTCACCCGTACCCTGAACACAACTGCTGGTGAAGGCGGAAGCAAGGCCATGGAGATGTATATTGATATCAGTTCCGGCGCATCGCCTACTACCGGTTTGGGAGTGAACTGGGACCCCTGCATTTTCGGAATTACCGGTTACTATACACCTCCCGCCAATCAGACGGATATGAGTAACTATTACACCGGTGTGCGCCTGTGGTTAAAGCCGGGCGCGGTGACAGGACATCCGGATGTGTATTTCAAGTTGAATCTTATTGAGGATGAACCTTCCGGTACCGAAGAAAAGTGGATGTCGCCGAAGATATACCTGAAGGATCTGGATCCCAATGGTGAATACGTGTATCTGGATTTCAACGATTTCTACCAGTATTACACCAGCAGTACGGAAGCGATGGAGTTGGATAAAATCAAGATATCCTACCTGTTCCTTGCCTATGACAATAATACAACGTTACGCACCACGGCAAAAGTGTACGTGGACGATATCCGTTATGTTCGCCGGGCCTACAGGATTCCGGAAACGGACGCCATGTCCTTCACTTTGCCGGATAAATATGCTCTGCGACAGAATTTCCCGAATCCGTTCAATCCGGTGACGACCATCCAGTATGACTTACCTTCCGCCGGCGATGTACAGCTTGTTATATACGACATTCTCGGTCGGGAGATAACGACGCTGGTTAACGGTCGCATGGAAGCCGGATTTCATCAGATTCGCTGGGACGGCAGGGACCGGATGGGCGAGAAGGTGGCTTCCGGTGTCTATATTTATCTTCTGAAAGCAGGCGATTACATCGGGTCGAAGAAGCTTGTGCTTATGAAGTAAAAAACGACAGACAATCAATAAAAAGACGGAAAAGGCGGGTAGAGCGGTTGCTTACCCGCCTTTTGCTTGCAAAAGCGTATTGACATGAGTTTTTACAAACGGACAGGAATGAATGTTCTGTTCTTCAACTAATGAATGAACAATGGAATGGATGATAATCATACTTTTTTATTTGCAGGAATGAAAGGAGAAACATACAGTGTTATATCCAAGGGGATCCAGATAAATGTCGCTGCCGGTGGTGAAAACGGGGAAGAGGTTTACCGGAGTATAGCGGTAAATAATACCCGCTGAAGGAATATAATCCACTTCCCGGTCAGGTTATACGATTGATATGTATTGAGACCGATCTGTAATGGGTGTATTTTTATGTTTAAAATAGATCGATATTATACTGTTGGTGTGATTGTTCAATAATAAAATAATTTAAAACGATAAAGTATAAATAATGAATAATTAAATACATAGCATTTGAAAAAGAATTCTGTCAGGGGAAAATAAAAAACTCTTGGAATTTTGAAAATATAAGATTAATCTCTTTTTGTAAACGTTTGCGGTAACGTTTGCAATACTACCCCAATTCAAACCAACTTTAACAATCCAACTATCCAATTAAATAAATTAGGAAGGGTGATTATGAAGAAAAGTAGAATGACGTTATTTGTGTTTCTTACGGTCTTACTAGGTGTAGCAGGAAACGCTTTGGAGGCTAACGTAATAGATGATTTTGAGAGTTACACTAGCACCACTTCATTGACAGGTACCTGGCAGTGGACCGGTGTGGTGAGCGGCAACAGTATGGCGATAGCCCTTAACACATCCGGGGGTTCCGGCAGTACCCAGGCAATGCAGGTGGATTTCAGTT
>JALUTR010000008.1 GCA_027021785.1 Fidelibacterota bacterium | reverse complement strand
TAAATGGCTATTTTGGGCGCTTTCTCAAGCAGGACGACATCCATGTTGTTCTGCTCGATGGTGCTGTAGATACCAAGCAAATCCGAGTCGGAAACACGTTCGTAGGTTACGCCCCGAACCCGGCATTCCTGGGAAATGAACGCCAGGTCTTCGGTCAGAAACGATCCCCCACGGTAATTCAACAACCATTCCACATTGAAATTCCTGGTAAGTACATAGTAGGCGATGCCGTAGGCTTTGAGATGGTCCTTCTGGGTCTGATCCATAGGAATCAGAATTTTCTGTCCCCGGACTAATTGGGTTGCCAAAAGGATTGTAGCGATAAAAATGTATTTCTTCATTTGTTTATGAACCTTGCCTGTTAGTTTGATTTATTTCCAAACCAATGAAATAAATCACTCTTTCGCGAATTCACCGGTCAGCCCCTTTTTAACTGGTGATTCAAGGCCCGGATATGAAACCGGACCGGTTCCACGAGTAAGGATCCGGGATAATCCTCCAGGATTTTATGATAATACTCCAACGCCTTTTGCGGGTTGTATTCCCGGGTTTCAACGATTTCTCCGGTGAGAGCCCACCCCTTATCAGCCATGGATGTCCGGGTCAGGTCTTGCGCCAATGACAATGCTTTGGGAATCTGGTTGAGGGTTAACCGGATTAATGCCTCCCGCAGGGTCGCCAGGGTCGTAATGGATGCGGTGGGGAATTTTTCCCGCAGGAAAGCGAAGGTTTCCGCCGCCTCCGACAATTTATGCTGCCGCACCAGGAACTCACCCAGCAAATAGGTTTTGAATGCTGTTTTGTCGTCCTCGTTTCCGTTCAGGTAATGTTGTTGAATCAAATCGCGGAGTTCCATCAGGTCGTTAAATTCCTTGGCGGTGGGAAGTATATTTCGCATAGTCGTTTCGATCAGCGTCGTGGCGGAATCCAGTTCCCCGGCCAGAAAATAGACCTGGATCAAACGATTCTTAAAGGCAATGCTGCGATCCTTTTCCCGGTAAAAGTACTCAATTGTCCGGGGAATATCACCCCGGGCAAGCAACAGGTCTCCGATCCTCAGTCGGATTTTTGCTTCCAGTTGCCGGGAAGGATTCGAACGGAGAGCCGCTTCATATGCACGCAGGGCGCCGTCAAAGTTGCGGGTTGCCCGGTACTGGATCTCTCCCAACCGGTAATTGGCCTCCGCGGAAAAGGCCGTGGCGGGGAGGCTCACAAGGATCGAATCGTACATTTGAAAAGCGGCTTCTATCGATACCGTCGACAGGTTGGGACTGTCATAAAAGTGGTTCTCAAAAAACACGTTGTCGGGGAAATAGCGGACCAGGCCCAGGGTCCCCTGTCCCGGAACAATCTGGTCTTCAAAGGTTTTGGCCATCCCCAGGAGCGCTTTGCCTATTATGTCTGTGGGAATGGTGGTGGCGCCGCTTTTTGAGAGGATGGTTTCGTAAGCTTCCAGGGCGGTCGCGTATTGCCTTTCCAACCGGAGATTGTTGGCGAAAGTAAGCCAACGATCAAAATCTTCCCCGGATTCCATTTTCAGTTGTCGATGTTGGGCCAGGGCCTCCCGGTAACGCCCGGTTTTGAAGTAAAAGGCGGCAAGAATCTCCCGCAACAGCGGCTCGTTCCGGGGGATGTTCTCCAGTAATCGCTGTTCAATGAGAGAATGGTTTTCCGGTTCGTCGCTCATCATTAAAATCTTGTTGGTCACCAACTTTTTTTGCCG
Source organism: Fidelibacterota bacterium (assembly GCA_027021785.1). Classification (GTDB taxonomy): domain Bacteria; phylum Fidelibacterota; class Marinisomatia; order Marinisomatales; family JAADGP01; genus JAADGP01. Next base: position 3,141 of record JALUTR010000008.1, on the reverse strand, counting down.
TGGGTTATTGGTTACGTACAACAGGTATTCATCCAGGGCTTTATCGTACGTGCGGCGGGCATTGTAAAAATCCGCCAGATCCAGGGCCAGCAGGGCCGGATTGTGAAATCGCGCCCGGCCGCGCTTGATCACGGCGGTCATCTCCGGTTCCATTCCAAAACGAATGTACGTCTGCATCAGGATCCGGTAAATATTGGGGTTGTCCCCGAATTGTTGTTCGAAATCGGACCACACTTCACGGGCCGCTTTCGTATCCTTTTTAAGCAGGTAAATTTCTCCCAGTTCGACCTGGGCCTGGAGATCGTTGGGATAATACTTCAAATGATTAAGCACCAGGATGATTGCCTGGTCCAGTCGGTTCTGACGTTTGTAGAGTTCCTTAAGACGGCGATACGCAAAACTGTTGCGGGGGTTTTTTTCGATCAGGCCCTCATAAATAGTGATTGCGCCGTCGAGGTTTCCCTGCCGTTCCAATAATTGGGCGGTTCGCAATGCGCCGCCGCTTTGCGCGATTATTTGCGGTTGACCAACGGCGAAGGAAATGAATACTGCGCCCACCGTCACGACCAGCTTAATGCCTTTAGTCATTTCCGGTCGTCCTTTCTTCGGGCGCTTCGGGCGCCGGTACGGGAGGATTTTCGGGTTGAATATTTTCGGTTTGGGTAAGGATGTTGAAATAATGACGAATCATCATCTGGTAGTCCCGGGAATAACCGGCTTTCATGGCCTGGTTCAGGGCTTCCAGGGCCAGATTGCGGCGCTGGCCCAAATCACTTGGCAGTCCCGCCGGTCCGGAGTACGGAAGCAATGTCTGGGCGGTTTTCGAAATCCGTTCCTCTTTGAATCCCCTTTGAGTCAGTGATTTCTGGCTGTCAAGCATGCGGGACAAGATTCGCTGTTGGCGTTCAAGGGTTTTGCGGGTGTATTTCCTGGCCTGAATATCCTTGAGCGCCTCATCCATCTCGCGGGCGATTCCGCTCATGTCACCTAATCCCTGTTTGCCCGATTGTTGCATTTCTTCGATCAACTGTTGCAGTGATTTGCGCACCTGTTTTTGTTTCGCCAGCATGCGTTGTAACAAGGCATCCCGGGCCGAGGCGGCCATTTGTCCCAGGGCAAGCTGCATGCCCTGGTTGTTGATTCCCTGTTGTTGTCCCGCCATTTGTTGCATTTGCTGTAGAAATTGTTCGAATCCGCTGGCGGAGGATCCGCCCGATTGCATTTGTTGGGCGGCGTTATACAGTGTCAGGGCGGCCTGATTGAGGGCTTTCATGGCCAGTTGCTGGCTGCCCCGGGCGCCGGCCCCGTTGCGTTCGGCTAATTGTGTTTTGGCCCCCTCCATCTGTCCGAAAGCCATTCCCATGGCCTTGCCTATTTCCGGTGTGATGGCAAACGTTTCTTTCGAGAGTTCGATCAACGCCGACATGACCTGCGTGAGTTGATCCTTCAGGAGTTGCTGTTGTGCGGCCAGTGTGCGCATCCGCGGGGAATTCCGGGGGGTGTTGGCGGTATTTTCCCTGAGCCTCTCCTGAGCCTTGGACAGCGTAAGAATATCGCGCATGACCGATTGGAATTTGGCGGCCATTTCAGCGCCGGTTTCCTGTTGGAACTGTTGCTGAATATCCTGGACGGACTGCGTCATTGTCCGCAGCTTATCGAGCGCGGCGCGACTGGACTGTTGCGCGCTGGACGCCTGCTGCCGTTTTAACTGTCTGGTTGCCTCGCCTAAGTCGGATTCAGCCGCGTCGGCCAGGTCGGAATTCCGCAAGGCGTCAAGCGCTTCCGCCGAAGTGGGACTGTAATCCTGCATCGCTTCCGCCGCCTTTTCCATGACGTCCTTGATATTCTGAAATTCTTCCAGGTTCCACTGCTCTTCCTGGCTCAACCGGGCGAAAGCGGAAGGATCACTGTCCCCGTCGGTCTGACGTATCTTGTCGTCCAGGACTTGTTGTTGTTCGGTTAATTGTTCCAACCGCTTCCGCACTTCATCCATTTTTTGTTCGGCCTGGATGCGCTTGAAAATATCGATGAAACGGTCCACGTTCTTCTCAAGCGCATCGACATTTTGGGTTAAATCCTGGACGGCGGACATAAGGTCCTTCAGGTCCATGTTCTCCAGGGCTTCCTGTACCCGGTCCATATTCCGCAACATTTCTTCCGAAATGAGTTCATTGACCAATTCCTGCAGGGCCTTGAATTTTTTCATAAGCTCGGGTGAGAACAACCCGTGCTTTTCAGCCATTTCCGAAAGGGTATTTAAATTTTCGGCCAGTTTCCGGAGTTTCTCAACTTCCGCCGTGGCTTTCTCAAGGGTTTGCTTGATTTCCTGCTGCTGTTCCCAATCAACGGCATCGCTTTTTATCAGATCCAGTTCCGTTTCTTCCAGCCGTTCCTGAAGAAGTTTCAGATCGTTCTGACTCAGTTCGGTTTCCTTTATAAAATCCTGTTCCCCGGACTCTATGGTCGTAAACAGGTCTGCCAGGGAAGGCAGGCGGGCAATAAAATTGCCGGAAAGGGATTTTTTGGGCCCAGACACATCGTCATTGTCATATAGCTCAAAATGGTAATGTACTTCATCTTCCGGCATCAGGCCCAAATCCGACAGGTCCCAAACGGTCCGGATTTCCTGGCTTAAACGGTTGGGATCGGGAATCGGTATGGAGAAGATTGAAATTAAAGGTTCGGCCTGCAGGTAAGCCGGTCTCCGCACTTCGTAGCCGACCTGCAGGTTGGAAAAGCCGAAGTCATCTTCGATCCTTACCTCGATCGGAATAAGCAAATCACTGCCCAATTCCACTACCGGAGGAGGATTGATGATATTAAGGTCCGGGCTCAGATCGGGAATTACCTGGAGGTGGTACGGAATGGGATCGCGGTTGGTAATACCCCGGCGGTCGACCAGGTTGATGGTGAAAATTCCATCGGTATTCAATACGAAATCACCGTTCGCGTGACGCCCGTTGGTCGTGAGCGCGATTTTTTCACCGTCCAGATTTATGTAACTCCTGACCAGGGGGCGATTGCTGGTAAGCCGGATGGCAATCGTTGATCCCTTAAGACCCTGAACGTTGGCTTGATTCCCCGTTTGGGTTTGCGGATCCAGACGGGAATATTCGGGCGGAATTACGGTAATCGAGAAAG
>JALUTR010000007.1 GCA_027021785.1 Fidelibacterota bacterium | reverse complement strand
GCTGAAAGAGACACAAAAATACGGTCGTTGGATCGACAGCGAAAAGTTTGACTGTTTCTTCGCCCTTTTTCCGGGGATGATGATCATTGGCGGCGCTTCCGGGTTGACTTTGTGGTTTACGGAAATATTCACCCGATGGAGACCGGGTTGGTTGATCAATGCGACACACATCATTCCTTCCGGGGAAGGGTTGTTGGTGACGGCGTTTCTATTCACGATTAATTTTTTCAATATCCATCTGCGGTCCGGCGCTTTCCCCGGGGATGAGATCATTTTCACCGGCGGTGTTACGAAAAAATAGTTTAAGGAAGAACGATCTTTGGAACTTCAAAAGTTATCGGATACGAAATATAAAAAACGACTTGTGGAACCCTTGCCCCGTTGGCAAAAACGATCGGCAAATATTGCCGGATGCACATTGCCGACAATCGGCTTTTTGCCGTTAATCGTTATGATCATCGGGACATTTTTCTGACGGAGATTATTGCATGCGCAAAAAAATAATAAAGTGGTTTTTGTACGGTCTCGGAGGAATTGTGGTTATCCTCCTGCTTATCTTCGGAACAACCGAGTTTACCTCGCGGCCGAAATTTTGCTCCAATTGTCATTATATGCAACCTTATGTTGAGGGATGGAAGACGTCCTCTCATGACATGGTTACTTGTACCGACTGTCATTTTGCCCCGGGATTCAAGTCTAAAATAAGGGGGAAATTCACCGCCCTGTCGATGTTGGTTAACTATATGACCGGAATCTATAAGCGAAGCAAACCGTGGGCGGAAATCACCGATGAGAGTTGTTTGCGGTCGGGTTGTCATACCGAACGATTGTTGCACGGGAAAGTGTTATTTAAAGAAGGAATCGTTTTTGACCATAAACCCCATTTGACGGAATTAAGACGGGGGAAAAAACTGCGCTGTACCAGTTGTCATTCACAGATTGTGCAGGGTGAACATATTACGGTCACGGAATCGACCTGTTTCTTGTGCCATTTCATGAATGAACCCGATGAGGCGCCGATTAATGATTGTACCTGGTGTCATTCCGCGCCGATAGCATCGATGGAAATATTTAAGGCCGCCTATGATCATACCTTTGTCCTAGCGCAAAACATCGACTGCAGAAAATGTCACGGGAAGATGCAGGTTGGCGACGGGACCGTTCCGAAGGAACGATGCAGTTCCTGTCACGCCGAAGTGGGAAAAATCGAGAAGTATAACGATTCCGAATTTATCCATAAAAACCATGTTACCGATCACAAGGTGGAGTGTCAGAATTGTCATCTGGCAATCCAGCACAAATCGGTGTCCCGCACCCGGGCGATTTTCCCCGATTGTCAATCCTGCCATCGGAATTCCCACCAGGCGCAATATTATTTGTTCTCCGGGACCGGTGGTTTACAGGTTCCGACGAACCCCAACCCCATGTTTGAAGGCGGCTTGAATTGTCAGTCCTGTCATGTCTCTCACCAGTACGAAGGAATCGAAAAGAATTTCGGCGATACCATGGAAGCCAACCCGCAATCCTGTGAATCCTGTCATGGGAAAGGGTATACCAAGATATTGAATCAATGGAAAGGTTTGATGAAGGAAAAGATTACCGTGTTGGATGAGGCGTTGACGAAGGTAAAGAAACAGGTGGAAAACACGGTTATGGACGATTCAACCAAAAAGAAAGTCCAGGAATTGCTGGATGAAGCAATCTACAATTTCGATTTGGTAAAGACCGGCAACATTGTTCATAATGTTGCTTATTCGGACGAATTGCTGGAGTCTTCATATAAAGATATTAAACGTGTTTTAAAGACCATTCAATCCGATATCAAGCTGCCCGACATGTCCGTTTACAGCAAGTTGATTCCTTCTGAATGCAGGAATTGCCATTACGGTCAGGAGGAGATAAACGTTTCCGTTTTCGGGATCGAGTTCTCTCATAATATTCATATTGAGAAGAACCATTTGAAATGCGACAAATGTCACAGTAACCAAAAACGTCATGGCGAATTGATAATAACCCGGCAGGAGTGCCTTTCCTGTCACCATACACCGAAAGAAAATAATTGCGCGAAATGTCATGATGCGCAGGCGCAGATATATTCGGGAACGATCGGGTTAACCGCCGATGAATCTCCGGACGTGATGTACGACGAGGATGTGGAGTGCCGTGATTGTCATGAGAATAACGATCAGGTAATCACGAAGGCGGACGCTTCCGTTTGCGTTGATTGTCACGACGAGGGGTATAAAGAGAATTTTATAGAATGGCAAACGGAGGTAGTCGGTTTGATGGATGAAATCGATTTCCGGTTGAAATCGATTAATGTTGATTCCCTGGACGCGAGCGACCGTGCCAGGTATGAGAAAGTATCATCGGTTCTGGAAACGGTTCGGAAAGACGGCAGCAGAGGTATTCATAATTTTGAGTTGCTTTCACAAGGATTAAAAGAATATAGGGATATAATCTTAAGGATAGTGGAATGATATTACAGTTACTTTTCAGGGGGAATGAATGAAAAAATTATGGCGTAGCGACAGGAAGCTGATTAAAAATAGAAGGATGCCCGACCAGTTAGTCAGACTTGTCATTGTATTCAGTGTATTGATTGCGAGTGTGGTTTTCGTCCGGAAATTTGTGCTTCCGCCGGACTTGAAAGAGACCGGGACACATCGGACCACGGCAATCAACCGTGAACTGGGACGGCCGATAAACTATGCCGGTTCCTCGGTATGTGCCGACTGTCATGAGGATGAATATGAGACCAAGATTTCCGGCTACCACCAGAATCTTTCCTGCGAAGTGTGCCACGGGCCGGCTTACAAACACACGGAGGAGCCGGAGGACTATCTGCCGCCGGCCCCCCGCGAACGAAAGTTCTGTCCCCAGTGCCATACGTATAACCTTTCCCGTCCGACCGGTTACCCGCAGATTAATCCGATTGCGCACAATCCGCTTAAACCATGTATTTCCTGTCACGACCCGCATGATCCCGTACCCCCGGAGGTACCCCATGAATGTGTCGCTTGTCATGCCCAGATAGCCAAGACCAAGGCCGTTTCGCCCCACGCGTTACTGGATTGTGTCACCTGCCATACGACGCCCGAGCAGCATAAGGTGAATCCCCGGGTTGTGAGTCCCAGTAAGCCGACCAAGCGGGCTTTCTGCGGTAAATGTCACGGTCTCCAATCGAAGAAGAAAGGGCCTCCGAAGATCGACCTGGTGACCCATGGTGAAAAATATCTTTGTTGGCAATGTCATTATCCTCATATGCCGGAGTTATAAAAATGAAACGAAGAACCTTTCTGAAGAAATACACACTTATCCTTCCCCTGGGAGGATTGCTCGGCGCGGCGTTCAACCAATTGCTGGCCAAAACGGTGGAAAAAATCCTTCCCCTGGAGAAAAAGAAATTCGGGATGGGAATACAAATCGATAAATGTATTGGTTGCGGCCGTTGCGTGGTAGCCTGTAAAAACGAGAACGATGTTCCGAAAGAACCATTCTTCTTCCGAACCTGGGTGGAACGCTATCTGATCAAGAAAAATGATGAAGTAGTGGTGGAATGTGTCGAAGGAGGAGCCGGGGAATTGTCCAACGGCACCACGGAAAAAGATGTTCTGAGGAGCTTCTTTGTCCCCAAGCTTTGCAATCATTGTGAGAACCCGCCCTGTGCCCAGGTTTGTCCGGTTGGCGCCACTTTCAAAACGGAAGAGGGGATTGTTCTGGTGGATGAAAAACGTTGTATCGGTTGTAGTTATTGTATCCAGGCCTGTCCGTATGGTGCCCGGTATCTGCATCCGGAGCGACGAACCGCCGATAAATGCACGTTGTGTTACCATCGGGTAAATAAGGGGCTCTTGCCGGCCTGCGTGGAAGTTTGTCCCACACAAGCCCGCGTTTTCGGGGACTTTAACAGTCCGGCCAGCCCGTTGGTTCGTCTGAAGCGGATGAACAATATCCACGTCCTGAAACCGGCATTGAATACCAAACCGAAGGTATTCTATACAAATTTAGATGGGGAGGTGAAATGAGCCCTGCAATGGTAGAACGATTAAGCGATTTATTAAGCCAGGTAACCGGGTATATTTATCCCAACGAGATAGAGGTTTACTGGAGTATATTGATCGTCGTGTATCCCTATATCACGGGATTGGTCGCGGGAGCCTTTATTCTGGCTTCCCTGGTGAAAGTCTTCAACGTGAAAGAAGTGCAACCAACCTATCGGCTGGCCTTATTGACGGCATTGGCGTTCCTGATAATCGCACCCTTACCACTCTTACTGCATTTAGGCCACCCTGAGCGCTCCTATGAGATTTTCCTGACGCCGAATTTCAGTTCGGCCATGGCCATGTTCGGTTTCGTATATGCCTGGTATTTGATGGTGGTTTTATTGTTGGAGATATGGTTTGAGTATCGTAGAGACATGATTACATGGGCAAAAGAGGAAAAATTCCCTTACAATTGGTTGTACAAAATATTGTCCCTGTTTTCCCACGATTTAAGTGATAAAGCCATCGCTTTTGATAAAAAAGCGATAAAAGTCATCACCATTGTCGGTATTCCGTCGGCCTTTATTCTGCATGGTTACGTCGGTTTTATTTTCGGATCGGTAAAGGCCAATCCTTTCTGGAGCAGTGTGTTGATGCCGATCGTGTTCCTGTTCTCCGCCATCGTTTCCGGTATCGCTCTGATTTTACTGTTGTACATGATCATAACCCCCAGTAAAGGCGAAAAAATCGACATGAAATGTGTGGATAAAATAGCGTCTTTCCTGTTGTACGCGGTTATTGTTGATTTTTCGCTCGAGGTGTTGGACTTCATTCACCGCTTGTATGAAAGCGAAGAATCGATCACAATTTTATCCAAATTGTTGTTA
>JALUTR010000006.1 GCA_027021785.1 Fidelibacterota bacterium | reverse complement strand
TCCGCACGTTTGAACCGTGAAACATCCTGTCGCCGGCAGACCAAGATAAAAACAAATCCGAAGAATCCTCAGGAATAATCCTACTCTCAGGAGCAAAGTGAATCCGCCGGGTGGTCTGAGGGATCATTAGATGCCGTAAATACAGAGATATCTGCCGGCACTGATTGTCGGCTTCCAAACTTTTGTCCGATTCTTCCTGCAAATGTCTTTTTGTTCATGGTCGGGAGACCATGAACGATCAGGTGAGAGTGTAGTCCGATCTTACAATAAGCCTGCGGTCCGGTTCTCCATCCATGGCTTGATTCATTTCCTTAAAAGAGGAAGAAGGGATTCCGGAAAATTTGAATGATTCAAGAAAATACAATAGAGTTGATTTATTGCAATATTTTCGATCATACGTGGCTGGGATAATGCGCAGAATTCATTCGTCAACCCACACAGTGGGGTAATCTATCTTTCCACAACGCTCCGGTTGTCGTTACCGTCGGAAACTGTATCCCGGTTCATGGTCGGGAGACCATGAACGATCAGGTTTTCTGATCTTATCCGTCAGCCACCTCATGATTTAATTCCCCGAAGGGAAATCATACAACAACTCAGGGCAACGCCCTGAGTAACTAACCAACCAAAATACCAGTCCTGAAGGGCGGAATAAAACAACCCGGTGCGCGGCGCCGGGAAACGAAGCGAGTCCACAAGGCGAACCGGCGCATGCCGGGAAACCATCCCGGCGGACGAGCCCGCGGTGGGGAAGTATTATTAACACATACTTCTCATGTATGGTAGAACTCTTAAGATACTGTTTAAAATAGTGTTGTGTCTAGTTCATGATTTCCAAAAAAATGAAGATTTTTTAGTAATGTAACGGAGTCAGAACCTTCGTAAATTTTCGGTCCATGGAACAGCTTTCATTATATCAGGAATCCGAATCGATCGCCCGCGTAATTGCCTCCAGTGGCGTATTTCAGATCGAGCTGCTGGAACACGTGGGAGAAAAGGATTACCCGGAACTGATTGAAATATCAAATCACCTGGCAAAAGATTATGGCGAGAAGGCAATTTTAACCAAGGCCACGATTCACCGTTATTTCAATAAACCCGGTTCCCTTCCGTTTATCGCCCGTTACCGGGGGGAAATCATTGGTTATATCATCGGTGTTCCCCTGGAAGAATTGAGTCACGAACCGTGGGCACGCCTGGATGAAAACTTCGGCAAGGGCAACACCCTCTATACATACGCGTTCGTGATTAAGTCCCATTACAAAGGGAACGGATACGCGAAAATGCTTAAGCGGGTGTATTTAAGTTGGGCCAAAAAGCGCGAAACGGTTCGTTACGTTACCGGGCATGTGGAATTGGGAATTTCTTCACGCTTCTCCGGCGATGTTCGCATCATCAATCGTGTGGAGAACTGGCAGGGGACCGGAAAGACCTTCGAATATTATCGTCGCGATTTACACCCGGAACAATCACATTTACAGAAAAACAATCCCCCCCTGGCGGCTCGGATATAGGATCCCGATCCGCTCAACCGGAAAGCCGTCCGGTTTATTTTTGCCCCCGTGGGTTTCTCCCGGTAAGCAGACTTACGGCAATAAGACAGATTACCGAAACGGTAATGGCGGGCAAAATCTCGTCCACATTTTCATAAAAACGTGTCGGCAGCCACGCGCCGGCATTATTCCAAGCCAGGGTCATCAAAGTGCCGGAAATAATGGAAGCCACGGCTCCCTCTTTGGTGGCTCCCTTCCAAAAGAGCGCCGCCACCAGGGAGGGTGTGATTGCCGCTCCGTATATGGTGTAGGCATACAGCGCTCGTTCGAAGAATCCGGCCGATTCGGCAAAGCCGCGTGAAATCGCGTAAGCGAGCAATCCCAACCCCAATACCACCAACCGGCTCAGCAGGACAATTTTTGTTTCATCGGCGTCGCGATTGATGAAATTCATATACACATCACGAATCAACGTTGTCGCCGGAACCAATAAATAGGAATCGGCGGTGGAAATGATAATCCCCACCATGGTCGTAAGCATCATCGCTCCCAGAAATGGGGGAAGAAACCGGTGTGCGGCATAAATCAAAACATGTCGCCCGTTCGCGGCGTCAGGGATCATGCTGGAACTCACCCAGGCGGAAGCAATAATCAACAGTTCCACCAATAGAACCGCGAAAACCAATATCCACGTGGCGGTTTTGGCGCCCCGGGCATTTTTACTGGCGGAGAATCGCTGGTACATGTTGGCATCGCCCAACACAAGTAAAAAGGGTGGCAGACAGAAATTAATGATATCCATTTTGGAATAGATTCCAAACAATCGCATATGCTCCGGCTTGCCCATGAGAGCGAAAGCCGACTCCATCCCGGACCACCCCCCCGCTTTAATCCACAATACAGGGAAAGCCACCAACAGGGAAACCAGCATAATAACGCCGTTGCCCACATCGGTATAGGCCACGCTGATTAGACCGGCCAGCATGGTATAGACAATAATAAAAACAGCGGCAATGATGGTGGCGGTCTCGGGGGTAAAAAGCGAACGCCCGCTGTCATCCGTAAAAATGGTTACGATAACAGCCCCACCGGCATTGTATTGATAACTTACGATCACCAAATAGGCCAGGACCAACGCAATCACGCACAACAGGCGGGCTAACTCTCCGTATCGTTCCCCAATGATTTCAGGGACAGTGAATTTCTCATAATTCCGAACCCGGGCGGCGATCTGCGTGAGCAATACGATACCCAAAACACCTCCCAGGGGCAGCAAAAAAGCAGCCAGGCCCGTTTCGTATGTCTTTCCGGCATTCCCCAGGATGGATCCGGTACCGATCCAGGTGGCCAGCATGGTTCCCACCAGAATCCAGGGTGTTAGTTTTCTTCCGGCAATTGAAAAATCGGATTGGGTTTTTACCTTGCGGGACTTATATATCCCGATCCCGGTCAGAGTGAAAAGATAAATCGTGATTACGACGAGGTATATCATATTCCTCTACAAACACGTTCGCGCCCTGTCATGGCTGGTGCCGACGGGGACCAATCCGCCGGTGGGAAGAGCCAAGAGCCAAGAACCAATCCGCCGGCCGGCGGAAAGGACCAATTCGGCGATTGGTGGATCGGGCCGGTAAGATGGAAAGCACAATTGTGTTCCATCATAAAAAGGATTAGGACGTTAATGCATTGCTTCATGCAGAAAACGGATCGGAATCGAACCGTAGGAAAGCAGTTTTTCGTGAAACGATTTTAAATTAAACTTCGTTTTTGATTGTTCCTCAACATCACGGCGTAAATCCCACATCAGACCATTTCCGACGAAATAGGTTGAAAGTTGGGCCGATGTCAATTGGGCCCGCCGCCATTTCGCCGATGCTTCCGCTTTTTCCTGGAATGTCTCCCTGACCATTAATTCCAGGGCCTCTTCCCTGGTCATATTTCCGGCGTGAATTTGCTGATCAATAATGGCATTGGCAATTCCCCGCAACTTCCATTTCTTTTCAACCAACGCGTAGCGGGGGTCTCCCTGTCCGAATCCTTCCTGAATCATCATTCCTTCACAATAATGCGCCCAACCTTCAATCATAACGCCACTTGGAAAAACGGCCCGGACCAGCGACGGGTGCCGATTGGCGTAATACTGTTGCACGAAATGCCCGGGATACGCCTCATGAATCGACAATATTTTAACCGCTATTCGGTTGTATTCACGCAGAAACGATTCCGCGCGGGTGTTGTCCCAGTCCCCGGGAATCGGTGACACATTGTAATATGTCTTAAGGTTTTTTTCCAGTGGCCCGGGGGCCTGCAATGAAGCAATGCTTACACCCCGTTGGTATTCCGGCGTCTCCCGGATATTCAGCGGTTTTGAGGGGTCCAACGTAACAATATGGTGTGTTTTGATGAATTGAATCAATTCATCGATCGTAACCCGCACGTTTTCCACCACCTCTTCCCGCCTCACGTGATCGTCGGCAATTCGATCCAACACGCGCCGGACCAATCTCAACTGCGCGTCGTGGGAACCGGTGTCGGGGACCTCTCCGAACCACTGTTCATAAAGAGGCACCGCGAGCGCGATCATTTCACCCTGCACAAATTTTAGTTCGGCCTCCGCCCTTAACAACACCTCATCCGCTGATAATCCTTCGTTCAGCATGAAAGCCAATTTCTTTCGGTACAGCTCTTGTCCCAGTCGGAAATCACGGTGAGGACCGTTTTCCTTACGGTTTTCCAGAAACTTTACGAATTCATCGATTGCCTGGGCGGCTTCTTCCGCCCTGGTAATAACTTCATCCTTTAGCTCAGGCTCCAAATCGGCAGCAAACTTCTCGATTCCCGGACCAAGCATATCGATCAGGCCCCGCCCCTGTTGGATTGCGGTTTCAATATGGGGCAACGGCATCGGCCCCAACAGGGACATTGCCTGGTCCAGAAAAACGGGTGTCCGTTCCAAACGTCCGACCAGGCTTTGCGCCCGTTCGGCCCCGGAACCGAAATCATAGGCCATCAGGCTCTCATAGCCGTATCCCAAACTCCACAGAAAAAACAACGGGTTCCAGGTATATTCCTTTAAATCCTCCCATTGAAATATCGAAAACAACAAAGCATTATCCAGAATCCGGTAATCAATCCGATCGTTTATATCCAGCTTGTCTTGATCTATTTGCAATAATTCCCGGTGTGCTTGTTTTAAAAGGGAGATTTGCTTATTAATCGACGTGGGATCGAAATGCGGCAATTGTCCGTCATAATCGTGGATCCCGATCCGGGTTGCCGTGATTGGATTATCCGCGAAATATTGGTCAAGAAATGACGTCCGGAACTGGTGGAATCGATAAGGTATCGCGCTTGTCACAACAAAATATATTATCACGGCCAGCACCAGAATTGTGGTGAAAACATACTTACTCGGATGATTATTCATGATGGGCCGGGAAATTAGTTGCCGTGTGTCCAAATTCCAAGAACCAAGAACCAAGAACCAGGAACCAAGTTGAGCGAAGCGAGTCCGCAAGGCGGACCGACGGATGTCAGGAAACCAATCCGTCGGCCGGCGGAAACATATCGTAAGGAAACACCGGATAAATCAACCCCTCCGAAATTCGTAACAAGTGATTAAATTAGCTCATGAATAAATCATTGTCATCCCGTATCGGGAGAACCCTGGCCCATATCCAGGACCTGATCGATACCGTTTTTCATGCCATCTTCAAACGCGGAAAGGATATTTCCATCGAGAAGAAAGGATCGAAGGTTGTGGGATTTTTCTCTGAAATAGGGGATGCCTTTTACCGGGAATATTCGGAGCTTAAACAAGAGAAACAAACCAAGGAAAAATCCGAATAGCCTTCTCCGGAATGTGGATACATCACAAAACGGGCCGGTTACAACCAGCGCTTCGCCGCGACTCAATGACCTAAGGCATCCCTGTCCGTACACTACACCAAGCTTGCTTGACGAGTACTCCCAAAGATTTCCGGTATGAAGTTCAATCTGACAACCAAAAATGAGTATTGCACAATTCGTCTTCATGCGGGCTATTGAATATTGCGAATCCGTCATTCGACAACCAAGGATGGTTGTCGTACTGTACACCAGGCAGGACCACTTGATGAATAGAGCAATAGTTCCGTGCCCTGAATTATGTCGACAACCAGCGCCCGCCAGGCGTAGTAAAACGTAGCCGGGGATGGTTGTCGTACGGTACAACAATCGGTTGGCATTCGATCTCCCGATCGCTAAATTGCGCGCCAAATGAAATTAAAATTACACTGGCAAATCCTCATCGCAATGGCCCTGGGCATTGTATTCGCCCTGGCGCTTGGTGAAAAAGCAACCATTGTTGAACCCCTGGGGACAATTTTCATGCGGTTGTTGAAAATGATTATTGTGCCCCTTGTCTTTTTTTCCATTACCACCGGTGTCGCCGGTATGGGAGACAGCAAAAGTTTGGGGCGCATGGGGGCCAAAACTTTCGGTTATTATTTCATGACTTCCATCCTTGCTATTTTAATCGGCCTAACGCTGACAAACATTATCAAACCCGGCGTCGGAATGGAATTAAAAGGGATAGCCAAATCGTTCGACCCCTCAACGTTGTCCAAGCCCGGTTCCCTGGGAGATGTTATTATTCGCATGATTCCCACCAATCCGGTAAGCGCGGCCGCTAACGGCGATATTTTGGCGCTCATTTTCTGGTCTATTATTTTTGGTTTCGCGATCACCCGTATACCCGAAAAACCACAATCATTCTTACTGTCTTTCTTCGAATCCGGGTTCAGAGCAATGATGGCCCTGACACACGGAATCATCAGGTTGGCGCCGATTGGCGTTTTCGGTCTGATCAGCAAAGCGGTTGCCACCGCGGGGTTTGACCTGTTCCGAGCCGTTGGCATGTACATGCTCACGATCGCAATCGGGTTATCCATCCATATTTTTATCGTTTTGCCGTTGATCTACTTCTTTTTCACGGGTTGGGGTCCCAAACGACATTTCAAGGCAATTGCTTCCGCCATGGCGACGGCCTTTTCGACCAGTTCGTCGGGCGCTACGTTACCGGTAACAATGGACTGTATTGAAAACAACGCCGGCGTCTCGAACAAGGTGACCAGTTTTGTTCTGCCGTTGGGGGCCACTATCAACATGGACGGAACGGCTTTGTATGAATGCGCGGGGGTGTTGTTCATCGCCCAGGCGCTGGGATTCGATCTTTCGTTTTCAGAACAATTCGTCATCGTAATCACGGCCTTTTTGGCTTCGGTCGGCGCGGCGGCGATCCCCTCGGCCGGCCTGGTGATGATCTTCATCGTTCTGGACGCCGTGGGACTCAGCGACCACCCCGGAACCGCTATGATCGTCGGGACAATGTTGGCGGTGGACAGGCCGCTGGACATGTTCCGTACCATGGTAAACGTAACCAGTGACAGCGTCGGCGCCGTGATCATCGCCAAAAGCGAAGGGGAACAAAAACTCTATCCCGATAGTCCGGTCACGAAATAATCCCGGATTATACATTAACAAACGACGAAGCAAACGAATTAAACGAATATGCGATAAAACCAGGAATTGATGGTAATATCGCGTAATATTAATAATTCCTATAGCTTAGTAACTGTTCACCCGACTTTTTACGATTGCGTCGTTAATGAGAATGAATCGAGTCAATCGGCATTTCCGGGGAAGGGAATCCGGATTTATCAATCGTAATCGTATTGTTTTCCATCAGGACACTCCGCAATGCTTCCAGCATCTCCATTTGCTCAATCAGTTTACCATGCTCGGCCTCGACGGTGATGAACGATACCCCATGCCGGACACAATAATCAAGGAACATTCCCCGGTCGGGCGGGTCCTTGGCGCCAAGGGCCACATTATAGCCCAATGAAGACAAGGCCGAAAACAGATCGGCCTCGGAGACAACAAAAAAATTATCGGGATCCTGTCGGGGATTAATGTTTACCTTTTTGGTATCTTTTCCATACCATCCCCCGGGACGATAATCCCTGATGGTCATTTTATCCTGCGTGTTGTTATGAAGGGCGACTATGACCATCCCCGCTTTAGCGTCAACCAGGTTTATCACGCTGTCGCGGAATGCGGCGGCAATGTGAAACACTTCATCGCTGTTGGCGCGGAAATACCTGAGGGATGCCCGCAAGCCCGCTTCGCTGAACATACGATTGGGATCGAACCGATACAACACGCCATTCAGTCGCACGACCACCTCCCGACCGCGACCGTGCCGTAACTCGATCAACCGGCCGCCGTACTTCTCAACGAACCGCCTGCCTGCCTCTGCGGACGTGTTTTCATTGTCATGCAGATTCACAAATGTAATATTCGAACCAGCACGTTCGTATATATCCACCCACACTTTTTCTTTACCCAAATAGAGTGTGTGCGTGGTTTTCGTTACACTCCGGGCAAATCCGAAACCGAGGGAGAAACAAATCAGATATATAAGTCTCCGCAGTTTCATCGACATTTGAATACGCGACAGAGTTCCACGATCCGACCGGTGAAAAGGGGGATTGGATCGAAACCAGGCCAGGGATAATATGAATGTGTGGAGTTTCACCGGCGGCTAAATTCCCAAATACCGGGGATAATGCACAAGTGTTAACATTAACCAAGAACCAGGAACCAAGAACCAAGTTGAGCGAAGCGAGTCCGCAAGGCGGACCGACGGATGTCGGGGAACCAAGTTGAGCGAAGCGAGTCCGCAAGGCGGACCGACGAATGTCGGGGAGCGAAGCAAGTCCTCCAGGCGGACCGGCGCACATTTTGGGGAACAGCGATAAAATATCCGCGGTAAAATCTTACGAATCGGACATAAAATCTTTGCGAATCATTTGCGGTGCAACTTATATTTTATTCAGCTATTTGATAGTTCTCGTCACAGGCTCAGTTAATTCAGGATCTTCAGTCTCAAAAAATGGAAGCTGTACTTCGTTTGCAAAAAACAGGCCTTTCCCGATAGACATCGGGATGAAGGAAGTTTGCTGTAAGCGGGAGGCCTCCACCGTATCAATTACGGTCCTGAATAACAACCTATGGCGAGAAAATAAAGCCTCCTGCGGAGGCTTTATTTTTTACCGTTACCAAAGGCCGCTGATACTTTATCTTATCGATTTTCGCTGGAATTCACTATTTGATTTACCCGCCGGGATATTCCCCTGATCTTCAGGTGAACCCCCTGATCGTCATACACGCGTTCCAATACATCCACCCCTTCCTGTGCCGCCGCCAGTGCTTTTCCCTGTTCGTAGGAAAACCGGACCTCCGCCGTGCGATAATTTTCATCCATGATTTCCCGTATACGATCCAGCAGATGATCAATTCGCAAATGGTTGTGGGCGGATATCATTATCCCTTCCGGGAAATGCCGTTTTAAATAGGACAAACGTCCGTTTTGGTCAATGAGATCGATTTTATTTAAGAGCAGTAATGATCGCTGTTTTTCCGCTTTGAGTTCTTTCAGGACGCGACGAATGGTTTGCAGATGCTCCATCACCTGGGGAGAGGTGGCGTCCAGAAGAATCAACAGCAAGTCCGCTTCAATCACTTCCTTCAGCGTACTGCGGAAACTGGCAACCAAATGATGAGGAAGTTTGCGGATAAAGCCTACGGTATCGCTTAATAAAATCTTATGATTGTCATCCAGATTAACGGTTCGAATGGTTGTATCGAGCGTAGCGAAAAGTTGATCCCGAATATAGACATTTTCCCCGGATATGGTACGCATCAGCGTTGATTTCCCGGCATTTGTGTATCCAACCAACGCCACACGATAGAATTCCCGGCGACGTTTGCTCTGGGTCTCACGTTCCTTGTCAATACGATCCAATTCCTGTTTCAGCCTGGCGATCCGGTTTCTGACCAGTCGGCGGTCAACTTCAATTTGCGTTTCACCGGCGCCGGCCCGGGTGCCGATCCCTCCCATTTGTCGTTCCAGGTGGGTCCAAAGCCGGGTTAAGCGGGGAAGCATGTATTGCAGGCGGGCCAACTCTACCTGGGTTTTGGCTTCTTTTGTTTTGGCATGTTTCTGGAAAATATCCAGGATCAGGGCGCTACGGTCGATGATCTTCACGTTTTCGGCAAGTTTTTGAAAGTTCTTTACCTGGGCCGGTGTCAGGTCCTCATTGAAAATGATCAGGTTGACCGATAATTCCCGGGCCTGGTTTATAATTTGTTGCGCTTTCCCCTTCCCCACAAAAAAAGCGGGATTGATCCGACTCAACCTTTGGGTTACCCGGCCGACCACTTCAGCGCCGGCGGTCTCGGAAAGCAGGGTTAACTCGTCCAGGTGTTCATCCACATCATATTCTTTCAAAGAACCGTGGATGACCCCCACCAGGATTGCCCGTTCTTTGGGATGACTATTTTCTTTGCCGATTGCTTTGTTCATGATTGAGGTCGTTTTAAAGCCTCGGGACGGGACCGACCAAGTATTGATTCCAGCAATAACAACACGATGGCGGCGACCAGGAATACGCGCCAGAGAGAGCGGCCGTAGCGGATTTCCTTCAACGCTTCAGCCAACTCCCGGTCGGGTTCAATCCAGCGGGCCTGTCCCGGAGGCAGGGAACTAATGATTGCTGTTTTGTCCGCTCTGCGCGATGGATATTCGTCGGGGTGCAGGTAAGCGGAAAAGGAAGTGTATGGATATCCGTCCGATAATATTTCGTAGGAACCGATTTCCGACGTTTGACGGAAAATTAGAGACTCGGTATTAAAATCGGGGATTAATAACGCGGAATTACCCGAGGGCATTACAACGCTCCATTCACTGTTAATAGTCTCCTGGTCCAGACGAATGATTTTCGGTTCGTCCACGTAGACCGGTGTCGTATTTGTTTCATCGGTAGCCAATAAAATTAAAATACGATGCAATAAAGGAACCATCAAGCCCCGCATGGGCAAATCGTTCCATTTCAGATCCATCAGGGACGTAAAATAAAATATCCGGCTACCGTTGGAGGGGAATTCCAATAAAAACGGATCATTATTATTTAGTTTCAATATTGAATTTTGCCCCCTTTTCATTCTTACTTTCAGGTAGCTGAATACCTGGGGCAATTCCGTCTCCAAATTCCGTAAATCCAGATCCGTCAGCAACGGATTTTTGTCATCGGCCACTTTAACGGAGAAATAGGAGTCATCGGCAGCCCGAATTAATTGCAACGAAACCGGCAGTCTCAGGGCTGTTTCCAGGCGATTGTTGTCCTGCTGTAATTGACGGCCCCCGACAAACCAGATTATCCCTCCCCCGCGCAACAAAAAGGACTGAATATCCTCGATAGCCTTATCCGATAATTTCCCCGGATTGTGAAGGATCAGGATATCGCTTTCATCCAGATACAACCGTTCCGGGTTGGGGATAACCTTGGAGTCGATTAAAAACAGGCCGGATTGGTTGTCAATCGAGGACAAAGCCAACTCCAGCAAATAAAGTTCTTCCGCCGATTGCCCCACAATCGTACAGGCGATTTGTTCGGGAATAGGGAGCTCGAACGTCCACCGGTTATCCGGATCAAAATCATCGTCCGGCAATTTCATTACACCGTGCACAAGACCGCTTTTGCCGGGATAGGCCTGGAACATAAATTCCTTGGAACGCCCCGGTTTGAAATTCGCCACAACCTGGCCCACCCGTTCATCGTTCAAATACAACTCAATGGGAATATTGCGTTTCTCAATTTCGCCATCATTGGCAATCCTGGTATTCAGTTTTAACAAGTGATTGGGGAGCCGAATCTGACTGGCAATTTTTGTTTCCCGGATCGACAAATTGTTCACCGGGCCGGGTTGACCAAGACAGTAAAACCGCCACCGGGGCTGTGACGTGTCCTGTACCGTGCTGTCAAGGAACGTGTCCGGATCCGGCAGCGACTGAAAATCGCTGAGGATAAAGCATTCCCGGTTGGGTTCGCTGACATCCAATTTAGTCAGAATCGAGTCAACCACTACCCACAGGTTATCCCGTGAATCCGTTTGTTCGATGGCGCTCAGAACACGGGTTTGCGACAGTTCCCCGGGTTCCCCCTTAAACACCCGTCGCGGGGGATTGGTTTGATAGATTTCGAGTTCCGTTTGTCCTTCAAAAGCATTAATGATTTGTGGAACGGTTTTCCGGGCGCGGTCCAACAAGGTTCCGGTATCGGTTTCCAAAGCCATACTGGCCGAATTATCGATAAAAATCACCACGCGCGATTCCAACTCGCCGCTCATCCAACCGGGAATAAAGCCCTGCTGGACCGGTTTCGCGAAAATTAACACCAGAAATACGATTATCAAAGTCCGCAACAGGATCAGGAGCCACTGGCGCCATTTTAAACGTCGGATGGTTTCATGCTCCAGGGCTTTGATGAAGCGCAGGGAACTGAACTCAACCTGTCGTGTTTGCCGCAGGCTGATGAGATGGATAATAATCGGAATTGCCGCGGCAATGAGACCAAACAGATACGTGGGAGCTAAAAAAGTCATGTCATCAACGAACTTACTGCAATCATAATTGTTCCGGACACCAACGGTATTCTGAGATTGTCATCGATGGGAATGGGCAGGAACTCGATGAGCATCGCCCCCACGGCGCCACTAAACCTGACCGCCCACGAGATACCGGGGAAAAATGTCGCCGCCAGGAGACAGGCGGCCAGACCGGCCAGGGAACCTTCCAATGATTTGTCCCGGAATTTCACTTTTCCGAATTGCATCCCCACCAACGCCGCCGCCGTATCCCCGAAAGACAAATAGAATAACGCCAACACGGCGATCTCTTTGGGGAACAAAAGAACGGTCATGAAAGCCCCGATCACCACCCACGTGGCGCCGGTAAATTGGCCTTCCAATTCATGTGACCGAAGCATGAAGTCAAATGCCTTCCGAAACAGGCTCCGAATCCATGTAATTCTGGTGCGTCCCACATCAATGGAAAAAAATAAAATACTTACAACGCCCAAAATAATAACCATTTCCTTTCGTTCCGGGACAATAAACAAGTATCCCAAAGGGATAACGGAATTAAAAAGATGAATCGATTTCCGAAGGAATTCGCTGACGGTTACCACTAGACGGACAAAATTATTAAACCGGTATTGGTCATTCGTAATATAATATCCTTTTGTATTTCCCCTAATACAGGGAAAAACAAGGGGACAAATCCGTTGACTTTTTCCCTTGTAACAGGGGGAAAATGAAAATGGGTTTTAAACATTGGATACACTCATTTAATTATACCATTACTATATGCCGGAGTAATATTCACAGGGTATCTACCGGTCGATCATTTGGTTAAAGATATCCTGGAGATCAAGCACGCTGACGGTCAAATCGATCGCCATCGGGCGATCCAGCACGGTTCCGGCAACGACGGATTGATCCAGTACCGTAAAGGGCACCAGGTCTTCATTTTGCCGGTAAAAGATTTTCCCTACCTTCAGACCCGCTTTTTCCAGTTCGGTTTCCGCGCGCGCTTTGCTGAGGCCGAACAGGTTCGGCACCTGGAAGGAATTGGGGGGCAGACCTTCGCTGACCGTCAGGTGGACACCTTGTCCCTTGTTTAATAAATCCCCGCCCTTGGGCGACTGCCAGGCGATGGTTCCCTTCGGATAATCGGGATTGTACTCGGTATACACCGTATCGATCACCAGTCCCATCTGATGCAGGATAATTTCGGCGCTGCGCTGCGATTGTCCCAGCAGGTTCGGCACTTCCACCATTTTTTCCGGTTGGACGATATTTAACCGGATCGTCCGGCCGGGCTTGACTTTCGTATTGGGTTTCGGGTACTGTTCAATGACCGTATTCGGTTCAATCCGGTTGGTGTACACGGTGTCACCGATCACCGCTTTGAAGCCTTCCGACCGGAGCAAGGCCAGGGCCCGATCCAGGCTACGATTTCTCACGTTAATCAGGTAGCGACTCTGGTCGTGACGAACGTAGGCCGGCATCAGAACGGCATCCGCGAAAAGCAACAGCAGGAGACCGATCGATCCAATCGTAAACAGGTATTTCAGCAATAATTTCATGCCACCAATCGTAGTCTGACGGCAAACATTCCGTCAATATGATCATCGGGTGGAAATGTTTCCAACGTCATCTTTCGTGTTATCCATGACTTTAACCGGGAGTCATCCACCGGATCAACCCGGAAATTATCGTTCAATTTAAGAAAGGCTTCCACCACTTGCCAATTTTCTTCCGGTTCCAGGGAACAGGTCGCATACACCAACACGCCGTTTGGGCGCAGGTAACGGGAAACGTGGTTCAATATGTTTATTTGCAAATCCGACATTTCCGCAAGATGTTCCGGTCGGCGGCGCCATTTTATGTCCGGCCGGCGGCCGATAACTCCTGTTCCGGTACAGGGCGCGTCCACCAGAATCCGGTCGGCCCGCGGAAACGTATCCGCGGTAGCATCCCTGACCTCCCATTTTATAATCCGCATTCGGTGACGATCCTGATCCCGTTTCCCCGATTCGACCCGTTTCGGCGAGACATCCGAAGCCCATACCGTCCCTTTATCCTCCATTCGTTCGGCGATATACAGGGCTTTCGTCCCGGGAGCGGCACAGACATCCAACACCGTCTCACCCGGTCGTGGGTCCAGCAACTCCACCACGGCGCCGGCGCCCCGATCCTGGTAAGAAAAACAACCGTCCAGAAATAACGGTTCCGTTCTCAGATTCGCACTTCCTGACATCACACGATAGAAACGATCGGAGCCGTTTATCCGTTCCGGCGAAACGCCCCGCGATTCCAACCCGGCCACAAATTCCCCATGTTCGATTCGCAAAGGATTCCTGCGGATCACCGTTTCCGGCGGCGTATTGAAACGGGTACACAACGATTGGGTTTTCGTTTCCCCGAAACGCTCCACCCACCGGTCGTACAACCATTTCGGCGTCGCATACCAGGCCGCCGTTTGCTCGTCGGACATATCGGTCAGGGGCGGAATCTCCGGTTCAAAGCGGGAAACTTTTCGCAACACGGCATTCACCAGGCCGGTGGTATGTTTCCCCACTCGTTTCCGGGCAAGAGAAACAGCACTGTCAATCGCGGCATAGGCGGGCGTACCTTTGTCGAGCAACAATTCATACGTTCCGATTTCAAGAATGGACAACAGTTTCGGTTGCAGACTGTGAAAGGGGCGTTTCAGCGCGAGCGCGATCCAGAGGTCCAACCGGCCTTTCCAACGCAGTACGTCATTGGTAATGACGGTAATACGCCGGCGGTCGCTTCCGGAAATTTTACACTTCTTAAAATATTCCTTTTGAACATTCTTTAATTGTTTCCCGGCGACCCAAAAGCGATCGAGAATATTCAGGCTGTGTTCACGAGTCGTCGGCATTAATCACCCAACCGATCACCTTTCCCAATCGCGGTTCCCTGGAGAAACTCATGGATTTTCATCGGTCGCTTCCCTTCGCGCTGCAACGCGATGATCGCAAGACACCCCTCTCCCGTGCGGATGATCAGCTCTTTTTTCGTTCGTTTTACGACCCTTCCCGATAAGTGATTGCCATCGTCACATTCCACTATTTCGGTTTCGAAGATCTTTATCCGTTTCCTCTGAAAGGTGGTATACGCGGCGGGGACGGGCGCAAGCCCGCGCACCAGGTTGTGAATATCAACGGCCGGTTTCGACCAGTGAATGAGACAGTCTTCCCTGGTAATCTTCGGCGCTTTCGTGGCCCGGGAATGGTCCTGCGGGACCAGTACCGCGCGACCGGTTTCCAGTTGGTCCAAAGATTCAACCAGCAGTTCCGCACCGATACGACTGAGTTTATCCGACAGGGTTCCGTAATTATCCCGGGGATCAATGGGGATGGATTGTTGCAGAATAATCGCGCCGGTATCCACTTTGGGTTCGATTAAAAACGTGGTAACCCCGGTTTTCGTTTCCCCGTTTATCAGCGACCATTGTATTGGGGCCGCCCCGCGGTAGCGCGGCAACAGGGAGGCATGCACATTTACGGCGCCGATTTTGGGGACTTTCAACAGGCTCCGGGGCAAAATGCGAAAGGCTACCACGGCAAAGACATCCGGTTCCAGGTCCCGGAGTTGCCGGAGGAAACCCTCGTCGTCCAGGGAAGTCGGCTGAATAAGGGGCAGACCATGTTCGACGGCCGCTTCGGCAACCGCCGTGGCGATAATTTTTTGTCCCCGTCCCTTCGCTTTGGGCGGATTTGTCACGACCGCCCGGACCTGATGGGCGGATCTCAATAACGCCCGCAAACCGGGCACGGCGAACTGAGGATTTCCCATGAAAATTACGCGCATATCACTCTCACGCCGATTGGCTGAACACAATTACGTCGGAATACCTACAGCGCTGGACTATTATCGGCGGATTCAGGCCGTTGTGAATCAGTGCACGATAAACCGGTAATTTACGTTGTTTGCCGAGGGGAATAACACGATTCGGCAGTTGGGATAAAGTAAAATTATTACAGAGCAAAGTTCCCTTGTGGTTTCCTCTCCTTAACGTGACGTGAAGCGTTTTTTGCAATTTCTTTCAACTGCTTATTGTATTGCATTTTTATCAGCGGGCTGACGCGATCAATAATCATGATACCATTTAGATGATCCATTTCATGTTGTATTGCGCGCGCCAATAGTCCGCCAAATTCTTCAACATGTTCTTCCCCGTCGGGGGTCTGGAACCGAAACCTGATAAATTCGGGGCGTTTTACTTCCAGTTCAACTTCCGGAATGGAAAGGCACCCTTCCGAGTGAATTGATTCGCCCCAACTATCGACTATTTTACCATTCACGAAGGTTAACGGTTCGTCGGCTTCCTCGGTGTGGGTAACATCAATAATACACAGGTTCATGTCCAGCCCCACCTGGTTTGCCGCCAGGCCGATTCCCTCCGCCTCGTACATGGTATCGAACATATCGGCGACTATCCGGGGAAGGGCTGAGAAATCCGAAACCGGTTTGCAGGCTTTCCGTAGTATCGGATTACCGTATTTAACGATATCCAAAACGGCCACTACGCCGGACCCTCCATGCTGCTTGTTTCCTGATCGGAGACCTGGGCGGCCAGTCCGGCGATGGCGGTCCGATTCACGGCGATGTCGGCATTTTTGTTAATTTTCAGAATCACCACTTTGCCTTTTTCCCGGAACCCGGCGATGGTGCCGTGAATGCCGCCGATGGTAACCACCTTGTCGCCTTTTTTCAGGGCCTCGAGCATCCTCTGTTTTTCCTTTTGACGCTTGGTCTGGGGCCTGATCATCAGGAAATAAATAATAACCATGATTAAAATAAACGGTAAAAAGGCCGCGATCCCGCCTCCTTGTTGTCCTCCGCCTGCGAACGCATAAATGATTTCCAATTTTAACTCCACTTTTGTTGAGCTTAAAATTACCCCCGACTTTCACGAATCACAAGGTCTTCGGGGGGAGAGGATAAAACCCTCAACATTTCATGGTAGTAAGGACGGGATTTTAACTGCGCTGATAATCCAGGTTCCGATCAAAATTGTCGTTTTGTGTTGACACACGTCTCAATGAACCAAGATAATCATGGTGGAGATATTCTTTGATTATTCCTGAACGATATCGCTGAAAAATTTGTAATGGATGATTCTTGTATTATGAAAATGATCTAAATCCAACAAAGCCTGATCCCCAGTCACTAAGTAATCCGCATTCCCGGAGACACACAGGTCCAGCAGGAAATTGTCTTTTGGATCACGACATGCATCAAAATGTTCCTCAACAGATACCCATTCTGCAATTGAATAAATCAGTTCTATTAATTCAACAATATTATCCAACGAAAAATATTGCCTGAACTTCCGGCGATGAAGTACTTCAACCAATTCACTGAGCAATTCATCGGAAAACAAGATACGAATCTTATTATCGATAATTTTTTCTTCTAAACCCGATAAAGCTTTACCAATTAAAAAACTGATCCAAATATTGGTGTCAATTACAACTCTCAGCGAGTTAACCCTCATATCGCTTCTGTCTTACAGCTTCCACCTCAGCGGTGATTTCTTCCAGAGTCAAATCAACTGTCTTAAGATTTTTCAGCATTCCCTTGAAACGAGTCCGGAACGTTTCTTTTTCCAATTCCTGAAGTAACTCGATCTTTTGCCTGGTATTGCATTGACTTACCAATCTTTTCAGTTGATCAAAATCCAATTTTAATGCAATAGTCATAATATCATCCTATCAAATCGTTTTTGTAATTATACTCAATATAAGCAGAAATCACAATAATATTTCACTCGTGGAAGGATACTTCGTAATAATGGTCGCATTCCGACACCATATCGGGACTTCTGCGGCTTCAACTCGGGTAAACCGCCCCTCATCATTAAAAAACCGGGCGGTGTCGTATTACTTTTTAGCCTCATTAATTCCCCGAAAGACCGGGATTTTCAACATCAGCCACGAATTTCCACACCTACCCCGTAAGGAGGAACGACTGTATCGGGGAATAAACACTAATAATGATGAAGTTAGGAGAAAATGATTTTAGACCTTTGTACCAAAGTAACACCGATTAAAAGCACTGTAACCTTCTGTTTATTAATCAACTCTACACCTTGCCTGCCCCGTAACGACGAAGGAGTGTATCGGGGCGTCTCTGCGGTGAATAATCCAAGTTAGAAACTCCTTGACTATCTCAATAACCGTTGCAATTACTTGTTTTGTTATATCCAATCCAGACATCGTGTGTCGTGATTATATTATATAATAACTTTTATTTCAAAACTCGACTTTTGTAATTAGGCCTTTTTTCGTAACGTACAAACCAAACGGAATTCACTTTATAAACGAAAGTTCACTTCAATCATTATAAAAATTCATTTAGCTTGATGCTGACAACCAAATTTTTCGATCGTCCGGCAGTTACGGTTGCCAGGGATTTATTGGGGAAGGTATTGTTCGCGCGCAACCGCGGGTTGTGGTTGGCGGCGATGATTATTGAAACCGAGGCCTATCTGAAAGAAGAAAAAGCCAGCCATGCTTCCCTGGGTTATACCGCAAAGCGAAAGGCGCTTTTCATGGCGCCGGGCACTATTTACATGTACTACGCCCGCGGCGGAGATTCATTGAACGTCAGTTGTCAGGGCGACGGCAATGCCGTGCTGATCAAATCAGGGATCCCCTATCCCAAGGCGCCTGACTATGCCTTAATGATCAAACGAATGCAGGAATTAAACCCGGCTAAAAACGGTATCGCCCCGCGTCCCGCGGAGCGACTGTGCTCGGGACAGACAATTCTGTGCAGATCGCTGGGAATCAAGGTAAGCGATTGGGACGGCAAACAATTTGACCAACAACGGTTTTATATTAAAGATGTGGGATATACGCCGGAAAAGATTATTCAAACCCGACGCCTGGGGATACCCCGCGGAAGAGATGAACATTTACCCTATCGGTTTATCGATTATCGCTACGCGCGGTATTGTACGAAAAACCCCATTACCCGAAAAGCACGGAAGGGTATTGATTATTTAATACTGACCGAAAACAGTGAACGGTAATTTTTACCGACATTTACCCACTCCGTCCTTAAAAAATGAGTGGTAGCGGTAACACCTGATTCAATCATTTTTGCAATCTCCTAAAGAGGCTCCGAAGGAGACGGAGCGTGTACCAGGCATTTGCATTTTCACCTATATTTTGGTTTACTACGGAAATTCCTGGATTCGGGTTATTGGAATCGAAATGTTTCATTTTCTCCGCGTCGCAATTTGCTCTGTGGATTTGCCTGTCGAATTTTCGTTGCTATCGGAACCCGGACCACAGATAATGGTGGGTGTCGAATCGGGAAAGCTCATTACACACACCCTCCGACTTCGTCGGTGGTCCCCTCTTAAAAGAGGGGATTTTAGATCCGTTAAAATACTCCGGTTAATTTCTCATTCACCACGGAGACGAAGGATTTTATCCCAAATAATGCAATAGGAACAACGAAATAAACGAAACTATCGAAATAATAAGGATTTAAGTCCAACTTCGGATCATATATTCTTATCCCATAAATACAAAACAAATTCAATGTTTCGTCGGTTCAACTTTATAAAAATGAGAACAAAAGCAATGATCCTGCAATCCGCCGGAGGATTGGTTCTTCAAATATGTACCCATCCCAGTTGTTCATTAAGATCCCATTGCTGTACAAAATATTTTGAAAGAGCGGTAATTCAAGTATGGTGCTCCCCGGTCCCGGACGGATTTGGTCCCTTCTCCCTGAAACAATCCCCTTAAAGGATTTAAGAAAGAGGATTCCCTGATACTTTGCGCACACAATCCGAAACCAACTCGAAATATGCTGTCCAGGACGTTTTCTATGATCGAAAATATTGCAATAAATCAACTCTATTGTATTTTCCAATCATAATTGAATCATTCAAATTTTCCGGAATCTCTTCCTCTTTTAAGGAAATGAATCAAGCCATGGATGGAGAACCGGACCGCAGGCTTATTGTAAGATCGGACTTCACTCTCACCTGATCGTTCATGGTCTTCCGACCATAAACAAAAAGACATTTGCAGGAAGGACAGGACAAAAGTTTGGAAGCCGACAATCGGTGCCGGCAGATATCTCTGTTTTTACGGTATCCAATGATCCCTTAGACCACCCGGCGGATTCACTTCGCTCCCGAGAGTGGGATTATTCCTGAGGATTCTTCGGATTTGTTTTTATCTTGGTCTGCCGGCGACAGGATGTTTCACGGTTCAAACGTGCGGAAACAAGTTCACGCTTTTATTTCTTTGAACAATACTATGATTTAAGGATGTAGTCAAATTTTTCATACCACCCCTGTGGTCCCCTCCTCAAGTGAGAAGGGGACGGTAACATCGATCCCCTGACCAACGATAAGTCCCCAACCGGTAGTTAATGCCGGTAAACCGGAAAATCCATGTTCACAGAACTCGTCCGATTACCGAATATTTTTTATATGCCGTCAAAATAATTCTTCAAAC
>JALUTR010000005.1 GCA_027021785.1 Fidelibacterota bacterium | reverse complement strand
CAAAAGAACGGTGTTTTTTCCTTTAAGTTGTCGCTGAACACCCTCCAGTGTAAGCGGGTCCGGATATTTCAATTGGGCATAGCTGGGATTTCGTTGTTTCATCAACCGTTTCAGGTCTTCCCATTGTTTATCAATTTCCTTTAATTGTTTTTTCAGGTTCCCGATCCGGTCCGGATTAACCGATCCCCGGAAATTTGACGATTCTTTTTGCAGTTCCACGCGGACGGAGTCGTATTTCCGTTTCAAAAGTTTCTCCTGCTCCTTTAGCTCCGGTTCAACACCCTTGGTAATGGTAATGGCAATTTCCGACTCCACCAGGAGATCAAGAAAGGTTCTTGCCTTAGTTCGTTCCGCATAGTGAAAAGCCAGCGCCTGTTCCCGCCCGCCGGGAGTCTGACGGGCCGACTCAAAAAGAAGCCGGATCAGGTCGTGATACACATTCGTCTTGTCCCCCAAGAAAGCACTTTTCAGTTCATCAACCCCCAACCTTCGCCAGGCTGACTCCAGGTTTTCTACGGACAGGAGATAGTATTTTAAGGCATCCTCCTTTTGCCCCTGCTGATGGTATGTTTTACCAATTCCGTATTGCGCCTCCCAGATTATCCGTGGAAAATTCAGTAAATTTCCAACAGCAAAAGCCTGTTGGTGGTAGTTCCGGGCTTGCTCAAACTTCCCCTGCCCCAAGAAAACCCGTCCCAGGGTATTGAGCAAAATTCCCTGATAGACTTTTTGTCCGGTTGTCTCGTAAATAGTCAAAGCATCATTTAAATAGACAGCGGCATTTTCATAATCGCCCAGGCGTTGGTATACAATCCCCATATTGATCAGGATGATTCCTTCATCACGTTTGTTTTTCAGTTCCCGACGAATCGCCAGGGCTTTCCTGTAATAATCCAAAGCTTCCTGATAGTAACCGGTCTCGGCATAAACGGCTCCGAAATTCCCCAGAATAATTCCTTCCCCCCGTTTGTAGTTTGCGCCGCTCAGGACTTCCCTTGCCCTTTCAAAATAATCTAATGCCCGGCGGTAATTACCGGAATTCAAATAAATTAGTCCGATATTATTCAAAGTCATTCCCTCGGCAATGCGGTATCCCGTTTCCCGGTTAATAGCGGCAGCTTTTTTGAAATAATTCAAGGCTTCAGGATAATTCCATTGATACATATACACCAAACCGGTATTCCCCGTCACCACCCCTTCATTCTTTTTATCGCCCACCTCACGTAGGATTTCCAACGCCCGGTGCAGGGAATTTAACGCCTGATCATATTCATCAAGGTTCCATCTGGCCAGACCGATACGTCCAAGAATTATACCCTCGGATTCAACATCCTTTCTCCGCCTGACAATTTCCAGGGAGGTTTGCCAGTTAACCAGGGCATCCGTATAATCGCTTGTGGAATAATACACACTACCTTTATACAGGTAAGCCTGCCATAAATCGGGATTAATAACAATGGCTTTATCCAGAAAGCGAAGCGCCTTTCCCCAATCCCGGGTCTTGCTAAAGAAATATCCCAGCGCAAAATATCCCGCCGCGTTTGTGGAATCAGAATCGATTAACCCGGGAAAATATGTCTCGGCAATACCGGAATTTTTATTTTTCAGGAACACGTCGGTAATGGCGGTGTAAGCCGGTATAAACCCGGGGCGCAGTTCAATCGTCCGTTTAAATTGTTCAATGGCCCTCCGAAAATCACCCTTCTCTTTTAAAATGAGTCCCATGCCATAGTATGGATACGGATTCTCCGGATAATCTTCCCTGATTCCCCTGAAATAAGTATAGGTTTTATTTATGGTTCCTCTAATCGCGGCGGCACTTACGATTTTTTTATAGGCTTTATGAAAATAAGGATTATTATTAATAATTCGTTTACCTATTAATATTGCATCTTCGTATTTACTCTGACTCATGAGGTTCAGTAATAATTCATATTCTTCACCGATATTTTTCGGCGTTTTCTTTTGCTTGTGTATTTGATCAGTGAAAAAGAAGATCAGCAAAGACCCGACAACAATGCCAAGTACAAACAGCAAAACCTTTTTGGATAATAACATGTTTACCTGGATGGTCATTCCTCAATATTTAATATGCGGAAAAATTAAAATAAAATAAACTCAATACGTAATTTTTATTGATCCCGGTTGATTCCGGACAAATCCGCGACAAAGTTGTTGACTTAATCAGGATATAACAGCGATGATCCGTCGGATTGAATCCCCGTTTTGTTACCTTCTCTCGTCGATCTTTTCCTGGATTTTGAGCACATTGTCATTCCATTGATTGCGTGAATTATTGCGAATTGTATGAAATTTTCTAACGCATGGATTATTTGGTGTAAACCGCGAGAAAAAACCAAAATGAACCGCTTTGATTTTGCATACTGCAATCTTTACTTTCCAACGATCCAAACTTAATTGCAGGAAAGAACATGGGACATATTACCAACGCCAAATCCAGCCTCGTTCCCCTCATAGACCGTCTGAACCAATATCCGATAGGACTGGTGGATAACGAGATTCTGCGGGAATTACTGTCGCTGCTGTTCAGCGAAACCGAGGCTTTTGTCGCCTCCCAATTCCCCTTAACAGAAGCAACCCTGTCTGAGCTCTGCCGACGCACTAACATGGACGCGGAAGCGCTGTTGCCGGTTCTTGAATCCATGGCCGACAAGGGAATCGTTATGGATCTGACTTACGGCACGGAAACGTATTACCTCCTGATGCCCGGTGTCATCGGCTTTTTCGAATTCACGTTTATGAAAGACCGGACCGACCTTCCTTTGGAAAAAGTCGCCCGGCTTATGTCGGAATATTTTCACTGGGACCATGAGAAAGGTCAGGCCAGGGAATTCTTTGGCAGTAAGACCCAGTTGACACGGTCACTGGTATACGATGAACATATCCCGGTTAACAGTGAAATCGTTTCGTACAATAGTGCCCGGGAGATTATAAAAAAAGCTTCTTACGGCGCCGCCTCAATGTGTTATTGCCGCCATCAGCAGGAGCATGATGGTAAGTCCTGCAAGAAAGGGGCACCGGTGGATGGAATCTGTATCTCGTTAGGTAGGGGGGCGGAATTCCTCGTGCGGCGCGGTTTCGCCGAAAAGAAAAGCACCGGGGAATTGCTCGACATTCTGGCGATGGCCGAAGATCTGCACCTGACGCATATCACCGATAACATACGGCAAAAGCCCACCTTTGTCTGCAACTGTTGTGGTTGCTGTTGTCACATTATGGCCGGAGTCCGGGCCGGCTACTACAAGGGGGTGAACAAAACACCTTACATCGCGGTGGTTAATAAAGATAAATGTGATTATTGCGGGGAATGTTTCACGGCTTGCAACATCAAAGCGATCGGCCTTGATCGTAATAGGGACAACGGTAACAACCGCGTAAGCACGGTAAATACAGAAGCCTGCCTGGGTTGCGGGGCCTGTATAACCTCCTGCGGTAAAGGCGCCCTCTCCCTGACCTTACGAACGGATTATACGATACCGCCGAAGACCAAGCGTGACATGTTCGCTAAAATCGCCTGGGAAAAAGGACGGCTTATGCCGCTTATTAAAGCGCGGATCAAGAAAAAATTGGGATTGAATTTGTAAGCCACGGAAGTAGCTTAACGGCGTGAATTTATCTGTTCATTTTCACTATGGTTGGTTAACACTAAAACGAACACAAAGGTTTAATAAGTGACAATCAGGAATTGCCCGGATTTCATCGAAGATTCTAAAACAAAGATCTTTTATAAAATCCGGTTTAGGCAAGCGGGATTTTTATTTTTCAGATTTGTATGATAATCGATTTTCATGCGCAGAATTTGTAAATGACCATATTTCTTGAACAATAATCGTTATTTATGTTAACTGACCTGACCTATTGTTACTTTACATTCTCAAAAACAAGCGTAGGCACAACCTAATTGATGTACCTGAAATATTTTATCTCCGTCTTTATCTGGCAATTCCTCAATCCTTTCGGGATTTGGCAAACTATTTTACAAAACAGCGGGCAAGCTATCGCAATCCTTCGTTCGCGGATATCAAAGATCGCTGCCCCTCAGATCCCCATGTCTCTCCCCTTCTCCGGTTATTGGACCATCGTTAACGGCGGCGTTGACAGGTCAACCTCCCATTCCTGGAATCTGATTACGCAACGCTATGCCTACGACTTTGTCTTTGATGGCAAGGGTGGACAAAAAGAGGGCGGAAAGGCCTCTGGCTATCCCGGCTTTGGTCAGGATGTGCTGGCTCCTGCCGATGGAACGGTTATCAAAGTCCGGACCAACATCCGGGATTACGCCTATGCGCAAACCGGGGTAATCGATATCATGACCCGGGATATGCGCGGCAATTACCTGATTATCCGTCACGCCGAACACGTCTACAGTTTCATCGCTCACCTCAAAAGAAACAGTTGTACCGTCAAGCCGGGCGACAAGGTGAAGCGGGGACAAATCATCGGACAGTGCGGCAATTCCGGACACTCTACCGAACCGCACATTCATTTCCACGTTCAGGACCACCCGAACTATTATTTGGCCATCGGATTGCCGATTCCATTTCAAGATGTCGAGATCGAATACCCGGATTCTCATGTCTCGAAGAAGACGGCCTATGGCTACGTTTCGAAAAATTGCCGGGTGCGCAATTTTGCTACTGATGAAGAATCACCTGACAAAACGCCTTATGAAATTCCCCCGGCTAAGGGCTCGTTGCTATCTTTTTTTACCAGTTTTTTGAATACACTGGGGCTGCTCGTCTGGATCTTTTTTATATACATTTGGCTAATTCAACCGATCATCCAGGTCGCAATTTCCCGGGGCGGCTCTTTTTAACAGCATACAATAATAAACTTTAATTTGTCAGGGTGGGCTCCGATTCCA
>JALUTR010000004.1 GCA_027021785.1 Fidelibacterota bacterium | reverse complement strand
TTTGGCAGGGAATTGCAGTTTAGTAATACAGCTTCAACGCCGAGCGCCGCAACGTTTGCCAGGGTGTCGACCAGCGAATGTCCACCCAGCAAATGGTGCCCGTCTTTCAGGATGAAACTTACCCAGCACGGGGAAAGGGACTCATCGGTAGCGTTTAAGGCGGCCATGACTTCCTCCCGGTGTCCCATGGTTTCAATCAGGAGCAGATCGATACCGGATTCCCGGAACCAGGTGACAAGCTCGCCGTATTCCTCCAGGGCCGCGTCCGGTCCGGGAAACAGTTCCGGCGTGTAACAATCTTCCAGGGGCGCCAGGGATCCGGCGATCCGTGTATTAGTGGTCGCGGCGGAGCGCGCCAGGTCCACGGCAATCATGAGGCTTTCCCGTGCCCGTTGCCGGGCCCGTTTCAGGGAATAGCCGGCCTTGAAATAGGCCCGGGGAGTGGTGCGAAAGGTGTTGGCCGTTAATATATCGGCTCCGGCGGCGACATACTCACGGTGAATCGATTTGACGGTCTCGGGCTGTGCCAGGTTTGCTTCCGCCGACCAGAGCGGCAGAGGCAAATCCACACCACGGCGCAGGAGTTCGGTTCCCATGGCGCCGTCCAGAATCAGTACGGCTTCTGATCCCGATTGTCGGCGTGGGATTGTTGCCGCATGCTTTACGAACATTGCATATTCCCGATGAAAATCAATCGCGCGCTACCGTTTACGCAAGGCGGCCGCTTCCAGTTCCAGCAACATCTGCGGCAGATAGCGTTTATTGGCGCGTTCCACGATCCACGCAGGTACATCTCCCCCGGGATCAGTACAGACGCGATAAACGAGAACGGTCGTGTCCCCCTGTTTAAGAATTTCCCAGCTTCCGATGTTTACCGGCGGAATAAGCAAACCGTCAAAATCCGGAGAAGACGTACCATTATCGGTCTTCTTCCAGTCAATACGGTTTGCTCGATAGAGATGATCGTACCGGTACAACCGGGGAGCCAGGAAGGGAATATCCACCACTTGCCAGGCACGTTGCCAATTTTCTTTCCGTTCCGTAATGCCGGATGAGATAATATGAGCGCTGGGGAGCGTTTCCGGATATTGATCCACGGCCCAGACCAGTTCAAGCAGCGTTTTGGGATCCGCTGTGGTTTCCATCTCCAGTCTAATGGCGGGGATGGGAGAAAGGGATATTTTTTTCGTGAAAAGGGTCACCCGCCCGGTCTTCCCCGCGTAAATCCAACCGCGGGAATCGTTAAGTTCCTCCCATCCGGGCGAGGGGGCAAAAGATTGTGAATGGGACCAGCTAACGAAGAACAGGAGCGCCGCAAGCATCTTCGGAAGCCGATTCAGCGGCTTTCCGATGTATTTAAATAGGAAAGGCCGGGATTTCATTCCTGGGAATCCGAAGAAATACCCTCAATTGGTCATCCGGTCGTGTTTCCCCGACAGTCGTTTCGCTCCGTCGGGATATGCGCTTCGTTTCGACATGCCTTCCGTCGCCGGGCGGATTTCACCGGTCATGATCCCTGTTAATTTCGCTCGAACCGGCGATCTTGCCGTTGTTACCGTCCCAGGGCTGTAAGCAAGTCGCGTTTGTGTTCTTCTTCCTGCATGAGGATGTCTTCCAGAACCCGGCGCAGGCCGTATTCGCGAAGTTGTTCCGCCTGCCAGATGCGTTCCTTGTAACCGTCAATGGCGTTCTGTTCGCCGCGCAAATCCTGTTCCAGCATAACGATGTTGTCACCATCGGTTTCGATTTTTTCGACATTTGCACTGGGGATACCGTCGTAGAAAGTAATCTGTTCGGACAAAGTCACGGCATGGGCCATTTCTTCCTGGGAATGAATCACCAATTCCTTGATGACGCCCTCGAATTCCGGACCGGTCATAATGGCGCTGTGTTGAATGTATTGAATTCCCGCGGCATATTCCCATTCCAGATCTTTGTTAAGGGCTTTGATTAAATCGTTAATAGTAAGATCCATTTTGTTGCCTCCGTTAGGTGTTTTTCATCTGTTTTCAATTTCTGGAGTTATTCAGGAAACCTTTGCACCGTTGGGCATCGTGGTTTCCGGTTTCAGTAGTATTACGTTGCCCGAAGCGTCGTTCGCACCCAAAACCAGCACTTCGGACGTGAAACCGGCAATGATTTTCGACGGCAGGTTTACCGCCGCCACTACTTGTTTGCCGACAAGATCTTCCGGCCGATAATGTCCGGTAATTTGGGCGCTGGAGCGTTTCGTTCCCAGCGGGCCGAAGTCAATCATTAACTTATAAGCCGGTTTTTTCGCTTCCGTGAAGGGTTTGACCTCCACGATTGTACCTACCCGTAAATCCAATTTACGAAATTCCTGAATATCGATCATGTGTCCGGCCTTTCAGTCCTTTAAATATTTGTCAAACCATTCCAAGATGATACGTAAACGCGCTTCCCTTCGATCGGGGCGGCCGTGCCGGGATAGCCCGTGTGATTCTTCTGGAAAACGGACATATTCCGTTTCCCGTCCAAGAAATTTGAGGGCCGTGAACATCCGGTCGCCCTGTTCGATGTTGCATCGTAAATCATTCTCACTGTGAATAATCAGCAACGGGGTTTGGCACTTTTCAATGTATGTAATGGGCGACCATTTTTGGTACGCGGCTTGGTTTTCCCAGGGGGCGCCGTTGAATTCGTAGCTCAGGTCCCACCCGATATCGGAATTTCCGAACATACCGGACAGGTCGGACACACATCGTTGAGTCACCGCCGCGGCGAACCGGTTGGTGTGGGTCACGATCCAATTGGTCATGTAACCGCCGTAGCTTCCCCCGGTAACGCCCATTCGTTTTTCGTCGACATATCCCAGGGAGAGGACATGGTCGACAGCGGCCATCAGGTCGCTCATGGCCGGTTCCCCCCACTTGCCGGTGATCGCATCGGCGAACGCTTCGCCGTAACCCTGACTCCCCCGGGGGTTCGTGTAAAACACCACGTAACCACCGGCGGCCAGGACATGCATCTCGTGGAAAAAGGTCCTCCCGTACTGGCACCGGGGACCGCCATGGATATTCAAAATAAACGGATATTTCTTCCGGGGATCAAAATCGGGTGGTTTGATCAACCAGCCCTGCAATTTCTGTCCATTATTGGTGAACCGAATTTCCTCAGGAAGATTGAAATTCCGGCTCCGAAGGTGTGGTTGATTCAAACGGGTGATTTGTCTGGTCTTGCCGTTTGAAAGATCAAGGGCGTATAATTCATCCGGTCCGGCAATACCGGCGCCGTGATAGATTAACCGTCGGCCGTCACCGCTCAAACTCCATGAAACCACAACCCCATCGCGGTCACTGACAGTGGAAGTTTCACCGCTGTCGACATCCGTTTTTACGATGAGTTGGCGCCCCTCACTGGAAATCCCAAAATAAATCGCCCGGCCGTCCGGACTCCAGGCCGGCGCGGTGACGGTAAATGAAGGGGTCAGGTCACCCAGGGTCAGGAAACGTGCCGTGCGGTCGAGCGATTCGCCGTACACGCGGTGGTTGTTGCCGTCCCGACCGATTGTGTTTAATGTGTAATTAACCGCTCCCCAACTGTGATAGGGCTTCTGATGTCCGAAATATGCCAGGGTCCGGCCATCGGGAGCGTATGCCAGGCCCTCCTTGGGACCATCCGGGGCGGGGATAGGTTCGATTTTCCCTCCTGCCGACGGAATACGATAAAGGCGCTGTTCTTCCATCCGTAATTGCCAATCATCGAAGCGCCGGGAAATGAAGGCGATTTCATTTCCGTCCGGCGACCAGCAGAAAAAAGTGTCGTTGTAAGGCCCCGTAACCAGTTGCCGGGATTGTCCGGTGCGCGCGTCGGCTATCCAGACATGAGTGAACCCACTATCGAAGAAACCCTCGCCATCCAAACGAAACCAGATATCCCGAATATGGCGATAAACAGGAGTTTTCGGTTTTCCATCCCGGTCGATTTTTACCTCTTTACCAGCCGGGTGATAAAGGAAAGCCAATTCATGTTCCCGTGGTGACCAGCGTAAATCTGAAATTTCACCGGGGTTTAATTTGGTCAGCGGCCGGGCTTCCCCGCCATCCGTCGGCAGCAGCCATATCTGGTTCCGGGCCTCTTGTTTTCGAATAAAAGCAATGGTTCTACCGTCCGGTGACCAGCACGGTGTGTGGTCGTTGTGTTTGCCGTACGTAAGCCGCCGCAGTCCCCGGCCGTCGGTTCCGACAAGGTACAGAGCGGAATAATATTTCCGGTCGGCTTTGTGCATGGTTTCGACAACAAATACGACAAACCTGCCGTCGGGAGAAAGCTGAGGGTCGGAGACCAGCTTATATCGATATAAATCCGATATCTTAATATTTGATTTTGCCACTGCGGGAACCCTTGGTCTGGTTTCAGCTAAATTTTATAATCAGGCGCTAATTTACCAGGATTGGAATTTAGATGTAATAAGTACCAGGAGAAAGATGAACTATTAAATTGTAATGTCTCGGTTATGGGGGCATATTTGATGTACCAAGAGCCAAGAACCAAGAGCCAAGAACCAAGTTGAGCGCAGCGAAATCCCGGCGCATGCCGGGAAGCCAAATTGAGCGAGGCGAAATCCCGACGAACGTCGGGAAGCGAAAAGAGTCCGCAAGGCGGACCGGCGCATGTTGGGAAGCCAATCCACCGGGCGGTATTGGGGAAAATGCCGTAAAAACGGAGATATCTACCGGCACTGATTTTCAGCTTCCAAGCTTTTGTCCCGTTATTCCTGTAAATGTCCTTTTGCTCATGGTCGGGAGACCATGAACTATCAGGTTAGGTGTAAGAATATCCGATCCTGCAGTCAGCTTGCGGATTGGTTTTCCAACCAATGACTGAGGAACTACTTGCGCCCTTTTACAGGGCTTGGACACCGCCTCAGG
>JALUTR010000003.1 GCA_027021785.1 Fidelibacterota bacterium | reverse complement strand
ACATCTTTAATGTTCGGGACCAGGCTGTCGGGTTTCCGAAATATCCCTTTCTGTCCCTCGACGAATTTCCTGTGGGAAAGTCCGCCAACATGGATCAGAAAAATTACTATTAGTAAAAATGTCTCCTTCCGGTGGAACATCGCCGCTGTTTTGAGACCGATCATATTATTGGCTATCCGGTTGGCGATTGATACGGGTTTCATTGTCCCGGGCCACCGGAAAACCGGGTAGCACCGGGACAATGCAATCCCCCGATAGAACTGAGCGAAAATGCCCATTCTTCACTTGAAGACCGTTCCCCCTGATTAAATTTGGTCTGGCTACGAATACAGGTTATAACGGATTATTTAGCCATATCATCCGGATAGGGATGGGCAATAACTTTTACCCGCTCTGCGAAATCGAAACCTTTGAACGAGGGGCTGTCCTCATTATGACAACCGACACAAGTTTTTTCGGTTGGGGTGACAAGACCGACACTGGCGCCATCCATTTCACCGTTATAAACGGCCTGCATCACCTTTTTCTTCTTATACTTGCTCCCCGGCCCGTGACAAGCCTCGCAGCCAACCGACTGTAGTCCGGCCATCCGTTTTGCGGCTTTTTTACCGGCCCTGTCATCGTCGGCGGGATTCCAAAAAGCTTCGTCCTTCACTTCGTATCCGCCGGCCCCGAAACCGGTTGTATGGCAACGCAAACATTCGGGAGCTTCCCAGGGATTCCCTTTGACCCCCGCTTTTTTGGCCGCTTCCAGAGCCGCATCAGTTTTCAAAGTTTCGAAGGCCTTGGCATGAGCGGTTCCCTCCCATACCTTGTATTGGGCGCCCGTCTTACTCTTATTATGGCAGCTCTTACACTTTTTCACCCCAACAAATTCCTGCGCGAACAGGAATCCGGTCGCCACCAGAACTAACATGATTATCTTTTTCATTTTCTCTCCTTATGGATAATCTATTTGACCGTTAATGTGTTTTGATTTGTCTTTAATGGTAACATTATCACTATCGATTACGGAGCCATGACAAGTCCCGCAACTGGTGCTCTGGAGATGTCCCCCGGGAGGCAGGTCATGACAGGTACCGCAAGTAACGCTACCCGGTTTATTCCATACAACAGTAGTATCCTTACCGGAAATATAATTACCGGTATAAGCCCAAACATTGTCGCTTCGCGCTTTTGCGAAGGCGAAAGTCCCATGGCAGTAAATATTCGCACAGGTCGCCGTTGACCGGTCCCAGGTGGGAGCCCCGCTGCTGCTATCGGTAGTATCGGCAGCCAGGTCGCCAAACGTGATTTCCGCGATGAGGTCCGTGTCAAAATGTCCCGGCGCCAGGATCGAATCGGGTACAACATGACATTCGTTACAGGCTACGCCGTCACTGAATTCGGCGCCGTTCAGGTGAACCTCATGAGCGCCCACGGCCGCCGTGGTAGGATCGCTGTTCCCGGATAAATCCACCGGAGGCGCTCCTGATTCGTCCCCCAGGCCACCATGGCAACCGGTGCATGTCAATTCGGTTGACGAATACCAGCCCGGGGTTGTATTCGCGGCGCCGTGGCAACGGGTTCCGGAACAAGTATTGGTCACCGCCTCGTACGTTCCCCCGTAAGCCTGATCCAATTCAATATCCGCCGCGCCGTTGATGTGCGTTTGCCGATTCACCGTTTGACTCTCCCGGGAATAACCGTCATGACAGGTCGAGCAGTCCAGGCCCAGACCTTCCACGTGGGAAACATGGGCTCCCCCCGCCGGAGGCAAACTGTGACAGGTACCGCAGGCCGAATAAGTTCCATCAACCTGCGTCCATTTCGGTTGAACGGATTGGTGGCAATAGACCTCCGAACAGGTCGCCGATGAGCGGTCCCACTGCGAGGACAAAACTCCGTTTTGAGTAGCCAAATCACCGAACGTGATTTCCGCGATGTTGTCACTACCAAGATGACCTTCATCGCGATAATCGGACGAAACGACATGGCACTGATCGCAGGTTACCACGGCCAGTTGGGATTCCATGTGAGCAGCGTGCGCGCCGACCGTTATCAGGGACGAATCCGACCGATTCCGTATGTCCTTCGGCGGGTAGCTGTTCTTCGAATCCTTATCGCCGTGACAGGTATAGCAGGCGCCGATGCCTTCGGTATGACAGGTATTACAACTATAGCCAACCACACCCCCCGCGAAATCTTCCCCGTGACATGACTGACACGGTTTAAAATCCCAACCATTCTCCCAAAATATTCTTCCATGATAAGCGGCCGAATCGGGATTTAACCAGGCAAAGGAATCGGGGTGCCCGCTGGACCCACCGGAATGGCAGGTATTACAGGCCACACCGCTGGTTCCTCCGGAATAATTCTTACCGTGACATTTTTGGCAGGATTCAATCCCCGAACCGGTAATTTTTTCAACATGCAGGCCACCGGTACCTTCCTCATACCACCCCTCGGGATGAATGGGCGGTTCCTGTCGTTCGGTACAGGAACCGAACCATAAGATAATAAATAGTAGTACGAACGCGCGTGGATTCATCGAATTCTTCATTTGGTGTCGTGGCATCGTTCACAGGTAAAATCGCGCGCGGGCAAGTGACAGGTTTGACATATATCCGGTTCTTCCAGGGCCGCGTCCGAATGACGCCCCCCCTCCGGTAAAGAAAGATTCACCCAGTCGGGGAAATTGTGGGTCATGGGCATTACTTGGTTTTGCGTATGACATTGGTAGCAATCATCAACCGGATCGTGACAGGTGGTACATTCCAATGTCCCCGAACGAACATCATAGGCGTGAACAGGTAAATAATCAACCGGGTGAATCCGCGGTTCGAATTGTTGTAATTGATGGCACTGGTCGCAACTCGAAGATTCATGGCACAGGTCGCATTTCGACTGGGTGGCGGAATTGACTTCCGTTCCGTGATTCGACGTCCAGGCAAGATTGTGATTTTCGGGCTTGGTCCGCATATGACACTGCTTGCAATCGTCGGCCGTCCAGATAGTGGCCGGTTTTAAACCGTCATCCTCTTTCACCCAGGCATGGCAATCGAAACAGTCCATCTTCAGGCTCAGATGGTACTGATGGGAATACTCGACTATATCCGCCGGTTGCGATTCCATGAACGGCAGTGGGTTCTCCGGATTGGCATGACACATCGAACAATCGCCGTCTTCCGTATTGTCTTCATGACAGTCGGCACATGTATCCATGCTCGGCAAGAGTCTCACATCCAACGACGTAGAGTTCGCCACCCCTTCGTGGCAAACCGCGCATTCCAGTTCTTCTTCAACAACATGCAGTTGATGCGGAAAAATAATCCAGTCATCACCCTTGGCGGATAAACCGGACAGTATGATTACGGCTATTATGCTATATCGCCACATTGACTGTCAATCCTCCCCGGCCATCCACCTTGTAAAACGGGTTAACGTAATAGCGTGTAAAAAACCGCACCGCTATTTTATCGCGGACTTTCCAGTTCACCCAACCGTAGAAACCGTTGGATTTTTGGGGCGCGATCAAATCGCCGTAGTCGACGGCGTTAACCGAAAGACTGGCCCCGATCGCAAACGGTTTTGAAAGTGTTTTCGTAAAACCGACCAACCCCCCATAAAGACTCGTATCGCCATACCGTGAAGCATACAAACCTACCTGTATCCCCCCTACCATAAGCGTACTGCGAATATACTTGGTGGGCTCCTCCCCGAAACGATAAGCCCCCTGGTTCCACCATACCACCTTGTTGGTAATGGTCGAAAACAAATCAATCGTTGCCGTGGGGGCGATATTATAAGAACGGGTTACCCAGGTGTAGGTATCATAGCCGATAAATCGTCTTTGGCGGTACCCGATTGCCAGGGAATGTTTCCCGATCTTTTTGCGAACGCGCAAACGGGCGTATTGGACCCTGGAATCATTCAAATCCCAAACCAATGTGTTGTTCAGGGCAATACCTTTTACGCGCATAGTAAAACCATAACTGGCGTAAGGTTCGTTCACGTTGTTAATATTTTCGGACCAGAGAGTCAGCGAAAGATTTTTTCCCAACTTTCCCCCGGCCCACGAAATCAACATAATTTGATCGTCCTGAAGGGCGGTATACTGGAAATCGGTAACAGCCTTGTATCCGCTCAACAGTTTGACTTCCCCATATTTCCCCGAACGATAGAGGAATTGCACCCCGTCAACACGCAAATTCCGGGCGGTATTCCAAAGTGTAAGACGTCCGATAGACATCGCGGCATCACGATGCCGGAATGTCAACGCGAAACTATGGATACGAAAGGGATTGATAAAGCGCTCATTCCCGGAACCGTATTCAAACAACGATGAAATGGTTATTCGCGACCCTATGGTCTGGTTGTATTGGACCAGGGAGCGCCAATTTACGGCTTCTCCCGGATCCAGCATTCCCAGGCGCGGAGATATGGCGGTGGTTGATATGTTTATCACCGGCTTTTCACCATATAAAAAGGGAGCGGTAAATAATATAAAATACGAAAGAAATAACAGGATCTGCCCGGTTGGCAATTTGTTAGTCTGGTTGTGACTTATCATCTCTTTTTCACAGCCGGCAATACTTCGGATCTACTGTGCTTCAACAACAAATTCTCGTACGTCACTCAGAAGAGAAACAGTGTCCGTGTCAACGTTGCACCGGCCTGATAATTTCACTTAATCCGTGACCATTTATCTTCGTTCGGTTCATCCACGGCAACAAAATTTACGTTGGTATAAATTTATTCTGCACGAAAACATATCTATTATTTTATCTCAATCCTACCAGAGAATGATAAGTGGTTTTTCAATCCTTTTTTGTCATTTTGAACAGTTCTTTTAAATGACCCACATTTGCTGCGGTCAGATATACTTTACACAAACGACAATCTTCGTGCGCACATC
>JALUTR010000002.1 GCA_027021785.1 Fidelibacterota bacterium | reverse complement strand
CTTTGATGCCCGGTTGTTTTACCCAGCTTGATGGGTTCC
This sequence comes from Fidelibacterota bacterium, assembly GCA_027021785.1. Classification (GTDB taxonomy): domain Bacteria; phylum Fidelibacterota; class Marinisomatia; order Marinisomatales; family JAADGP01; genus JAADGP01. The sequence continues at coordinate 20,540 of JALUTR010000002.1, read as the reverse complement.
AGGGCGTAATTTTTGAAAATGGTGTTTACGGCCGCAAGGTTTGCGGGTGGTATTTCCAACACGAATCCCCCGGTTTCCGAGAATAAAATCTTATCTGTCCGGAAATCTCCCGGAACAGTTACTTCGCAGCCAAGGTTGCCTCCAAGACTCATTTCCGCCAGGGCGACGGCAATACCGCCGTCGGAAATGTCATGAGCGGCCAGAACAAGCCCCTTTCCAATCGTGTCGGTCAGGGCATATACCTGGCTTTGGACTTCGGCCGGATCCGGTTTCGGAACGTTGGCGCCCAGGTGATCGAACAGGGAATAATAAACACTGCCGCCGCACTCATCCTTCCGCGCGCCGATCAACAACAGGATGGAATCGGGTTGTTTGAAACCCAGCGTGACGGTCCTGGAAACGTCGGCCAGGCGTCCCACGCAACTCACGATCGGACTGGGTGGGATGGCGCCGTTTTTCGATTCATTGTAAAAACTGACGTTGCCGGCCACAATCGGCAGCGGCGCGTCCGGATATTCTTTAAGATGAATCGCTTTGCAGGTTTCCGCCACGCCCCGGGTCGCCTCGACAAATTCCCACATCTGCTCCGGCTTTTCCGGGTTGCCGAAACAGAGGCAGTCTGTCATGGCCTGTGGGGTGGCCCCCACGGCCGCCACGTTCCGGACGGACTCGACCACGGCGTTTACCGCGCCCCAATAGGGGTCAATCCGGCAATAACGCGGGTTGTGATCGACGGACAAGGCAATGCCGACCTGACGAACTTCCTGCGGGTAGCGGTTCTCGTTGAAAGGCGCAAGTACGCCGGCATCGGCCCGCCCCGCCTCAACGATTGTTCGTCCCTGAACCTGTTTGTCGTACGTTTCGAATATCGGCCGTCGGGAGGCGATATTTTCATGTGCCAGGAGTTGGAGCAGGATTTCGTTGTAATCGCGTGGCTCCGGGAGATCGGGTTCGGAGAAAGTACGGTTCGGTTTTCGGAAGGGGCGCTGGTACAGAAAGCCTTTTGTCACCTTGGAAGCCGACGCTTTGACGATCTCTTCGCCGTTGGTATGCACGATGTATTGTTGATCCCGGCGGATTTTGCCGATTACGCGCGCCTGAGCTAGTTCGGAAACGCCGGGCAAATCAAAGGTTTGATTATAGTGTTCCAGAATAAGCGGGGTCAGGTCCGGGGGAGAAACCCACATGAACCGTTCCTGGGTTTCCGAGCAAAGCACCACGGACGGGTGCAGATGGTCCATGCTCACGTGCACTTTGTCCAGCCACACTTCGGCCCCATACCCGGCGGTGTCGGCCAGTTCCACACTGGCACAGGCCACTCCGCCGGCACCCAGGTCCTTAAACCCGACCCGGTGTAAATACCCCTTCTTTTTAAGCAGATCAAACAAGGCGTAGGTTGCTTTAAGAAGATGCCGCTCCAGAAAGGCGTTTGGTTCCTGGACGGCTCCCTTGTTCTGTTCCCGTTTTTCCTCTTCCAGTTCCAGCGAGGCGAAACTGGCGCCGCCGAATCCGCTGTTGTCGGTTGGTTTACCGACCAGAATCAAATCGTAGCCCGCGGCGTTTTCAGGAGCGTAGGAATGGACAATCTCATCCTCGCGGACGATCCCCAGGGTAACCACGTTTACCAGGCAGTTGTCGTTATAACCGGGGTCATAATACAGGTCTCCCCCAACGTTGGGAATGCCCAGGGGATTCCCGTATCCGGCGATACCGTCCACGACGCCGTCATGTATCCACTTGGTCCGGGGCAACCGGATGTCGCCGAAACGCAGGGCGTCCGCGACAGCAATTACCTCGGCCCCCATGCAACATACGTCACGAACATTACCACCGACGCCCGTGGCGGCGCCCTCGTAAGGGACAATTTGCGACGGGTGATTGTGGGACTCGTGACTGACAACGACGCCATAGCGCCGACCTTCCGCGTCGGTGGCTATGGCTACGACGCCGGCGTCTTCTTTTGCACCCAGAATGACGGTCGGTCCATCGGTGACGAACTGTTCCAGGTGGGAACGACTGCTTTTGTAGGAACAGTGTTCGGAGCCTTCAATTGAAAACAGGACGCATTCGGCCAGGGACGGGGGACGACCGAGAAAATCCTCCTGAATTTTCAGGATTTCTTCCACCGTCAAGGGAATGCCGTACTCGTTCAGTTTTGACCTGATCTCGTCAGGAGACAGGCGGGAAAAATCGATGATTTCTTTGGTAAAAGTCATTGGCCTCGTGTCGAGTCAATTAGAACAGTGAAGACAAAATGTTGAATCGACGGTTTTCCATCATCCTTTCTGCGGAAAGGATTGCAAAGTCAAGTTGTGAAGCGGGGTGTTATGATCGTAAAAGCGTTTCATGTCTTTGCGGTCCCAGCGAAACGATGGTGACCGGGCAGTCCGATTGTTCCTCGATGAACCGAATATAACGTTTTAGATTTTCAGGCAGGGCTTCCCAGCCGCGGTCAAGAACATCCGCGTCAATGGTCTCCCATCCCGGCAGGATTTCGTATACCGGTTTGGCCAGGCGGTATTTGGTAAGGCTGGCCGGCATTTCGGTAAGGATTTCCCCCTCGACGTTATAGCTTGTGCAGACCGGCAACTCCTTGAATCCGGTAAGGACATCCAGTTTGGTCAGGGCAATTTCGGTGAGCCCGTTTACCCGCACCGCTTGCCGCAATTGGACCAGATCCAACCATCCCACCCGTCTTGGGCGACCGGTGGTGGTGCCGTACTCCTGACCTTTTTCGCGCAGGGCGGTTGCTTCTTCTTCCGGCAATTCGGAGGGGAAGGGGCTGATTCCGACGCGACTTACGTAAGCCTTTGTTACGCCGACGATTCGATCGATCCTGCGGAAACTGACACCGCATCCGGTGGCAATATGCCCCGCCACCGTGTTGCTGCTGGTGGTATGGGGATAGATTCCGTGGTCAACATCCAGGCTGATTCCCTGGGCGCCTTCGAAAAGAATCGATTTTCCTTCCCGATGTGCCCGGTACAAAATCACGGATGTGTCGGTTATGTAATCCTTCAGTCGGTGACCGCAATCCAAATATTGAGTATAGATTTTATCGAGGGAAAGGTCAAACGTGTAACCAAGCACATTGGTAACCAGTTTTTTGTTAAAAGTGAAAGCTTTTTCAAGTTTCTCGCGGAAAACGTCGGGTTCCAGGAGGTCCGCCATCCGGATGCCGTGACGAAACATTTTATCGGCATAAACCGGCGCAATGCCGCGCTTGGTACTGCCGGCTGCCAGCTTGCCCTGATAATGGGTAAGCCCTTCGTCAACAGCGATATGATAAGGTAAAATGACGTGGGCCCGTTCGCTGATCAGCAATCGCGGATCAATACCGCGCTCTTTTAGATAATGAATCTCTTCGAGGAGGGCGGTTGGATCAATCACCACGCCGTTGCCGATGATACTGGTGGGGTGCGGATAGAGAACACCGGAAGGGATCAGGTGAAGCTTGAATACCTGATTGTTGACGCTTACGGTATGGCCGGCATTGTTGCCGCCGTGGAAACGGACAACAAAGTCGGTCTGGTCGGCAAAAAAATCAGTTATTTTGCCTTTCCCTTCGTCGCCCCACTGGGCGCCGACAATTATGGTAATTTTTGATTGCGGTGAGGTCACCGGATTAATTTCAAGTGCTGGTTCGGCATTAATATGTGGTGAAAAACATTAAAATCGTATCGAAACCGATGGTGTAGGTTAAACCAAAGAATCGATTTAAGGAAAGGATCAAAATAGAAAAATTTCATTTATTTCAAATTTTCTTTGAATCACGGGTTTTGTTATGGCATTATGGCAAAACGGACATGCCGGAATTGAAAAAGACCCGCATCAAGGAGTAAACGCCGGGGAAAAACGTAAACGAGATGCCTGAAAATTGTCTGTGGCATGCTCAAGGGTTATGCGCGCTCATACAACGTACGGACTGCGACCCACGGTATCGGGAAAAAAAGGGAGCTTTCGCCCCCTCTTTTAAAAACGGATTCAGAAACTTCTTTGGAGCCCAACGGCAATATCCAGGGCTGTTTTATCGTACCTTTCTTCGAAAATTGTTCCTTTGAAGTTATTAGTAGCCTGGGCATATATCGTGTTGGAAAAGCCGATACTTAGGAAAGTGTTCGGGTTTATACGGTATTGGAATCCAGTTCCAAGTGTGTTGGAATTCAAACTATAGCTTACGTCCTCCTGATACGATGGTTGAGCGCCACTAATTGCATGAAGGAATCCAAAACTGATGTTTAGGTTCTCGTTGAACCCGTACTCGATACCGACACCTAATTCGTAGCCGTTTTGGACGTATTTTTCTTTCCCGTCCCAATTGAGTTTGCTGTCTTCGTATAGGTAATAGTTGTATGATGACGACAACTGGATCCGGTCACTGAGATCGATATTCAAACCGAATGCTAATTGTCCGGGAATATCGGCGCGATATGTGCTATCGTCCGGAAACATTCCAACGCCGTCAAGAACAATGGTACCGTCTTCCTTTGTATCGGATAGCATTTTCAGGGTTGTTCGTGGTTCGTATCTGGTTGTGAAATAAAGCATATCAAAAAGACGGAGGCCAACATTGAATATGGGAGTAAAGGCGACACCGTTTCTTTCAGAATCCACGTTTATATCGGGTGGTAAAAGGGGATAATTAGCATTTGTCAAAACACTATCCGTAACAGTAATCAGAGAAGCGTTTTTCAGGTACCCTTCGTAAGTGTTTTTCGCTTTGATCATCCGGATTCCAATACCGGTTGAAATCATGTCATTAAGCTTGTAGGAAACATTACCCTGAAAACCGAGGTAAACTGACGAGCCCACAAAACTCGATTTCATCATATAACCTTTCAGTTGGTCAGAAAAATAAACATATTTCGCCAATTCCTTATCAAACGAGGGTAATCCTTTTTGAAATTCGGCGCTGCCGCCGCCACCAATCGGCATAAGACCAAGGGAAAATGCGAGGTTGTTTTGTTTCTTCACAACATAAATGTTGGGGAAGACAGGGACAAAAGTTTTTCCTTCAAAGGTGTCTGAGTTATATGCGGGGTACGTTGCTGTAATTGTCCGCGTCTGCCAGATTGTTTGATTGCTGAGGTAGAGATAGTACCCGTTTTCCAAACTGGTTAAACCGGAAGGGTTAAAGTAGACGGCGTCGACCTGGTTGGTTGCGTTTCGATTCAAGGTACGAATAAAATCCGCGCTTTGATTGGTATTGTGGACAATCCCTCCTCCAACCAGCAGGTTGGTAATCAAAATGAAAAACAAGGTTTTTTTCATGACAAATCTCCTATCTCCGGTGACGAAAAAGGCAGACCTACTTATTTTTTGGTCTGCCTCTCTCAAAAAAAATGATCAGTTAATGGATATGGTGATTATTGTCCGGTCCAACCCAAAACGGTACTGCTGTAATTAACCACAAAAACGCTGTCCACAAACATGTCGGGGATATTATCTCCATTGATATCTATGGGCAGGACAACCATTTCAGTGTCGATTTCGGTATATGCCACGGAAAGGCTGTCAGGATCCTCCGCATTGTCAAGCGTCAACGTCCCGTTAAAATCATAGAGCCCGCCATTAATTTCCAAGGTGGACAGGTCACTGGCTACCGCCCAAATGCCGTTGTCGGTAATTGAGACGGTATCGGGAGGATATCCTAACGTATCATTTGCGGAGGGAAGATATCCGGTCAACAGGAAAGTATTGTCCTCTTTCAGGTTCACAGTTGCACTGACTCCCATTGCCTGAAATTCGGTCCAGGTCAGGCTGCCGCTTCCCAGTGTGTCGCCGGCGGATTTACCAAGTGAAGCCAAATCGTAAAGCGATACGTAAACAGCGGATTGCTGCATGTCGCTTAAACTCCAATTACCAACCAGCGGATTGACATCCTCCTTGTTATCTTCCTCACAGCCGGTGAATGCAATCATCCCCAGCGCCAGAAGCATAAGCAGGCCAAGTTTTAAAACTGTTTTCATGTGATCTCCTCTTTTCTCTAATAATTCTTAATCAGTGAAATGGTTTTTAATAGTTGTTGGCGTAAAATAGAATGCTTTTAACAGAAAAACAAATATAAAAAGCGGATACAAGTAATGCCGCAGTGAAAGCCGTGAGTTTAGGAAATTCAACACGTCCTTCGATTCCTTTCACCCGAACGGTGTTCCCCGCCCATAATCAGGGGATTGCGGATACTGAAAAGAGAGTCCATGTAATCTTGCTATCGACTCCGACTCCGGCTTGCAAAACATGATCCGGCTTAATAATTCCACATTACGGAGAGAGAAAAATTCCGTTCTTTTCCCAGGTTGCGTTCCAATTCCACGTAATAATACTGGAACAGGTTTTCGCCGCGCAGCATGATGTCCAGATTCCCCCGGCGGTAGGCCACGCTGCCGTTCCAGACATGAATAGGCACACGGCGGTCTCTATGAGTCAGGGGATGTTCGTCAAACAATTCCGTTTTCTCAATCCGGCTGGAATACCGGGAGTCCAGGGAAAAAGTGAACGCTTTCAGGTAGACGTTTACGGTTTGGGTGAAGTAATGCCGGTAGCGGTAGGACAGAGTGTCCAGGATCGTTCCGGCGGCATTGATTTCAACCGGATTCAAATAGGTGTACGCCAATTGAACAGTCAACAAGCGGCGGAAAAATCCTCCGGTGATACCGGTTTCCCATCCGGAAATATCGGCCCGGGTAACATTTTCGAAATGAATAATCCCGAAACGATCCGGCCGGGGTTCAATCAGGTCGACAAAAGCGTTTCGAAATAAAGCGCCTTCCCATTGAATGAAAGAAAGCAGACTTGATTTTCCGGCCCAGCGCAGGGAATACCCGATCTCACCGGAGCGGGATGTTTCGGACCGTAAGTTCGGATTGGGTTCCACTTTAAACACGTTCAGCCGGGACCGGGAATAGAGTTCCGCCACCGTAGGAGAGCGAAACCCGCCGCCGTAAGAAGCGCGAAGCGACAGCCAGGAAAAGGGTCGGTAATTAAAAGCTATCTGGGGCACCGTTTGGTGGTCAAAAGGAGCGCCGTCAACCAGGAATGATTCGTAACGACCGCCGAGCGATGTTGAAAACCGGCCACGCTTCAGGCGAATCAATCCGTACAGGGCCCGGGTTTGAACCGTGTGCGCGCCGAAGATGTCTGCGTTAATGTACGCTTGTTGAAGGGTGTAACCGGCCGTTACGTGATGGTCGTTGCCAAGCGGAACTTCAATCTGTGTTTCTCCCAGGAGTTTTTGTTCCAACGATCCATCGGTGTTGGTCCCTTGATTTTGCCATTGGACCCGATAGAGGGCGCCTTTTACCCGGAGGATGATCTGCCGGTTAAAAACCGTGTTCCAAACCGTATTCAGGTTCAGTTTGGTTCCAGAGGATTGGTCATGTTTCGAAATTTCCGGGGCCTCGAACGGATCCGCCGGACTTTTCCATTGTGAAATCGCGCCGCCTTCGTCGGAAAGCAAATTGGCATAAACGGAAGCATTGGACCGGTTGCCGAAATTGAGCTTGATTTTGCCGGTAAAACTGAGCGCGCGTTTCCATCCCAATTGAGTGTATCCATCGGTAACCGAGCGCTGGGCGCGAATCCAGAAACCATGAGCGCCAAGGGGACGGGAGTGAGTGACTTCGTACATGGAGAACATTCCGCGGCGGCTGCGCCATTTCCACTGGTCGTACCCGGGCTGACTGTAAAAACCAACGATTGACCGGAAACGTGTTTCCGGCCGGGCCGGAGCGTTACGGGTAATAATATTGACAACACCACCCATGGCGCCGGATCCGAACATGGCGGATCCGCCGGATTTAACGATTTCCACGCGCTCGATTTCCGAGGCCGGAACAATATCCCAGGTGATGTTTCCGGCGGCGCTGCCCATAATGGGAATGCCGTCCAGCAACAGCAAAGAACGACTGCCGGCACCGAGGGTAAACCCGGAAGCGCCGCGAATGTTTAACTGGTTATGAACCATGGAAACACCGGCCTGGGTGGTTAATACCTCGTTCAGGGTAATGGCGTTTTTGCTGAAAATTTCCCTGGGGCTCAGAGTACTGACCGAAAGCGGCAGGTCCATGATATCCTGTGCCGAGCGACTGGCGGTTACGACAATTTGGGGAGTGGTAATTATGTCCCGCTCCAGGGCAATGTTCAATCGCACGACGGGACCGGATTCGGGAAGCATTATCGGGATCCGTTTCGATTTGTAACCGATCATGGTGACCGTAAGGGTATGAGAGCCGGGAGATAAGGTTAGTGTAAATTCACCCCTGGCGTCGGTCGCAGTGCCGGTAAAAGTTCCGGCCAACACGATATTCACGCCGATCAGAGGCTCGCCGGTTTCGGCATCGGTGACGTTACCGTGGATTTCATATTGTTCGCGGGCAATGAGACCGCCGCAGATTACGAGGAAAAGGAGCAACGGTCTGGAGCTCATTGCGTAAAGTCCAGGATAATGGGTTGGTCCAATGTTGTGACCGACTGTTCACCGATACCGACGGACCTGATGGTGAGCAATGGATTGTCAGGGTCCACCAGGGGAACCAGCGGCAGCGACGGAGCCTGCAAAATCGAATCCAGATTGGCGATGAAAAAGGCCGGGTCGATCGTGATCCCGACGGGAACGAGCACGAATGCTCCGTGATACAGTTGAATAAAGAAATTCAGGGTGTCCTGCGTCGGAGTCATAACTTCGCTGTAATCGATAAAATGACGGGCCGGGGTTTCCAGGTCCAGGGAATCCAGAGCGGCGACAACGATTCCCCGGTAGGAATCGGGCCATGCCCCGATCGTGATTAAGGTTCCTTCCACGCCGGCCACCGGTTCCAGTCCCACCGGCGTATTACAAGCCAGACCGGCACAGGTAACAATAAGACTCAGCCAGGAAATCAAATGGGGAGCTTTGCGTGTAAAGTTCCGGCGCATGAAGCGAAAATTAACGCAGCGGATCGTGATTAAAAAGACGGAAAGAGAATGAAAGGTTCCGGAAGCTGGTTCGTGGTTGGTTGATATTTACTTTCTTACCGGTTGCCGAAGGACCGTTCGTAACCTTTCCGGTTTTGTTCGCCGGGGATCGCCCAGGTAAATTTCATGGTGCTTTTTATGAAGACGATAACCGTTTTCCTTCGCGTAGCGGTGCAATTTTTCTATCGTCGGGCCTTCTTCCGCGTACGGTCCGATATGCATTGTTTGTACCGCAAGTCCCTCCTCGTATACTTCGAAGGTTACCTTGTCCAGAGCCGACGGGTTTTTTTTCGCTTTTAACTGTTCGACGGCGGAAAGGACCTGTTTCCCGGTAATATGTTCGGGTTGCATTATCATGAGGGTCCAGAGCCAGTTATCCTTATCTTTCAAATCGAAGTCGTCCCGCCCGTCCATCCACCAGAGTCCTTCCAACGGCATAACGGTGTAATCAGGTCCAAGCCCCAGCTTTTTAAGGTAAAATTTCAGCGTGTAGGAAACACCGTACAGGGCATCGACAGCGGCCTGAAATTCAGGAGAATTGTTGGGGTCGCCCCGACCGTCAACCATCAGGAATTTCATTCGTGGTACGTCTACCAACACGACCTTGTTTTTCGGTGGTGAATACAGGTGTTTCAATTCTTTTTTATAATCGATTTTCATGGCAGATTCCTCCGTTTTGAGAACTTCTTTTTGTTTTCGCCGGTATAGGCTTGTTTACCTCCTGAAACAGTTTGTCACCGATGGATGGAAATCATTCACCGGCCCAATTCATGGATCGCGATACCGCGTTTTTCCACCTTGAATAGTGTAAACTTCTTTTATCGTCCTTCCAATTCGGGGTGAAGATTCTTTCAATTTTCCTTGCTTCGGAGAACTTGTTTCTGTCCCAGAACCCGGAGATTATTCCCGAAAGACCGGCTGCTCCGAAGGCGGTTGTCTCGATCAGATGCGGCCGTTCAATCGTTGTGTTGAGAATGTCGGCCTGGAACTGCATGAGAAAGTCATTCTCGGCGGCGCCGCCGTCGACGCGCAAATTTTTGAATTTTATTCCGGCCGTGCCTTCCATTTCCTCAATCACATCCCGGGTTTGATAAGCAATGGCTTCCAGGGCCGCGCGGGCAAAATGCTCCCGGCGGGTACCACGGGTAATCCCGATGATCATTCCCCGGGCGGAAGGATCCCAGTAAGGGGCTCCCAATCCGACCAGCGCGGGAACAAAATAGACTCCCTCGTTGGATTCGAGCGATTCGGCCAGCTTTTCCGAATCAGCGGAAGACTTGATGATTTGCAATCCTTCCCTTAGCCATTGAATACAGGAACCGCCGATAAAAACACTGCCTTCGACGGCGTAATTGGCTTCTCCCCCAACTTGCCAGGCGATGGTATTTATCAAATTTCCGGATTCCGCGATTTTTGTTCCGGTTGAGGTCATGAGAAACAGTCCCGTACCGTACGTGTTTTTAACCACGCCCCTTTCCCAGCCGCCCTGGGCAAAAAGAGCGGCCTGTTGGTCGCCTAAAATGGCCGTTACGGGGATTTCCCGGCCGGTGATTGTTTTATCGGTGTTACCAAAATGTTCCCCGCTTTCCCGTACTTCAGGCAAAAGACCGCGGGGAATGCCGAACAGGTCCAGCAACTCATCGTCAAAAGTCAACGTGTGAATGTTGTAACATAACGTGCGTGAGGCGTTGCTCGGTTCCGTTGCGTGGACGCGCCCACCGGTCAGATTCCATAATATCCAACTGTCCACCGTTCCGAAAAGGATGTCCCCCTTGTCAATACGGCTCTTTATCCCGGAAACGTTCTCAATAATCCATTGGATTTTGGTGGCCGAGAAATAGGGATCGAGCGGAAGACCGGTTTTTGTTTTGATTAAAGTTGAATGACTTGACAGGCGGTCGCAAATTTCCCGTGTTCTCCGGCACTGCCAGACGATAGCGTTGTAAACCGGCTTCCCCGTTCGTTTGTCCCACAGGACTACGGTTTCCCGTTGATTGGTGATTCCGATTGACACGACGTTGTCCGCTCCGACGGAAGAAAGAACATCTTTCAACGCCTCGATCGTGGTATTCAGAATATCGAACGGATCGTGTTCCACCCATCCCGGACGGGGATATATTTGCGGAAATTCATAATACGATTTTGCTATCACCTCCCCTGATTTGGAAAAGGCAATAACCCGGTTTCCTGTTGTTCCCAGGTCAAGCGCAAGTACGACCTTCATATTTGTTCTCCTCAATCAAAAGTTCTTGATATAGTCTTTCAGAAAATCCCGTTCCGCCCGCATAAGAGCGACCGGACGGTCGAACAGGATGGTAACGGCGGGAAGGTTCGGCATCCCGGCCGCTGTTTTTTCGTCGCGCAGACGTTCCAGATCGGAGGCCTCCCGTTCCAACCGGTTAATTCGTTCCCGTAACAAACTCCGAACCTCTTCCGGAGGCATGTCCACCGTGTTGGCAATGGCGATATCAAATTCGTCTTCACCTTTTCGCAGGGAAACCAGCGATTGACGAATCCGGTCATACAGCGCCTGCCGCCCGCTCGTTGTTAATTGGTAAACCTGCTGGAGTTTTCCGGCCGCCACATTGGCGGTTTGGGAAACATAACCGGCCTGTTTCAGCTTTCGCAGAATGTGATATATAGACGAAAAACCGATTTGCGTCCAGATGCGAATCCCGCGGTCCCGGATCTTCCGTTCAATTTCGTACCCGTGGCAGGGTCCCTCGTTTAACAGCCCGGCGATTACAAATTCCTTGGGCGTCAAAATTCGACTTAGTGTTCGAATTTTCATGTTACAATATAATCATATTCTAACATTAGAATATAGATTTATTATTATCTTCAATCCAATAATACATGTTGAGCAAAGCGAAACCCCGGCACATGTCGGGGAGCGAAGCGAAACCCCGGCGGCAGAGAACCGGATATCGGACCTTGGTTCCGGAATGTTCGTCCGCAAGGAGAGGATTGTATTTCCCCGATTATTCTATAGCTTTCACATGATTCATTTATCTTAAATTAAGAGTCATGATTTCTAACCGCACAAAGATTTTAGCCACAGTAGGACCCGGTTGCAGCGATCATTCGTTACTTCAGGAGATGGTTGATTTGGGAGTAAACGCTTTTCGGATCAACTTGTCCCATGGGGACGCAAGCGCCAAAAGGGAGATGTTCCGCCTGATCAAAGCTCTGCGGACGAATCACGGAGATCGTCCCAGCATTATTGCCGACCTGGCGGGACCGAAGATTCGCGTAACGGATGTTTTGCCTGGGTTTAATATTGAGCCCGGCCAGGAGATCCGGATCAGTAACGAACATCCGGCCGATGAAAATACAATCAGGGTCACATCAGGATTTGCTTTCAGCAAAGTAAATAAAGGAGGCAAGATTTTGATCAACGACGGCCGGATTCAGATGAAAGTTGTTGATCATTCCTCTCCGAATACACTTTTATGTGAAACTATCCTTGGTGGTGTTGTTGCCAATCGAAAAGGGGTTAACTTCCCGGGGGTCGAGCTGGATCTGCCTCCGCTCACCCGGCAGGATGAAACGGATTTATTATTATCGTTGGAAGAAGGCGCCGATTGGTTGGCTCTTTCATTCGTCCGTTCGTTTGCTGACTACCACACCCTGAAGCCGTTTTTCGAACGCGCGGGGAAATCCCTGCCGGTGATTGCCAAGATAGAAAAATGGGAAGCGTTGGAGGACCTGGAAGCCATTGTTGAAAGTTTTGACGCCGTGATGGTTGCCCGGGGAGACCTGGGGGTGGAAATACCCAACGAACAGGTTCCGCTCGTTCAGAAGCGGATTATCCGGGAGGCGAACCGTCGCGGAAAGCCGGTGATCATCGCTACCCAAATGTTGGAATCAATGATTGAACAGCCGGTCCCGACGCGGGCCGAGGTGAGCGATATCGCCAACGCGATTTTCGACGGCGCCGACGCACTGTTGGTGACCGGTGAAACCGCCATGGGAAAATACCCGCGGAAAGTGGTTAAGGTGCTTAAACAGGTGATACTGGAAACGGAAAAAACCATCGACTACTGGACTGTAAGACCACAGGCAAAGGAAAAACTTCGGGTCGCCGAAGCGATCAGCCACGCCACCTGTGAAGTCGCCCACGATTTGAACATTCCCTATATTGTTACCATGACCCACAGCGGAAGCACGGCGCGTATGCTTGCCCGCTACCGCCCCTCCGCCCGTCTTCTGGCCCTCACGCCTTTCCCGGAAATATGTCGCCAACTGGCTTTCGTCTGGGGGGTGTCGCCATTCCTTGTCAGGCATTATACCAAGTCCGATGAAATTCCGGAGCGGGCGAAAGAACTCCTGCTCTCTAAAAAATTACTAAGTAAAGGAGATCGGTACGTTATAACCGGTGGTGTTCCCGTCGGCGTACCGGGAACGACCAACTTTTTGGCCGTTCATGAGATCGATTGATTTTATCCCTTAAATCCGATTCCGGAATGATACACGTGAATATTAACAACGCTGCAATCGCGTTGTTTTTGTTTGCACGATTGTCGAGGCAACCTTAAGATGTTTCCGCGCAGTCGGCACAGATGAAATTTTTCCGGAGGAAAGCTTAAATTATGGTGTAAATAAAGGAGACTTTGCATTATGTCCGGATTATTCAGGTTAAAGCGGGAATATACCCTGGAGCATCTTACAAAACAGCCGGTAGAACAACGGTTCGATACCCCCCTCCTCTTTGTCCACGGTTCCTGGCACGGGGCCTGGTGTTGGGCGGAACATTTTTTACCTTATTTTGCCGAACAGGGTTTTGAGTCCCATGCCCTCAGCATCCGCGGGCATGGTTCGAGCGGAGGTTCCGACCGGTTGCGGTGGCACCGGATGCGGGATTATGTGGAAGATGTCCACCGGATCGCCTCGCAATTGGATCGTCCGCCCGTTATCATCGGACATTCCATGGGCGGGTTTATCACTCAAAAATACCTGGCGAAATATGAGGCTCCCGCCGCCGTCCTGCTGGCATCGGTTCCCCCGTCCGGGGTGTACCAGACAACGTTCCGGTTCCTGTACCGCCACCCCCTGCTGTTTATGAAGGTTAACCTGACATGGAAATTATACCCGCTGATCCATACTCCCGTTCTCGCGGCGGAAGCTTTCTTCTCGCCCGATATGGATGAGGAAACCGTCAAGGCGTACCATCAAAAACTCGGTGATGAATCCTACCTGGCGTTTCTTGACATGTTGTTTCTGGACCTGCCGGATCCCGAAAAAGTCCATACGCCGATATTGGTTTTGGGCGCGGAAAACGACCGGATATTTTCCACCCGGGAAGTAAAATCAACAGCAAAGAAGTATGGTACTGAAGCGCATTTTTTCCCGAACATGGCCCACGACATGATGCTCGAAAAAGACTGGCGCGCCGTGGCGGACCATATCATACAGTGGCTTAAGCCGACAATCAGTTAAAAAAAAAACGAAAAGCCTGATAGTGTCTTTTAATCGGGAGGGAGGAGGTGAATTTTCATTCATCCTCCGCCGGATAATCTGTAAAATTACGGTCATGAAATATCTCCGGAAATCTGTAATGAAACGTTTTCGCAGCCGCTTTTCCGTTCTTTCGTTTTTAGCGCTTTTCTTTTTCGCCTGCGCCGGTAAGGTAACTCTTCCCGCTCCTCAAACCCCGGTTAACGGGAAAGCACGGCCACCCTCCGAACATGGCAAAGTTGTAACCGGACCGGCGTCGGAAGGAGCAAAACTGCCGCTTGATCCGGCCGTGATTACCGGCAAACTTGAGAACGGCACACACTATTTTATACGTGTCAACCAAAAACCGGAAAAGCGGGCCGAATTGTGGTTGGTGGTCAATGCCGGGTCGGTCCTGGAAGACGACGATCAGCAGGGATTGGCCCATTTCGTGGAACACATGGGGTTCAACGGCACCGAACATTTCGCGAAGCAGGAACTGGTGGATTACCTGGAATCAATCGGGATGCGTTTCGGACCGGACCTGAATGCCTACACCGGTTTTGACGAAACGGTGTACATGTTGAAGGTGCCGACCGACAGCCTGGCGGTGATGGAAACGGCCTTTCAGATATTGGAAGATTGGGCCCGGGGGGTGACGTTTGATCCCGGGGAAATTGACAAGGAACGCGGCGTCGTCACCGAAGAGTGGCGATTGGGACGCGGCGCCGAAGCGCGGATGCGCGACAAGCAATTTCCCGTATTGTTCAAGGGTTCCAGGTACGCCGTCCGGTTGCCCATCGGGCAAAAAGCGGTAATCGACACCGCTCATTATGAGACCATCAAACGGTTTTACCGTGACTGGTACCGTCCCGATTTAATTGCCGTAATTGCCGTCGGTGATTTCGATCCGCGAAGGGTTGAGAAACTGATTGTTGACCACTTCCAACGTCTGACCGAACCGGCGCAACCCCGCGAACGGGTGAATTTTCCGGTTCCCGATCACGAGGAAAGCCTGGTTTCCGTTGCCACCGATCCGGAGGCCACCACCTCGCGGGTCAGTATTGTTTTCAAACAGGACGTCCGGGACGAATCCACCGTTGGCGCCTATCGTCGAAACATAATCCGCAGTTTGTACCTGGGATTGCTGAACGAGCGTCTCCGTGAACTTACCAGACAACCGGACGCGCCCTTTCTTTTCGCGTATGCCGGTCAGGGACGATTTGTAAGGACAAAGGACGCCACCATGATGGCCGCGGTGGTGAAGGACGACGGAATCATCCGGGGGTTACAGGCTTTACGTCTGGAAGCGGAGCGGGCCGCGCGCTATGGGTTTACAATAACGGAACTGGAGCGGCAGAAAAAGGAAGTTTTACGGAGGATGGAAAAGGCGTACGAAGAACGCGACAAAACCGAATCCCGGCAATATGCCGATGAATATAAACGCCACTATCTGACGGATGAACCCATTCCCGGAATCGAATACGAACTGGAACTCCATAAACGGTTTTTGCCCACCATAGACCTGGAAACCGTCAATCGTGCCGTGCAGGAAGCCTTTGCCGATCGGAACCGGGTCATCCTGGTAAACATGCCGGAAAAAGACGGCGTTACCGTTCCCCGTGAAGAGGATGTTTTGGCGGCCTTCGAAGCAGTTGATACGATGTCGATTGAGCCGTACCGCGACCTGGTGTCGGACAAACCCCTGCTTGAAACACCGCCCGGTCCCGGGAAAGTGGTACGCGAGGAAAAGATTGAGGAGTTAGGTGTTACCTTGTGGAAGCTGTCCAACGGTGTGCGGGTGTTGCTTAAACCGACGGACTTTAAAAATGATGAAATCCTGTTCACGGCTTACAGTCCCGGGGGTCTTTCGTTGATTGACGATCGGAATTACATCGCCGGGTCCACGGCGGCTTCCGTAGTGACGGAAGGGGGAGTCGACTCGTTTAACGCGATTGAGCTGGAGAAAAAGTTGTCCGGAAAAATCGTGCGGGTAACCCCCACAATCAGCGACTTACAGGAAGGATTATCCGGGTCCGCCTCCCCCCGGGATGTGGAAACGATGTTTCAATTGATTTATCTGTATTTCACCGAGCCGCGGAAAGACACCACCGCCTACCTGGCTTATAAGGAACGGATGCGGGGATTTCTGGAAAACCGGAACGCCAGCCCCGAAGCCGCTTTCAGCGACACTCTGATGGTGACCCTGTCGCAATATCATTACCGGGCCCGGCCCTGGTCGATGGAAATGTTGGACGAAATGAATTTGGACAGTTCCTTCGCCTTCTATCAGGACCGATTCAAGGATGCCGGGGACTTCACCTTTGTTCTGGTGGGGAATTTTAAATTGGAAGAGATCAAATCGTTAATTCAAACCTATTTGGGGGGCTTGCCCACAACGGGACGTGAGGAAACATGGAAGGATGTCGGCATCCGGGCGCCACGGGGCGTCATAACCAAGCGCGTGGTAAAAGGATTGGAACCGAAAAGCAGGGTCACGATTGTTTTTAACAGTCCTTTTGAATGGAATCCTCAGAATCGCTACGAGTTATATTCCATGGCCCAGGCATTGCGGATAAAGTTACGGGAGGTGTTGCGCGAGGATCTGGGCGGAACCTACGGAGTTCGCGTCAGCGCCCGTCCCTATCATTACCCACTGGAAAAATGCCGGCTCATGATTTCTTTCGGGAGTGATCCGAAGCGAGTTGAAGAATTGACCCGGACGGTCTTTGAGCAAATCGACAGTTTAAAAACCGTCGGTCTGGGTGAAAAGTACGTGCGGAAGGTAAAAGAGACTCAACTGCGGGAACGGGAAACGAACCTGAAGGAAAACCGGTTTTGGTTGTATATTTTGAAATTCAAGGATTTTCACGGGGAGGATTTACGGGATATTCTGTCGTATGAAGAACGGGTGTCGAAATTGTCGCCGGAGGCGATCCGAAAAGCGGCACAACGTTATTTCGATGAGAATAATTACGTACAGGTGACCCTGTATCCGGAAAGGCTAACGGAAAATTGAGCGGAGAACGGGGATGCTCTTACTCATACCCGGGGTTGAAATGAAATTTCCGGAAATCAGTTAAAAATACCTGGTCACGAATTTTATTAATTTTTTAACCATCCCGGTGTAGGGAGGGAAAATAAGTTTTAGTGGACTGAAACGGCTGTGTTTGAGGATTGCCCGTTCGTGAGAGAAAGCTTTGAACCCGTAGAACCCGTGAGCGTTACCGATACCGCTGTTATTGACCCCGCCGAACGGGAGGTTGAGATGCGAATATTGAAACGCAACTTCGTTGATGCAACTACCGCCGGACGTAGTATTGGCAAGTATTCGTTGCGTATCGCGCTTGTTATTGCTGAAGATATACAATGCCAACGGTTTTGGCCGGGCATTGATTATATTGAAGACCTCATCCAGGGATCGGTAGGGAATCACCGGCAGGAGCGGCCCAAAAATTTCCTCATTCATAATCCGGGTTTCAGCGTCGACATGGGAAAGAATAGTAGGTGATAGATAGCGATCCTTTTCGTCCCGGTCGCCCCCGATTTCGATTTTCGCCCCCCGTTCAACAGCCTCTTCGAGAAGGTCGTTAAGACGCTGAAAATGGTGACCGTTTACCAAACGGGCGTAATCCGGGCTTGTTTTCCGGTCCGCCTCTTCGTCACCGAAGGCCCGTTTGATTTCCCTTTTCAGGGCTTCTATTAAAGCGTTTTCGATTGATTCGTGAACCAGCAGGTAATCCGGCGCGATACAGGTCTGTCCGCAATTGAGGAACTTACCCCAAATAATTTTCCGGGCCGCATCGGTGAGGTGGGCGGTTTCGTCGATAATCGTCGGGGATTTGCCACCCAGTTCCAGGGTTACGGACGTTAAATGTTCGGCCGCGGCGCGCATTACTTTCTTCCCGGTTTCCGGACTGCCGGTGAAAAAGATATGATCGAAGGGCTTTTTAAGCAATTCAACAGCGACCTCTTTTTCGCCTTCGAAAAGAGCCACTTCATTTTCCGGGAATAATGTTTCGACCATTTCTCCCATCAAACGACTCGAAGCGGGGGTTAACTCCGATGGTTTGATAAAGATGCAATTTCCGGCGGCAAGGGCCGAGGCCAGGGGCCCGATTGTCAGGTTAAAGGGATAATTCCAGGGAGAAATAATCATAACCACCCCACGTGGTTCGTATTGTATCCATGCCCGGGTGGTAATGGTCGGCAGGGTGGGCGAAACCGGCTTGGGGCGCAGCCATTTTTTTAAGTGCCGAATCGCATGTTTTATTTCGGAGGTGGCAAGCCAGATTTCCGTAAGGTCTACCTCAGACGCGGGCTTGGAGAAATCGTCTGCCAGGGCTTGTTTGATCCGGTCACTGTTGCTGTGCAACCAATCAAGTACACGGTTTAATTTGGCAATTCGTTCTCCGGCGCCGGTATTGGCGATCAGGTGTTTGTTATTTTGTTGGGCGGTGAATACCCGGTCAATCCGATCCGATAAGGTTGATCTTCTTGCAGGTTCTGTTCCGTTCATTTTATAATCCTTCACCAAATATGTTTGCAACCCGGTTTTGGTGTTTCCAGTACCACCGGTAAACGGATTTCGGCCGGTTAATAACGGTCCGTGTCCGTACCTTATTGAACCAGGTTTCGGTCGCCTCTCCGGCCTGCCAAAAACAGGTTTGAGAAAGGTTCCAATAATCGCGTTCCGTTGCATTTTGTGCGCGGCAAATAAAATCCGATTCCAATTTGTCACGTTCCGGTCGGTAGGCCGCCAGGCGGGTTTGAAAATCCAACAATACCGTTCGATGTAATTGTTCGTGTTGCCACCAGAGGGTTTCGGAGTTGAAAGTACCGCCGGGCGGGGGCCCGATATCGGGAACAACCGAACCGGAAAACCACAGCGGTTTGAAAATTCCGGTGCAGGGCGCCGAGGTTCCGGTGGCCCAAAAGGTAGATCCGTTTGGTTTCAGGTTCGCTACGAATGAAGCGGTGGATTGGGAGGCGTGCCGTGACAACGGATTGGCGGCGTGCGCGCAAATGCGGGTCATCAGAAAATGGTTATCCGGTCGGTAAGGCGCGTCACCGTGATCTCGCAGGACGGAAAAAGCGGCGGGCAAGTCAAAATGACCGATTTTTGATTCGATCAGCCGGCACGATCGGGAGCGGCGCGACCCGCAAGCAGAAAAAGTGGTGTAAAACCAGTCGGAATAACAGCGGGCAAAGTGGAAAGTTTGTCCTCGCTTCAGCCAGCCTTTTTTTTGTGCCGTCGTAACCAGATCGGGATGCCCCAGGTCATATCGTTCGCCGATCGTAAGGCCGTTGCTGATGGAATAGACATCTTCGATCTTGAGCGCCGCCCAGAGATGGCCGGCGGTTTCCAGCACCCAGGCTTCCCGAGGATCGGCGATCAGGAAGCTATTATGATAAATTAGTTTTTTATCATGATAACCACACGGTCCGCCCTGGCCGTATTCCGCCAGCAGGTCCGTGATGACCTCCAAAGCCCCTTCGGCCGTGTCGGCCCGTTCCAGCGCCAGGCGAAGCAAATCCATTCCGGTAAGACGGCCGGTTTTATCCCGGGGCATTTTGGTAAACACGGCCTCATTGCCGATCACAACGCCCTTTTCGTTAGCCCCCGTTTCAGCGCCCCACATCCAGAAAGGACGACTTAAAAGCACGGCATGGGTTCGGCGCGCCTGGGGGATTTTCAAATAGGTACATGTGAGCGCGGTCCCGGAGGGATATTCCCGAGCGGGATGAAATTCCAGGACCTGGGCCTCGTTTGGCTCCCGGTCGCTGTTCTTCCCGAAAATAACCGACCCGTCCGCGGTCGCCGGGGGCAGGGCTACGAAGGTGTCACACATTACCGCTCGATTTTCCCCGGAAGAATAAATTCGTACCGTTGCCGGAAAAGTTTGGTTTTGAGCCGGCGATCAAAACGACGGAAGGCAAGGAACAGGGACCAGATAAGGCGGTCTTCCTTGTAATATTTCTCCATCTCTTTTACCGTTAACGGGTCCGGTTCCCGGGTGAGGTGTTTATTGATGACATCGACGGCCGCAGGCACCAGGTCCGGGCGTTGTTCCTTATGCAGATTGGCCGCCAGATCGATGTAGACCTGGCGCCGGTCGTAGTAACGATTCATCACATCGGACAGGAATAAC
>JALUTR010000001.1 GCA_027021785.1 Fidelibacterota bacterium | reverse complement strand
CGACGTTCTCCCGAAAGAGCACGGAAAATGACCCTGCATCTGGCCGGATATTTTCAGTACATCTTAAGTAGCGATGAAAAGGAATGCGTTCCACTGGAGAATGAAATTAAGATGATTAAGGAGTATTTTGAATTGCAGAAAATCCGTTATGACGATGAACTGACGTCAACTGTTTTCTGCCCGAAAGATCTGTATAATCTACAGGTCCCTGCCATGATACTTTATCCGTTGGTTGAGAATGCCGTCAAGTACGGGTACCGTACTCACAAGGGTCGACTAAACGTTAATTTTACGGTCCAAAAAAAGGCTGGGATGCTTCATTTTACAATAGAAAACGATGGTTGTTGGGTGAAGCCTTCTAGAAATACAGGATCAAAAGAGCAACGGGCATTGAGAGAGTACCAAGGCGGAATCGGACTTGATAACATTCGCAAGCGTCTTCGGCGGATATACAGTGATAATTGGTCTCTGAAACATGAAGAGAAAAATGGGAAAGTATTTGTACACTTGAGGATCCCAATAAAATGAGCATGTTACGATTATTAATTGTGGATGATGAGTCGCTGGCCAGGGAGAGTATTCGGGACCTGCTGGAATCATCTTCTTTGATTTGTGAAATAAAAGAAGCCGGTACCGTGGAGGACGCCAGAGTTATTCTGGACCGGAATAAAATTGATGGTGTTTTTCTGGATATCAACTTACAGGGTGAATCGGGTTTTGACCTGGTCCCGTTTGTCCCGGAAAGGACACGCATTGTTTTTGTCACCGCATTTGACCAGCACGCAATCCGAGCCTTTGAGGTTAATGCCCTGGATTATATACTGAAACCCCCCGGTCGTGACAGACTGCTGGGATGTTTAAAACGGATATCCGAGGGGTTACCGCCGGCGGAAAACAATCTGCAATTGACGTTAGACGACCGGCTTTTCATTCGTGGTATTGACAAGGTTCAGTTTGTGATGATAAGGGACATTCATTTTATTACCGTGGACCGGGACTACAGCACTTTGCATGGAAAGGGCGGCCGCACATTTTTAGTGAGAAAAACACTGAAATCGTGGAAAAATATCCTGCCGGAGAGAGACTTCATCAGAATTCATCGTTCTACCATCGTCAATTTGAATGTTGTGGAGCGTATGGTTCCTTTTGTCAAAGGGAGATACCATATTTATGTCACAGGACGCAAAGACCCGTTGATCCTGAGCCGTCGTTATGCCGATCGCATCAAAGAATTAATATTTTAAATCCTCGTACCGATTCGCTGAATTATCTTTAAGCCGTGTGCAGGGACATCCCGTTCTTTCGCAGGGCAGGTTACCGGGAAGCGGAATATCCCGGGAGCAATACATTCCCGTGACATTTATAGTGTAAGGATATCCGTTTATCGCATTATATCGCCGCTTATCGCAAACGGATACTGATCTACACTTGGGTGGATTTAGTATTCCACCGTGAAAGACCAGAAAGACAATTCTTTAACTGCGAAAAACAAGGCCGGAAGGTATCATCCGATTACTATTTTGATCGTGGATGATGAAACCCTCTCCCGGGAAGCGATGAAGGATGCCGTGGAAGATATTGAGGGAATTATTGTAGTAGGCGAGGCTGCCACGGTGAAAGAGGCGGTCGATAAAATCAATCAACTACATCCGAAGGTCCTGCTGATTGACTATTACCTGCCGGACGGTTACGGAACGGATGTCGCCCGATTAACAGGCATGGAACACAACTCTATTATTGTATCGGCTGAGGGAAAACTTGCTGGGTCGATGAAGAAAAATCTGGTACCATTCATTGCTAAGCCCGTATCAGTACAATTGCTTGAATCGGCGTTTAAAAGCATCCTGAAATCCAATCGGATTGCGCAATGATCATTCTTTTGCTCAAAGAAAAATTTATTGGCTACAAATAGGTCTAACCTGTATGCAGATACATCATATAATAAATGGATAAATAAGGAGAACCAGTCATGCTCACAACCAAGTTTAAAGCAATCATTACCATCGCATTGTTCACTGCGTTTGCTTTTGCCCAGACACTTTCCATCCAGGGTGTCTTAAGAAATCCCGACGGAACAACCGTGGACGACGGCACCTATTCCATGACGTTTAAGATATATGAAGCGGAAGTCGGTGGAACGGCAATCTGGACGGAAACACATGGATCGACGAGCATTAAACACGGTGTTTATATTGTGGAATTGGGGTCGATAACATCCATGACCGGTTTAACCTTTAACACCCAGTATTATATCGGTATTTCAGTGGAAGGCGGACAGGAATTGGAACCGCGAATGAAACTGGCCAACTTTCCTACATCGATGGCGGTGTTGGGCGTGGATAACTCCTTTCCGTCTTCAGGAAATGTAGGGGTGGGCACAACGAATCCCCAGGCGGGGCTCCATATTATTACGCAAAATGCCAGTGATGATTTGCTGAAGATTGAGAGCAGCAGCTCGAATAATCGGAACATTCGGGTGGATAGCGACGGGAATCTCATCATTGATTCAGGGAGTGTGATCCAGTTCGCCAGCGATGGCTCCAGTCTTTCCTCCGCGGATTTTGGTGGTTCGGCCTCGGCGCTGGCGGCTCCCGGCGATGCCAATATCACCGCGGATGACCTTGCCAATGGAACCGGAAATATCAATTTCAAAATTGCCGGCACTACGTTTTTTTCTATTGGCCATGACGGCAAATTTGCCATCGGGGATGATTCCAGATTGTTGGATATAAACATCGCCAATACGTTGGGTCTGTATGGCGCCCAGGATAACACCGTCGGTTCGATAAAGTTTGGCAGTGGCGGCGGAATCATTTCCGGGGCGAATGGCAATATCGGCATCGGGACCACCGGACCGGCCATTGATCTTGCTTTGGGGGATACGGACACTGGCCTGGATTGGGCAAGCGACGGAAAATTTTATCTTGTTGCGAATAATGCCGATATAATGACCGTTACCGCTGACAAGATTGGGATCGGGACGACAACCCCGGACAATACCCTGGACGTCGTGGGCACGCTCGATGTCAGTGGCGCCGCTTATTTGAATGGCATTGTGCTGGACAACGATGCCAGCATTAGTGGTGTTGAAGGAATCCTTGGCTATAATGACCTGAAGTTATACGGTGATAATAGCGGCGGACCGGATCTGTTTATCGGAACAGACGGAAAGGTCGGCATTGGAACCGATACTCCCCGTGACAAACTCGAGGTTGCCGGGGGGAATATATTGGCGGATCGGATCAACCTGGGGGGCGCAACCGGAGGTTTGTACTATATAACGATGGGTGATAATGATACCGGCATCCATTCCGGCGGGGATGGGGTACTGGACTTTTATACAAACGGTAGTATCCGGATGAAATTGACTACTATTTCCGGACGTAATGGGTATGTTGTATATGACGGTGACAGCAACTGGGATTTTTATTCTGACCTGCGGTTAAAGGAAAATATCCATTCGGAAACCAACCTGCTGAACCGGGTCATGCAACTGAACGTTGTGAACTTCAACTTCAAAGACAACCCGCAGAAAAATAAGGAAATCGGCTTTATTGCGCAGGAAGTGGAACCGTATTTCCCCACCATAGTCAGTGAATATCAAGACGATCGATATGATTTTAAAGTCAAAATGCTGGGGTACTCGGATTTTGGCGTGATTGCCGTGGGAGCAATTAAAGAGCTGAAAAAAGAAAAAGACGCCGAAATTGCAGACCTGCAGGCACAGATAGAAGCGCTCAAAGCGGAAAATACTTCTGCGAAATCCGAATTGAAAACGATGAGCAAGCGGCTGGCGGAAATTGAATCCCTGGTTGAACGATTAATGGCGGCAAGTAATTCGCCAACGAAAAATGAGAAATTCAGCGCAAAATTTCCTCTGAATGGAATTGGTGAATAAAACCGGGGAATCTCCGGTTATTTCGGTCTGCATGGACATGTCCGGAGGTCATGATTGAATCATCTACCGGATGATGAAGCAATAAGAGGTCCGGAATGGATAATAATTATTTGGAAATAGAATTATGTTAAAAAAACGAAAACAACCAGGTTTATTCTTATTGTTCGTAATGTGGTTCATTCCCAATCTGGCGCTATCGCAGCTCTGTGAGCCGATCTATAAAGTGGAAAAATCGTTAATCACCGGTTCCGCCACGGGACAAATGACGAGCAATGAGTATAACACCATCGCTACGATTGGTCAACCGTTAACAACATTTTCAACAACAACCAATTATACCTATAAAGTAACCACCGGTTTCTGGAGTTATTATTTAACCGAACCTGCTGCGCCGCTTGTTTGGGCATCGGATGGCGATTACCAGGATTTTATATTCATTGAATGGAACGTAGAAGGTGACCGTACCGGTCCGAAAGTGACCAGCGATGAAGTAACTCTGTATCGGAATGGTTATGCGTTAACTACTTTGCCGTTAACGCAGACGCAATATCTGGATTTCAACGTTTTTTCAGGGATGTACTATACCTATGGCGTATCGGTTGAGAATAGTATGGGTGAAAGCCCTACTGACGACGATGTTGGTTTTTTAAATCCAAATGGGATGATTACCGGGCATGTGTCCACTCCCAGCGGGAATCCGGTAATTAATACAAAAGTCAAGCTGACACCTAACCTGGGCCGCAGCGCCAAATTTAACGGTGACGGTTATATTTTCTGGTTCGATAATGATATCAACACGAATCGTCAGTTTACCTGCTTCGAAAATGATTATACGATCGAAACCTGGTTTCGCTCTGTGGAACTTACTGAACAGGTATTTTTTGCGGCGGTGGATTCAAATACCACCAATCATTATATCACTTTGGGATTAACTGAAGAAGGTAAGGTGACGTGGACACATCAGCCGAGTGCCGGAGAAGCAGGTACGGAGATAGTCACAGTAGGCTCTTATGCCGGTCCTGGCGAGGATTGGCATCATCTTGCTGTTGTATATGCTGATTCCAACGCATCCATGACTATGTATATTGACGGTTTTTTAGTAGGGGAAGCTACGGCAAGCGGGAAGATTAATGACAAGGTGGAAATCGTTATTGGTAAGCGCGGGCCGCGGGAACCACTGGATTATTTCAAAGGTCGATTGGATGATATTCGCCTATGGGCTATACCCCGCGAATGGGATGATTTACGTAAAATGATGGATATCACTCTTTCGGGAGAGGAAGACAATTTGGCGGCCTATTGGAAGTTTGACGAGGTGGAAGGTGAGGTTGTTTTCGATCTTACCAATGCGGATTTTGACGGTGAAATATGCAACATTGAACGCGACAATTTAATTGCGCCTGTCTTTCTCGGCGCACTCACCGATGATAACGGGAATTACGCGATCAAGGGAATCTATTACGGGGACGGTACGGTGTTTACCGTGACACCTGGTCTGTCATCTCCCATCGGGCGCTCACTTGAATTCGACGGCGTCGACGATTATATCCGGTTCCAGGGTCAGCGCGTCGACCTGACCGCAGGTTATACGTTAGAAGGATGGTTTAAAACGCCATCAAGCGGGAATCATACTATTTTTGCCGCAGTGGATCCGGCGGATGACAGTCACCGGTTTTCGGTAACCCTGGTGAACGGCCAGGTGAAGGCAGCGCATTTTGCGACCGAAATTACCAGCACGGCTTTCAATGATAACCTGTGGCATCATTACGCTGTAACGAATGATAACACTACGCTGACACTTTATGTGGACGGCGAAGAAATCGGTTCGGAAATCATTACCCAGGTTATTCCGGACCCATCGGAGATCGTGATTGCCCGGACGTCACCGGGACAATCCGGCGGCTATTTCCAAGGTCGGTTGGATGAAATCCGACTTTGGGGTGTTGGGCGCTCGGCGGAGCAGGTCGGCGGCACCATGAACCAGGTTCTGGACGGGGATAATTATGGATTAATTGATTACTGGCGAATGAACGAGGGCGTGGACAGTTTAATTACCGATGCCACCGGCACGGTTACGGGAACCATTGTGGGTGCCGATCCAGTCGCCTTAAAGAACATGTGGAATAATGATATTCCGTTGAATGAATATTTTGATCATTGGTATGAGCCGGAGAGTCGCCAGGCCACATTGAATGCCTCTAATACATCGGTTGATCTTGTTGACTTTACCGATGAATCCCTTATTCCGGTAAGCGGATATGTACGTTATTCAGGAACCGCGTGTTTCCAGGAAGGGGTGGAGATATTGCTGAACGGTGAATCGTTTATTCCCCCGATCTATACCGATGCGGATGGAAAATTCATCGTGGAATTGGAACCGGGAGCCGTGGGGCAGAGACTCAGTTGTCGGTATAAAACTCCCGGAAGCGGTGTGGGCGATATCGCCGAAGAATTTCATGAATTTATCCCCCAGTCGATTGAATTGCCGATGATGGTACAGCCGATTTCCGGTTTGTTTTTCGATGACCGGACCACGCGCGTCATTTCCGGTGTGGTTGGCGGCGGCGATTGCAAATATCCCATCAATCCTTCACAGGGGCAGATCGAAGTCACCTTCCATTCGGTGAGCGGTTGTATCGAAGAAACGATCATTCCGGATCTGATTACAGGTGCGTATGTATCCCCCGACCTTCCACCCCTGGAATTCCAGGTGACCGTGAATCATCCGGATCCGAATATTGAATTTGATGGCCGGAATGTTTCATTAGTCCTGGAGAATAAAGATTCCCTGGATTTTATCTATTATTCCAACCCGGTGGTCCGTATTGATGGTATGCCTGAAAATGAATGTAATACGCGTGTTATGGAAATGAACGCCTCTTATCCATTAACGATAAATGTCTTTGAGGAATATGTAGATCATGCCTCGGGAACGACCTATTTGTGTCCGGTCGATACGGGGAGTCTGCAGGTATTCAATAATCTCAAAACGACTCCGACCGTTGAAGAATACACTTTTGGCGGAGGCCAATATGATTTGTCTGTCACTCCCGGACAGCCGAATATTCTGGGCGGTGGCGCGCATCCCTACCAAAAATCCATTCAGGTGGTGGCCACCACGCCGGAAGGTTTAACAACCAGTACAACGGAATGGACAATCGTAACCGGAGACAAACCGCGGAATGACGCGGCGTATGCCACGACGACCCCGGCGGTGCCGTTAATGATTATTCATGCCCCGCCGGGAAATGAAAGTGTGGCCTATTGGTCACAAAACACAACCTATGAAACGGCAGTATCCTTTTCAGCCGGTTTTACCAGTGAAGTGGAAAAGTTCACAAAGGTGTCACAGGGCGTGGATGTTGTGACGGAAGCGGGAACCCCGTTTTTCTCAACGGAAATCGAAGTTGACGCAACGTTGGACTTTACCGAAACGACGACAGTAACTCAACGTTTACAAGGCACCCAGGAATTGGGAATGTCTTTAGAATCAACCGAGACCATTTCCACCACAACCGGCGGGGATGTTTTTATGGGTGGCGCCATAAACCTGCTATATGGAATAACAGACCTGTTGCGAATCACCGACTCCTGCGAAGTGGAGGTTAAACCCAGTATCATTATCGTACCCACCGGTTTCGCCACTACCTATATTTATTCCGAATACCAAATCCTGAATTCGGTCATTCCCAACCTGGAGACGATTGGCGATACTGCATCCATCGCCATGTGGCAAAGCTTTCTGGCGATGAATCAACAAAACCGCGCCAATGCGGAATTTGTTGAAAATGTTTCTTTTGACGCCGGGACGGTTTATGAGTCGGAGCAGACAAACACCCTTTCCGAAAATACGACAGTGGAATTTGAACATGAGGTTACCCAGGAATTCGCTGCGGAATTAGGTTTGACAACGAATGGAGTTGGAGTCAATGGTGGTGTAAAAACTACTTTTGGAATAACATTTGGCATGAGTGCGACCGCGGGTTATGAGGAATCGAACACGTTTGGATACGCTCTGGCGGATGCGGATATCGGTGACAATTTCACTCTGGACATTAAAAAGGATAAAATGTACGGTTCACCGGTGTTTGTAACGATCAGCGGGTTTTCCAGTTGTCCCTGGGAAGCCAATACGGTTCCCTTTGATCAGGCCGCCTTATCCATCAATTCCAGTCTGGAAGTAGATGTGCCCCCGGATGATCCGGCCGTATTCACGTTGAATCTGGGAAATCTGAGTCCGGCCGAAGCAGACCGGGAATATCAACTCCGTATGATTAATGTGAGTAATCCGGATGCGGCGCTCGTCATCGTGAACGGGTATAACATCGCCGATGGATTGTCCTTCTTTATACCGTACGGTCAAAACGTTGAGGCTACGATGGAGGTTTATCGTGGCCCGGAAGCGTATAAGTATGATAATCTCCAGATCCAGTTGGTGCCGCCGTGCGAATATGAATTATGGGAAAATGGTTTCGCCCTGCAATTAGCGGATACGGTGGACTTCTCCGTTCACTTCCAGGAACCCTGTTCCGAGTCCCAAATTACTTCTCCGGAGGATGGCTGGCTGATAGACAGCTCCCACGAGAGTGATACACTCTGGGTAACTGTGACCGGGTACAATTGGCCCGCGGATACATTCATGACCAGTATTGATCTTCAGTATCGGGCTGGTGTGGGTGACTGGTTCACCGCCTATTCCGTTCCTACCGATTCCCTCATCGATGATTACGTGCTAATGCCGTTTAATATTAGTGAAAATATCATTATCGACGGCAGTTACGAGCTGCGCGCCCAGGCACAGTGTACCGGCGGTAAGTATCCCGGCACATCTCAGGTGGTTTCCGGGTTGATTGACCGGAGCGCACCCCAGGTTCTGGGTCTGCCCGAACCGGTGGACGGTATTCTTGGTCCGGATGATTTAATCCGTGTCACCTTTAATGAGGAGGTTGCCTGCGGTGAAATTAATCCCGGTGCAGGCGATATTATGCTTTACAATACCGTTACCGGCAATCCAATGGATTATACGTATACGTGTGGTGACAACGTGATCACCTTTGAACCCAACGTGACAAACATGTTTCTTGAGAATCAGATATTCCGCTGTGAAATACATAATTTGCAGGATATGTACGGCAATACCCGGGCGGTGGACGATCCCATCATTTGGGAGTTTTTCGTCAACCGTAATCCGCTGGAATGGTCAGGGACGAATGTGGATAATGTAGTGATTCAAGTGGACGAAGAATACACCACCACACGGACAATAACAAATAATGGCGGTTCCAATCGTAGCTGGGAAATAATCGGCGGACGGGAAGGTGCAATTCCCGGCGGCACGCCACTGGATTTACCCACCTGGTTGGATGTATCTCCTATGAGTGGAACCCTGACGCCCGGTGCCCGCCAGGATATAACCATCGCCTTATCGGAAGGACTGGATTTCGGCGAATACTCTACGACGATCTATGCCGCCGGAACCATGGGGGACGAACCGATGGTTGTGGATATCCGGAAACTATGTTACGAACCGGATTGGGACGTGAATGCTGCGGATTACCAGTACTCCATGGCCATCACGGCGACGCTGTCAACGGAAGACGGACTGTCGGAGGATATCTATGACCGGATTGTTGTCCTGCACGGCGAAGAAATTCGTGGCGTGGGGGACGTCATCTATCTCCCTGAGCTTGAAAATGTCCCCAATACGCATCCCTATGAAGTATTCCTCACCGTTTACAGCAATGAAAGTTCCGGTGAAGAGCTTTCCCTACGGGTCTGGGATGCGTCCCAATGCATGGAATTAGGCTGGATCGAATTAGGCTGGGCCGACAGTTCGACCACATTTCAGTTTAAGTCCAACACGGTGTTAGGCACACCCAGTAACCCCGAAGCCATCCTTGCCACTAATCAGATTATTTCCAGTGTGTATTATCCCGCCGGATGGACCTGGTTCTCGCTGAACCTTAATAACGAGGATATGACCGTGAATAACCTGTTGGCAAATATGTCGCCGGTCGATGGCGATATTATTCGGGATCAGGTCAGCTTTTCGCAATTTGTATCCGAATACAACGGCACACCCGTTCATCAATGGGTGGGGACGCTGACGGAGATTAGTAACCAAACGATGGCGATGATCAAACTCACCAATCCCGATACCCTCCAGATGGTGGGCTATGCGGTGGATACAGAACTGGACACGATTGAAATCACCAGCGGCTGGAACTGGATCGGCTATACGCCTCAGGTAAGTTACCCGGTGGATTACGCGCTTAATTCGTTGCCGTCCGCCACCGGTGACGTGATAAAAAACCAGTTCGCCTACGCCCAGTATGTGGAAGGCCTGGGCTGGATCGGTAATTTAACGTACATGAACCCCAAACTGGGTTACATGCTGAAGTCCTATTACTCCGGCGAGTTACTCTATCCCTTTTACCCGCCGCCGGTTATGAAATTAATACCCAAGGGTGATTTTGAACCCAAACTGGCCAGGGGGACACCGGACTGGAACGTGGTTCCAGGGGACTATGAATATTCCATGAACATAACGGGGCAATTGATTACCCATGATTCGCTGTCCACGGATGCCTATGATTTGATCGGCGCTTTTGTGGGAACGGAATGCCGTGGGATTGCCCAGCCGGTTTACATTGAAGCGTTGGATAAATATCTGGTCTTTATGACTGTTTATGGTACGGGAATAGATCCGGAGACAATCGAATTCCAGTCCTATAATGCGGACCTGGATGAGATTCTCTATGTGGATGAAACGGTTGATTTTGTTCCCAATGGTGTGGTGGGCAATATAACAGAACCCTTTACCTGGAATGCCCGTTATCTGAGGATTGGCGATGAAGGGTATATCCCGGACGTGTACAGTCTCGCGCAGAATTACCCCAATCCTTTCAACCCGGTTACAACAATTGCATACGGTTTACCGGAAGAATCAGATGTGACGATTACCATCTACAATCTCCTGGGCCAAAAGGTTGCTGCACTGGTGAATGAACGGCAGGAGCCGGGGTATTACTTTATTCGCTGGAATAGCGTCAATACCAACGGTATTCCCGTATCCGCCGGGATATACATTTATCAGATTCGTGCTAATGATTATGTAAAAACGCGCAAGTTGGTATTGCTGAAATGAAAACCTCACAGGGGAATGGCTCCATAGCCGGATTTTTCGATGGCTTAGCGGGACGTCGGCGAAATTACAGATCCGACCGGATGTAAATCCGATGAAGGAAAAAGCTGTATTTATATTACTCATACTTGCTCTGAACACCGGGGCATATGCCCAGGACTATGCCCTGGATTTCGACGGTGTGGATGACTATGTGGACATGAATGCATCAATCATTTCCAGTACGGATAACTGGACGATGATGGCCTGGGTCAAACCACGTTCTTTCTCGGCAACCGGAGGTTGGAGATGTGTCTTTTATAATGGCGATGATTCGGGAGGATATGGTTTTGGCTTTTCCGGCGATAAAATAACCGGATTATTCGGTGTAACGGCGTGGCATCTGACCAATCAGCAGGTACCAGGTACGGACCAATGGTATCACCTGGCCATGCGGCGCAGCAACGGTACGGTAAGGTTCTTCCTGAATGGTGACACATTAAATTATAGTAGTACTACAGCTCCGTTAACTCCTTATGCCAATCGTGCCACCATCGGCAACATGTTTAGCGCTGATCATACTACGATTTATGCCGACTCCTCCTTTGATGGCCAAATTGATGAAGCCTCATTATGGAGTATCGCTTTGACCGATGGAGAAATCCGGGAATATATGGTACAGGGGCTGAATGGAAATGAAACCGGTTTGGCCGCTTATTATCAGATGAGTGACGGCAGCGGGACAACACTGACCGATAACAGTACCAATACCAATAATGGGACGCTGACGAACATGGTCACCACCGGGGGCGGCAGCGACTGGATCACCTCCACCGTGTTCAACGATTCCCAGGCCGACGGTAATTGGAATACAACCGCTACGTGGCGATTAGGACGGGTTCCGATTTCCAGTGACAATGTCCGCATCGGCCATGCCGTTACTCTGGACGTGAATGCGACGGTAAATACTTTTGCCATGGATCCGTCCACGACGATTACATTGGGGAGCAATACGTTAACCGTGGCCAAAACCAGTGATATAGATGGTACGGTAACCATCAGCACCGGGACCCTGGATGCCAACG
This sequence comes from Fidelibacterota bacterium, assembly GCA_027021785.1. Classification (GTDB taxonomy): domain Bacteria; phylum Fidelibacterota; class Marinisomatia; order Marinisomatales; family JAADGP01; genus JAADGP01. Next base: position 8,669 of record JALUTR010000001.1, on the reverse strand, counting down.
GGAATTTCGATGCCACCGGTGGTACACTTACTTTTACCGGTGCAGCCGGCTTGAATCTGGCAGGAACGGTAACCAGTCTGGGAACCATGTCAAGCGATAACGGAACGGTGACCTATGATGGGACGACGCAAACTGTATTCAGTGATACCTATAATAATCTATCGGTAAGCGGGGGAACGAAGACGCTGGGAGGAGACATCACGTTAAATGGTAATCTCACGATTAATGCAGGTTCCACAATTGAAATGAGTTCTTATAACGTCAATATTGGTGGGAATTTAATTATAGAAAATGGAGCAACATGGACCAAAGGAAGCGGGATAACAACATTTAATGCGTCTGTGAGCCAAACACTAACGGATAATAACAGCTCTCCAAATAATCTGGGGACAGTTGTTGTAGAATAAATATAAACTGAGAGAAATAACCATGAAAATCAAACTGCGAAAAGTTTATTTGTATATTACGTTTTGTTTGATGTCAATTACCGGATATCTCCACGGAGGGAAACTGATAGTTGCTACAGATACACATATGGATGCGCTAACCATTCAAACAGGTGACGAATTAGAGATTCAATCCGGAAACACCGTCAATGTGGATGGCGCCATCACCATCACCGGGACCCTCACGATGGCCGGGACATCGGTGGTGGAATGCAGCGGGACGTTTACCGATAACGGCACACTGACGGCGGCTTCAGGTTCTCAGATCACCTTTGATGGAACCACGCAATCCATAGCCGGATCGGCGACAAGCATTCCCTTTGATAAAGTTTTATTCAGCGGTGGCGCAAAAACATTTGATGCCAGCGCAACGATTACGAATACGCTGGATGCTGGGGGACAGTCTGTCACCATTGCTTCCGGAAAAACGCTGACGCTTGGGTCCGGCAGCGTCACGACCATTTCCGGCGGGAGCTGGACGCTTACGGGAACGTTGGCGCCCGACGCGAATTCCACGATCAAATACACCTCCGGATCGGCCCAAACGGCCCTGAATGTAACGCACGGAAATATGGAACATGATGGTGCCGGTACGTTGAGCCTGCCGGCGAATTTCACCGTTCAGGGGACTTTGACCAATACCAGCGGCGATTTTACCGCGGGTACATATTCGTTAACAGCCGGCGGCATTGTCTGGACGGCGGGAGCGGTAACGGCGACACCGTCCGGCGCCTGGGACATCGGCAGCAGTGGCATTGATGTCAACGGGGGAACCTTTGTGGCTACTTCCGGGACGTTCACCAACGCGGGGAATTGGGATTTCACCGGTACCGGCGCGTTTACACCCGGCACCGGAATGGTAACCTTCGACGGCACATCTGCACAGAGTATAACCTCGAACGCTAAACCTTTTTATAGCCTGCAGATCAGCAATACCGGCGGTACGGTCACTGCATCGGATAAATTGGAAATCAATGCCGGTGGAACGTTGACGGTGGATGCCGGCGCAACTCTGGCTTTGGCCGCTGTAGAGTTCGATGATAACGGTGGGACGGTCACTAATAACGGTACGCTCACGATGGATGGTAATAATACATTGACTTCCGGCGCTTTATCCATCGGTGGTACGGGAACAACCAAGTTCACCGGCGCTTCGGGGGCGACCCTTTCAACCGGGTTTGCCGGTCTGAGTAATGTGGAATTCAATTCCAGCGGCAATACCTTTACGTTAAGTGAAGATATGACATACATATCCGGAAATATTACCCTTGCTACCGGGACAACGCTTGCAATGGGAGGTTATGATCTCACCTTAGCGGATGGCAAGACCGTGACGAACAACGGTACCTGGTCGGCGCCTACAGCCGGAAGCAGATTTACCTGCGCCGGCGCGGCTACATTTGCCGGGAATAATATGAACTTTTACGAATTCTACGCTGTCCCCGGTGCGGCCAAGACGCTCACATTCGCCGATAGTAAAACCTACACCGTGGCAAATAATTTGACATTGACCGGTACAAGCGGGAATGAATTGACCATCCAGAATACGAATCCGGGTGGCAGCTCAAGCACCACAACGGCCACCATCAGCAATACCGGTGGAACACAAAGCGTTGACTATGTTAAAGTCAATGATGTTAACGCAACTTCATCGAATTCTATAACAGCTACAAATTCCTATGCGCTGGGCGGTGTTACCGGTTATTGGTCCTTTTCGGCTATCCAGTTCAGTTCAATTGCATCCGGCAATTGGAATACAGTCGGTACGTGGGATTTGGGGCGCGTTCCTGTTTCGACGGATAATGTCAAGATCAGCAATGACGTCACCCTGGATGCGAATGTATCGATCGCCGATCTTCTGGTTGATGCCACCAAAACGCTGACTTTCGAGAGTGGACAGTCACGGTCATTAACCACCTCCGGATCGGTCACCAACAACGGTACCATTGCGATTAATGACGGAACCCTGACTGCTGCCGGCGCCAGCGACATCAACGGAACCGTCACCATCAGCACCGGGACCTATGATGCCAACAGCAGTTTTGATGCCACGGGGGGAACGCTTATGTTTACCGGCGCCGCCAGCCTGAAGCTCGCCGGAACCGTCACCAGCTTGGGGACTCTCACCAGTGATAACGGTACGGTCACTTATGACGGCACAACCCAGACCGTGTTTGCTGATGTGTACAATAATCTTTCGTTGAGCGGCGGGACAAAAACATTGGGAGGAACCATTACGGTAAATGGGAATCTCACCAACGCTTCCGGTTCCACATTAGATGCGGCCAGCGGAAGTAATTATGCCATCTCCATTGCCGGCAATTGGGCCAATAGCGGAACCTTTACGGCCCGTGCAGGAACCGTTACTTTCAACGGTACAGCCAACCAAACCCTCACACCTGGAACGGGAGCATTTTACAATCTGACGCTGAACAATACCGGCACAACCAATCAAAGTATTATACCACAAGCAGCGTTGGATGTGGACAATACAATCACTATTACGGATGGGACGTTGGACCTTTCCGGGAATTATAATGTGAATATTGGCGGTGATTTAACGATTGAAAATGGCGCTGTCTGGACCAAAGGAACGGGAACAACAACCTTTGACGGCGCCGGATCGCAAACGTTAACCGATAATAACAGTACGCCGAATAATTTGGGTATTGTAGTTGTAGATTAAAAGATATGAGATGAGCAACGCTACGGGGAAGAATGAACATAAGCGCTGCATGATAGAGCGATGAGATGACAAGGTATAGAAGCATCTTCCTGAACTTATATTTGATGACACAGTGTGTTCTGGCAGGGAATCTGTACATCACAACACCGGTGGCGGTGGATAAGATGACGACTACCGCATCCAATAAGCTGACAGTGATGTCCGGGGCGTCCCTGGATGTTGGTACCGGCGGTGTGGTCAATAACGGAATTATCGTGGTGTCAGACACGATTTACTGCGAAGGAAACTGGGATAATAATACGGGGCTGTTTAGCCGGAATGCTTCCACTATTATTATGGACGGTAGTGGACTTCAGCGCATAACGGGATCGGTGGCATTTCACAACTTATTCATTGCCAACACTTACGCTGAGTCTGACTTTGATAATAATGATGTGGATGCGGAATCCATGACGCTGACCGGACAACTGCTGGTGGATGATGGCCAGTTTCAGCCGGCGAACAATTCGGTCTTTACCCATGTCCGTATTAACCGCGATGGAATTTTTAAACCGGATTTCGGGGCGGCGATAAAAGTTAAAGGAAACTGGATCAACCAAGGCACATTCAATCATAACAGCGGTACAATCACCTTTGACGGTACCAGGCAGTCAATTTCCGGTTCCTCTTCTTTTTATAACCTGGTCAAATCCACATCAGCACCGGATACGCTGGTTTTCAAGGCCGGTTCATATCAGAAAATTGAAAATGGCTTGTCACTGGAGGGGACATCACAACATTTATTGGCGTTGCGAAGTGATTCGACTGACCGGCAGTTTGGTCTGGCCGTCGCGCCGGGCGGGACTCACACACTGGAATACCTGGATATTCAGGACGCCGACGCGTCCGGCGGCGATTTACTGACAGCGACTAAAAGTGTGGATTCCGGGAACAATACCAACTGGGAAATTCTTGCCAATGTCATTGTCGCTCAAATCAGACTCTGGCTTGAAGCCGCTTATGATGTGAGCGGGGACTCGATGAGCACATCGCTCAACGCGATCATTCCGCATACATCGCCTTATTTTGCCGGCGATATTACGGTGGACAACATTCCCGCCAACGTGGTGGATTGGGTGGCCGTGGAATTACGCAGCATTGCGAATGGAACGGCGGTTGATTCCGTTTCCATGTTCCTCACTTCAGAAGGGAACGTACTCATGCCCGATGGAAGCCCGCAGGCGCAATTTTCCCAGTCGGCTCCCGGTGATTATTATGTGGTAATACGGCACCGAAACCATTTGCCGATCATGAGCGCGGAAAAGGAAACATTCAAACGAAACGGCGACGCGCCTTACACCCTGATCGATCTCACAAACGTGGCCAATGTGTACGGGGACGGTTCCGGTATCAAGCAACTGGAGACGGCGGTTTACGGTCTGTTTTCAGGCGAAACGAATGCCAGTGGTATCATTACCAATGCCGACAAAGATGCGGTGTCGAATGACAAGAATTTGAGCGGATACTACATTTCAGATACAAATTTTAGTGGCATCGTCACCAATAGCGATAAAGATCCAATCATCGGAAATAAAAACAAAGCAACCAGTGTACCATAGTAAATGCCTAAGTTTTTTAACACTATTTCATTTTTATTGGTATTGAGCATAGGCTCATTGGTTCTTGGACAGAGTGCAGGTATTGCCATTGAAAATGTTCAAGTAGCCGGTGATATATTTAGTTGGGAAGTTCATCTTACGCCCACAGACGATTGGAGCGCCACGGGCAATTCCGGTCTTGGTGACTGCAGTTGGTATTTCACCTTTAACTCCGCGGCATTGATAAATCCGGTCATTATTTACGAGGGCCCCCCAGTAGATTCACTGGAAAATTATGTCAGCACAGTGGGGGTAACAGGTTCCGGCGATGCAGTTCGCGTTTATGTTGATACGGACTTCACTCTTGATCTGGCGCAGGGATTGTTTGGCGTCCAATTGGACCAGGGGACGGATTATCATCTTTATACCATACAGATGACAATTGTCAACAATCAGCAGTCTTCAAATCTTGCCTGGGATCAAATAAATACAGGTTTATTCACTGCTTTTGATTACCCCGTTGTTGAATCTTATAGCGGTGATGGCGATATCCAACTTACGGACGTATCCATGCCAACGATTTTGCAAGTGAGCGCCTTAACCCCGGATGGAAGTTACCGGGCAGGTGAAACGATTGAAATCCTGGTTCAATTTTCAGAGCCCGTTTTTGTTACCGGTGACCCAACGTTGGAGTTAGACGCAGGTGGAAGCACCAGGCAGGCATCCTATTCATCCGGAAGCGGGTTGGACTCAATCCGATTTGCGTATGTTATCCAACCGGGAGATAGTAGTCCTGACTTGGATTACACCGGTCCCGATGCGCTAATGTTAAATACCGGATCCATTATAGATGGAGCAGGAAATAGTGCGGTGGTCACTTTGGCTGTACCAGGTCAGGAAAATTCATTGGCAGGGAACAGTCAGATTGTGATCGATACGGAAGCTCCCGTCCTGGAAAGCGGGACTATGGCAGAAAACAATTCCTATGTTGATCTCCTGTTTAGCGAAGGTCTCTATACCGGGCAGGAGAACGGCGGCGGGGTGGATATGAATGATTTTTCATTACTCTTCGCGCAAAATGGTGGCAATGCCACTGCTGTGATCTTCGACAGTGTGCGTTCCGTGGCCGGGGATACTTTGCAGGGAGGAGAACAGTCAGTCAGGCTATGGATTTCAATAACAGGATCGCCCAGCGGGGACGAGTTCATAGCCATAAGCCCCTCCGGCGGGAATGCAATTTTCGATTTGGCGGGAAACCCGGTATCCGCTTCGGACACAGTAACCGCGAATTTGATCGTTCAATTTATTCCTCCGGTCATTACCATGTCATCTGACAGTCTGATCTATATTGAGAATGGGGGCTTTGCCGCGGTAGCCCACAATCTTATCCTTACGGATGAAAATGATACCCATCTGGACAGCGCCTGGGTAAGGTTCAGTGCCGGGTATCATGCCACGGAGGATACACTTGTTTATTCTGGTTTAAATAACATTGCCGCCCATTATAATGATACCTCCGGGATATTGACCCTGGTCGGGAACGCGCCGGTGGAAGACTACCAGACTGCTCTGCGCGCGGTTATGTATAAGAACAAAAGTGATAACCCGTCTTCGGGCATCCGATTATTGGAATTTGTTGCGAATGATGGCGGGGGAAACAGTGAAGCGGTAAGCAGAACCATTGTTGTTATTCCCGTAAACGATCCTCCGGTTCTGACCCTTGCCGATACAACGATAAACTATACGGAAAATGCGGATCCCATTACGGTTGTTTCGGCATTGAACATCATGGATCCCGACGACAGTTACCTTGATTCGGCCTGGATAGTCATAACCGCCGGTTATCTGTCCTATGAAGATACGCTCATGGTTGAAAATCCGGGAAATGCGTCGATCAGTTTCCATGATTCCACCGGAATAATGACTGTCGCGGGACAATTGACTTTGGGAGAATATGAGGGAATCCTTGGGTCGGTTACGTATGGGAACTCCAGCGAAAGTCCGGATACGACACTTCGTATAATTGAATACGGAGTATATGACGGTGAAGATTTCAGTGACGGTGTAACCCGGCGCTTAGCCGTGACTTCGGTAAATGACGCGCCGGTTCTGTCGCTGATAGGCGTTCAAACCACCAGTGAGGATACGTCAAAGGTTATTACCTTATCGGCCACGGATGTGGATAGCGATCATCTGTCCTACACGGTTTCTTCATCAGAAACAAATGTCGCTGTAATCCTGGACGGAATAACATTAACCATGAAACCGGCGGCAAACTGGAACGGAATTGCAAATATTAGCGTGGTCGTTACCGATGATGGGGAAAATGCACTCAGTGACAGCGCCGGCTTTAACTTAATTGTAAATCCGGTGAATGACCGCCCCAATGCGTTGGCGGTAACGGGCAATGGTCCCTATGGCGGAATGGTCACCATCCCCCTGACGGCTACGGATATTGACGACAGCGATCCTTCGGAATTTACTTTTGTGGTGGTGACACCGCCGCAACATATTAGCGGAGAAATATCCATTGGAGACATAAATTATAACTCGGGAACATTTACAGCCATGGCAACCTACCAGCATGACGGCAACGGCAGTTTTACGGATATGTTCACTTACAAAGCGAACGACGGGGACGAGGATTCCGATATAGCCATTGCCACCAAGTCGGTAAATCCCTCTGATTATACATATTCCGCTACCATGACTGCGCTGTTGCAGTTGGATTATACACCATTGGGCGAGGGAGATATGATCGCTGCTTTTTCCAACAATGAATGTGTGGGAATTGCCGAACCAATTTACAAACTGGGTCAGTGGATGTATTTTTTGACATTCTACTCAAACGCAGCCGATGATTCAATCCAATTTTACGCATGGCGGTCACAAGATGATATGCTTTATCCCATTGAGGAAACGGTTGTGTTTCAACCATCTGCATCTTATGGAACCGCGCTTGATCCGTTTATATTGAATATTATTTTAAACTATGATTTTCCACCGACTGTAGCTGATATTCCCGATCAGACAATTGAGATCGGAAATACATTTACTTCTTTTGACCTGGATGATTTTGTAACTCTCCTGGATGATGATACAGTATCCTGGAGCACCGGCGGAGATACAAATCTTATTGTATCCATCGATGGTAAGAATGTTGTTAGCATATCTCCAATTGATCCTGAATGGACAGGTTCGGAGGTGATTACCTTCATAGCAACCGATCAGACGGCTGACAGCTTGTCTGCCGGTGATGATGTGATATTTACCATTCTGCCGACGGACCATCCGCCTGTGTTGAGCGTAATACCCGGCCAGGGAGTAGGTATCTATCAACCGTTTGAGTCCATTGTTCTGGATGATTATCTGAATGAATCAGATGGCGACAGTGTGGCCTGGGATTATCTGATTGCGCCTTCTGAAGAAACAGACCTCTATCCCAACTGGAATGTCACGCCGCAGGATTATATGATGACCATGACCGTAACAGCGGTCGTCGAGTCACAGGGCAGATTGGCGGACGGCAACGCCCATACACTGGCAGCCTTTTCAGGAGGGGAATGCAGGGGGACGGCAACCGCAACAAACTTTGCCGGAGCCTGGATATATTTTCTGACGGTTTATTCCAATTCATCCAATGAAGAAATCTCATTTCGCTTTTATGATGATGAATATCAGCAGAATTTACCGGTCAGTGAGACATTAGAATTTTCATCCGGCATCTCTGTCGGTACGCCGCAATCACCGTACAGATTGAATGCAGGTCATTTTTTGGTGGATATTAATGAGAACAGTCAGGTGACAATTGGGCAGATTGAGTCAGAATGGGCAGGGAGCGAAACCATCAGTTTTATAGTAACCGATGTAGGAACGCTGCATGATTATTCTGATACCTCAACTGCTATGTTTACCGTTTACCAGGATTACGCGCCTGTGGTTTCCGGGATTGACGATCAA